>JASJCW010000017.1 GCA_030065265.1 Prochloraceae cyanobacterium
TTTACTGCTTCCTCCAGCCCCACGACTGGCAAAAGAGATCCTCGCACCAGGTATTTCTAAGAAATTAGATCGCAGATTGTTTTCAAATTTTTGTTGGGAAACTTGGCGATCTTGTTTAGGAACTAAATTAATATAAACCTTACCAGAATCGATCGCACTATCGCTTCCTATGGTTGCAAAAACACTTTTTACCGCCGAATTGTTTTGCAAAATATTATTAAGCTGTTGAGTTACTTCTGTAGTTTCTGCTAATCGCGATCCGGGAGGCAAACTAACATTAATAATGCTCAAACCGCTATCCCCAGAATTAAATAAACCTTTAGGAATAAAAGGGATTAATTGCAAGCTGCCGATAAAGAAAGCAACAGCAATAATTAAAGTAGTAATTCTATTTCTTAATGCCCAGGTGAGAACGGTACGATAGGGACGCAAAGGTCTGTTTCGGTTGCGATCGAAAGTGGTTTCTAATTGCTCTTGTTCCGATCTTCGATTGCTTGGTTTAGATTTAAGTAAATAAGCACTCAACATCGGTGTCATCGTTGTCGCTACCAAAGTAGAAAACATGGTAGAAACAGCCACAGTTACCCCGAAAGGTTGAAAATACTGCCCCGGAATGCCCCCCATAAAAGCAACTGGAAGGAATACCGCTACAACCGTCGCAGTAGTCGCCACAACCGCCAAACCAATTTCTTTAGCCCCATCCATAGCTGCTTGATAGGGTTTTTTGCCCATTTGTAAATGGCGATCGATATTTTCGATCGTACAAATAGCATCGTCTACCAAGTTACCTACCGCTAAAGCTAAAGCTAAAAGGGTCATTCCGTTGAGGGTATAGTTTAAGGCTTGCATCGTCCAAAAAGTAGGTACGATCGATAAAGGTAAAGCCATCCCGACGATAAAAGTAACGCGCCAGTCGCGCAAAAATACACCAACAACGATTACAGTTAAAACACAGCCGAATATTACCCCGTCGATAGTACCGCGATAAGAAGCACGAATTGCATCGGCGCGGGTAAATATTAAATTTAATTTAATATCTTCAGGAAGAGTTGTTTTTAATTCTTTAACTCGTTCTCTGATTCCTTCTTCGACAGTTACTAAAGTGCTTCCCGTACTTCTCCTTACAGAAAAAGCAACTACAGGTTCGCCGTTCAGAAAAGCTGCCGATCGCGCTTCGGCAAAACCATCCTTAACGCTGCCTAAATTTTCTAGAGGTACGGTATTGCCATTATTCAATACTATCGGTAGTCGACGCAGATCGGCGATTGTTTTCGCGCTGCCTAAAGTTCTAATATTTTGTTCGTTACCGCCAATTTCAGATCGCCCTCCAGGTAAATTAATATTAAAATTGCGAACCTGCTGGTTAACTTCAGTAGCGGTGATATCGTAAGCTTGAAGACGAGTCGGATCTAAATCTACCCTGATTTCTCTATCCACTCCCCCTTCGCGATCGATCTGGGCTACTCCTTCGACGTTTAATAGTTCTCGACTGATTTTGCGATCGACCAGATCGCTCAACTCCTCCACCGATCGCTCTTTTGCAGAAACGGCATAGGTCATGATTGCTCCACCAGCAAATTCGACCCTTTTAACGATTGGCTCGTTAATACTGTCGGGGAGATCTTGTCTGATTTGAGCGACGGCATCCCTAACATCATTAGTCGCGCGATCGGTATCCGTTCCCAAAACAAAATTAATTGTGGTTGTCGAAGTTCCATCGGTGACAGTAGAAATAATTTGGTCGATATTTCCCAAACTAGCTACCGCATCTTCTACTTTTTTAGTTACTTCCGATTCTAATTCTTCTGGCCCCGCGCCTCTTTGAGTTACAGTTACCGTTACGGCCGGAATATCGATATTTGGCGCGCTATCGATTCCTAAACCGAGAAAAGATCCAATCCCGACTACGGCTAAAATTAAAAAGCACATAATCGTAGGCACTGGGTTTTTAATTGACCAAGCTGATACGTGAAAAGACATATTTAGATTAATTTTGAACTACTTGAACGCGATCGCCATTTTTGAGATATCCCGCACCTTTAACCACGATGCGATCGCCCGCTTCTAAGCCACTCAGGATTTCTACTTCTTTGTTCGGTAAAATTTCTCCCATTTTTACCGCCACGGCTTTGACAAGATCGCCGTTTTCTAATTTGTAAACGATTCCTCGATCGCCATCTTCAGGAATTACAGCACTAACGGGTACGCTTAAACCTGGGGCTGTATCCGTTAAAATTGACGCTTCTAAGAACATTCCCGGTTTTAAAGAGTTATTCTGAGGTAAATCGATTTTAACCTTCCCTAAGCGAGATTCTGCATCTACCACCGGGTCGATTTCTCGAACCGTTCCGAAAAAGTTTAAATTACTATTGGAGTCGGAACTAATTTGAACCTTTTGTCCAGCACGAAGGGCATTTAATTCTGTTTCAGGAATCTTGACTTGTAGCTCTAAACGCCCTCCTTCGATGATTTCAAATAAAGGAGTTTGGGAAAAAGAAGTAGTAGTATTGCCAACTTTTGCATTTCTGCGGGCAATTTCGCCGCTTACTGGGGCTGTAATCGTGGCATTATTTAACTGTTCCCTAGCCAAGAGCATTTGAGCTTCAGCTCGTGCTAGTTCGGCTCGAGATCTGGCGATGACTTCCGATCGCGCTCCTGCTTGCAACTCAGCTAACCTCTCTCTGGCTTCGATTGCATTAGCTCTAGCTTTTTGCAAATCGGCATTTTTAATTCTTTCTTGATTGAGAATTTCGTCGAGGCGATCGCGGGTAATTGCCCCTGCTACTTCCAGGTTTTGATTTCGTCTTACTCTTTTTCTCGCTAAATCTAATTCCGAAGTTGCCCGCGATACTTCAGCTTCAGCAAAATTAACATTTTGTTTGGCCCGAGCAATTTCTTCGGGACGGTTGCCAGCTAACAATTCTTGTAACCTTGCTCTAGCAGCCGCTACATCTGCTTCTGCTTGTGCTAGTTGCGCCCGCAGCGTGCGATCGTTGAGGCGCGCGATAACCTGCCCTGACTTGACAAAGTCACCGTTATCTGCTAATACTTCAGTTATCTGCAAACCAGTTGCTTGAGATAAGACGGGAATTAATTCTATCGCTGTAACGCTACCAGATCCTTTTAAAGCGCGAGGAATTGCACTAATATTTACTTCCGTAGCCGTTACACTACCAGCAACTGGTTTAGCGGGAAGTGCGGTTTTTTTAATATTGCTAGTATTTTGTTGGGATTTGCTATCTAAAATTAAGCGAGATCCTGCTAACGTAACTAATATACCGATTACAATTCCAAAAAACAGACCTTTTACTCCTCCTAACAGTCCTAAACTTGAAGAGTCAGTAAATCTTTTCGATTCTTGGTTGAGATCGGAAATATTTTGATTGGAATTAGTATCTTGATTTGATACTTGTTGAGTCACAGTTCTTTACCTGAATTAATTTTAAGAAAAATGAATATATACTTTAATTTTGCGAGCGAATACTGGGATTGTAAAATTTCGAGCGATTTTCGCGCATCCTACTAAATTCCCAAATTTACATGGGACTTGAGTCCTAATCTGTTTGAAGCAACTTTTCAATCTATGACTTTGAGAGCGATGCTGTTTTAATAGTCGTTGAGTCAAGTATCGGGATTGAAAGCTAGTTTGAAGAACGCAACAAAATATATATTCTTTGAGTTATAAATAAAACTTAACAAAAATTAAAATAATTTATTTGCCTCTTAAGGAGTAAATTGCTTAGAAAAGTAAGGATGGGAGTCAAAGGCAAAAGATTGGCCCGCATTATTTTGGACAATTGGGATTAATTCTCTTGACTTGTCAGGGCTACCGACGACTGGAATTGTATTGTCATATCGGTCTGCTTCCTTGCAAGTTGCTCCCCTATATCTGTTAACTTCTCTTGTAAAAGTTACTTTTTAGATTCATCCAATAGTCTTGAAAGACTGGGTTAGGGAGTTTCTCGTGAAAATTTGTAGCTCCATTTTTGGCGATCGCAGGGATTCTTTTGACTCCAGACTTACCGATTTACCTTAAATTCGAGACTCGTTTAAAAATCTTTTACCATAATCTCCCCTTAACTTCCCTAAAGCTATAAACTGAAGTTTGCAATATTTATTGAAGTAGACTTGGTTAATGCTGTGCGAAAAATTATCATTGCTGGAAACTGGAAAATGCATAAAACTCAGGCAGAATCTGCAGAGTTTTTGCAATCATTCAAGTCAAAATTAGATAATACACCCCCAGATCGAGAAATTGTTTTATGTTCTCCATTCACCTGTTTAGCCGTCATGTCGAAAAATTTACATGGCAGCAGAATTAGTTTAGGAGCGCAAAATATTCATTGGGAAGATAAAGGAGCATATACAGGAGAAATATCTGGGACAATGCTAGATGAAATTGGCGTGAGTTATGTTATTGTCGGTCACAGCGAACGCCGTCAATATTTTGGAGAAACCGATGAAACAGTCAATAAAAGACTTAAAGCAGCTCAAAATCACAACATGATTCCGATTCTTTGTGTCGGAGAAACAAAACAACAAAGAGATGCAGGCCAAACAGAAAAAATAGTCACCGAACAAATTCGACAAGATCTAATCGATATAGATACGAGTAAATTAGTAGTTGCTTACGAACCAATTTGGGCGATCGGAACTGGAGAGACTTGCGAAGCGATCGAAGCCAATCGAGTGATTGGTGTAATTCGCTCTCAATTAGATAATAAAGATGTTGCCATTCAATACGGCGGATCTGTTAAACCCGATAACATTGATGAAATTATGGCTCAACCAGAAATTGACGGAGTTTTAGTAGGAGGTGCAAGCTTAGAACCAACAAGTTTTGCTCGCATTGTCAATTATCAATAGTTATTAGTTACCGCCCTTTGGGTCGGTGCATTCCCTCCGGGTCAGCCCTCAAAAGATAGGGATAAGGGCTTTATGAAAACGTTTTTACACCAAGGTCACAACAGATTTTGTCAGAATCGACAATTAAGCTGAGAAGGCAAAATACTAAAGTTGGCACTTGCTAAATGAAACAAACTAAAATTTCGATCTAGGAACTGCTAACCCTTGCACCGTCAACTGAGAGAGGACAAACAAAAAGTTTTCCACAAACAACTAATGGCTAAATCAACTTTACACGTTAGAGGACATTCCTTTTTTTGGGGAGAACGGACTTATCTAATGGGGATTTTGAACGTTACTCCCGATAGTTTTAGCGATGGGGGCGAGCATAACACCATAGATTCAGCAATCTCGCAAGCCAAAAAACTAATCGTTGGTGGTGCCGATATTATCGACGTAGGAGGGCAATCCACTAGACCCGGAGCTACTCAAATTAGTGTCGAAGAAGAATTAGGGCGAGTAGTGCCGATCGTTAAAGCATTGCGATCGCAGAATATCTACGTGCCAATTTCAATAGATACCACCCGTGCTTGCGTCGCTCGAGCGGCCATAGAAGCAGGAGCAGATCTCGTCAACGATATTTCTGGAGGTACTTACGATCGAGATATGCTCGCGGTAGTAGCCGAACTGAAAGCACCAATAATTTTAATGCACATTCGCGGTACGCCCCAAAACATGCAAACCATGACCGATTATCGAGATTTAGTCGAAGAGATTGTTAGTTTTTGCCTCGATCGCATTAAAATAGCTGTCGAAACCGGCGTAGCACGATCGCGGATTATTATCGATCCGGGTATCGGTTTTGCGAAAACTTACGAACAAAATTTAGAAATCTTGAGAAGATTAGATGAACTGACTTGTCTGGAAGTTCCGATTTTAATCGGGCCGTCTCGTAAAAGTTTTATCGGTCACATTCTCGATCGCAGCGATCCGAAACACCGCGTTTGGGGTACTGCGGCAGCTTGTTGTGGGGCGATCGCCGGCGGAGCAGATTTGCTGAGAATTCATGACGTGCCAGAAATTTACGATGTTTGCCGAGTTGCAGATGCGATTTGGCGCAATAATAATTAATTTTTTTATATGTTTGAGGTCAAAAAATATTCAGCATCGATGGAAACTAGCGATGGAGTGCGATTGGATGCCGATATTTATCAACCGGATCGTGCTAAAGAACAATTTCCAGTGTTGTTAATGCGACAGCCTTACGGTCGGGCGATCGCTTCTACCGTAGTTTATGCCCATCCTAGTTGGTATGCGGCTCGAGGTTATCTTGTTGTCGTGCAAGATGTTCGCGGCACGGGAACGAGTCAAGGAAATTTTCAATTATTTGAAACAGAAGTAGAAGACGGTTTTGAAACCATTAATTGGGCGGCGAATTTGCCTGGGAGTAACGGCAAAGTTGGCATGTACGGCTTTTCTTATCAGGG
This sequence comes from Prochloraceae cyanobacterium, assembly GCA_030065265.1. Lineage (GTDB taxonomy): Bacteria > Cyanobacteriota > Cyanobacteriia > Cyanobacteriales > JASJDA01 > JASJDA01. The sequence continues at coordinate 6,333 of JASJCW010000017.1, forward strand.
CATGACTCAACTGTATGCAGCTCTTGGTAAACCCCCAGCTTTAAAGGTAATTTGTCCGGCAATGCTGGCATATGACTTGTATGCTGATTGGGCTTATGAAGGAGGGGCATTTTGCTTGCAGGGTAATTTATCTTGGGCAATTCAATTGGCTGCTATTAAAGCTAAGGTACGTGGCGAAGCAAGAAAATATCGAGAACTTTATGCTGCTGCCCGTAATTTGCCTTTATACGACCCAATTCCCGCCTCGCCGCAAATCTTATCCGAGCTTGCTCCCGATTCTTTTTATCATACTTGGTTAGATCGCAGCGATCCTGAAGATCCTTACTGGCAAAAATTATCGCCAAAATATTTTATCGATAAAATTGACTTGCCAATGCTGCATATTGGCGGTTGGTTCGATCCGTATTTGCGAGGTTCGCTCAATCTATACAAATATATGGTAGCCAATTCAGACCTCCCCCAACATTTAATTGTCGGCCCTTGGGGTCATTTACCTTGGGGACGTAAAGTAGGAGCGAAAGATTACGGTGCTGCTGCTGTCAGTCAAGTCGATTCTTTACAGATCGAGTGGTTCGATCGCTTTCTCAAAGATCGAGACAACCAGATTCTGCAAGAAAAGCCCGTCAAGCTTTTTGAAATGGGTGCTAATCGCTGGCGTTACTTAGATCGCTTCCCTCAACCCGAGCTGCAACCTTTTTATCTTGACAGCAATGGTTTGGCTAATATCGACGATTCGGACGGCAAATTAACCCAGCAATTGTCCGAGATATTACCGAGTCAAGATATTTTAGTCAGCGATCCTTGGCGGCCAGTTCCAGCTCTTGGCGGTCACGCTTCATTTCCATCTGGAGCTTTCGATCGCGCGACTATAGATTGCCGCAGCGATGTTGTAACCTATACATCTGCTCCTTTTGAAACTGATGTCACTCTAGTCGGTGAGATCGTCCTTAAAATCGATTGCCATGCTAGTACACCGACTTTCGATTTGTCTGCGGTTATGTCGCAAGTAACTTGCGATCGAAAAGTGTATAATTTTACTCAGGGACATTTCCGCTATTCTACGGATCGAATCCAACAAGATTATATAAAGCTCGTGTTACAATCAACTTGTGCAACTGTTGCTAAAGGTAACTGTTTGCGTCTCAGTTTGAGTGGTGCTTGTTTTCCTGCTTATACAGTTAATCCAGGTATTTTAACTCCTGCCAATCGAGCAAGATTAATCGAAGCTAAAGTAATTACTGTTAAGATAAGTTGCGGTCGCGATAGTTCTTCTCAAATATTGCTGCCAATCTTGTAATGGAAATTACGTTAAAAGTAAAGTTTAATAAGTAAATAACTCCTTGGCCGAGTGCCAAAACATAATTTATAAAACTAAAATAAGACCCCTATTTTTCAAATACAGCCCCCCATATGGCACAAGGTAAATATTCATTTCGATCTATCCTATTATCCCGCCTTTTATTAATCAGCGTTCCAGTCTTGCTGGTAGGGGTTTATGTTACCTATAGAAAAGCTCGCTCGGCATTTTTGAAAACAGCCCATCAAAATTTGACAGAAAATGCAATAGCAAAAGCCGAAAGTATAGATCGTTCCATCGAAGCACTGCAGTCTAATTTAATCACTGCCAGCGAAACTTTAGTAATTAAAGCAGATTGGCAAGAAGATCAGCAAAAATTTTTAGATCGACTGTCAAAAAAATTATCGACTCAAATTGAATGTCTGCAACTTAAAGATCTAGAAACCGGCAAAATTAGAGCTAGCACTTGCGGAGATTTGCCAATTTATCAAATAGACACAGATCTCTGGTCGCCGCAACAACCAGAAGATTCAATTCCGATAGATCGCGATAAGGTTTACACTAAAATACTGCCAGCGTCAAATCAAAATCAAAACTTTGAATTAAATCTCTTAGCTGCTGCTCCGGTATATGATTTTGAGGGGAAACTCCGCTATGGTTTCTTTGCTAAAGCTTCAATAATTCAGAAAAAACAATTAGAATCGATTATTTCAGACGGTTATCCAGCAATTATTAATGAATCAGGCGAAATCATAGCTCATCCGAGAGCTGAGTTCGTTGGCAAAAATATTCAAGAAATTCCTGAAGCTCGAAAAGTCAAAGAGTTACTTGAAAGTGCGATCGCCGGAAACAGAGATCGCATTGAATTATTTTCCTTTGGCAAAGAAGAAGTAAAATTCTTGGCTGGTTACACTGCAATATCCAGTCCAGTTTCTGAAGATCGAAATACAAAATGGATTGTCATCTCATTTACACCTTTAAATCAAGCTTTATCAGAATTAAAAGATATTCAAATAGTATTAGCTATTATGACTTTGGCTCTTTTAGCTACTAGCATTCTCGTCATGCTCTACGTCGCTCGAGAACTAGCAGGGCCGGTCGAAAAACTCAGAGACTACGCAATTAACAAACAAAATTTAGAATCTGAAGCTGTTATTCCTCAAGATTTTCAGATTAAAGAATTCGCTCAATTATCAACAGCTCTTAACGAAACAGTAGAAAAATTACAAGCAGCTTGGCAAGAAGCGGAAAATGCCAATCAGCTGAAAATAGAATTTCTCAGAACTACTTCTCACGAATTAAGAAACCCTTTGAACGGTATCATCGGCTGCATTAGCGTCGTTAAAGAAGATTTGTGTGACGGTGCGGCCGAAGAAAAAGAATTTTTACAAAAAGCTTACCAAGCAGCCAATCATCTTAAAGGCATCATTGAAGATATTTTAGATATGGCTAAAATCGAAGCTGGGAAGCTTTCAGTGATAACAGAATCGATCGATTTAAATAGAGTCATTCAAGAAGCTCTCGAACTGCAAGCGATCGGGATAAAAAATAAAGGCTTGGAGCTTAATTTATCACAAGAAAGAGAAAATATAATCGTCAAAGCAGATCGGGGTAAACTCAAACAAGTTTTAATCAATGCAATTTCTAACGCAGTCAAATTTACTCAATCAGGAAGTATTAACGTTACAACTACAATTGAAACAGAACCAGATCCCTCCGAACCCGACACAGATCGACAAGTTGTCATAGTTAAAATTAGAGATACTGGAATTGGTATTATTCCTGAAAGACAAAGTAAACTGTTCCGTCCTTTTGTGTTAGTTGATGGTTCGACTACCCGTAAATTTGGCGGGACTGGTTTGGGTTTGGCTATCTCCCGCAAATTAATGGAGTTGATGGGGGGAAATATAACTTTATTCAGCCAAGGTTTAGGCAAAGGAACGACAGTAACAATTACTCTGCTTTTAGTGCCTCAATCGGAATTAGAAAACGGCAAGGGCAATCGTATAGATACGACAACCACTATGGATTTTTCTCCCAATAATATTTTAAATTATTCTTCAGATAAAGATATTTAAGGGCGATCGCCCTTTATTTTTCCTCAGAAACAGTTTCTACTTCTGTGACGGCTAGAAAAGCAGTTTTAGCCGCTGCTTGCTCGGCTAATTTTTTAGAACGGCCTTTACCTGCAGCCAAATAGCGATCTTGCAGCCACACTTCAGCAATAAAACGTTCTTGTTCGATCGCATCGTTTGTATTTTCTTTAACCCGATATTCAGGTAAAGTTTTGTATTTGCCTTGAGTCCATTCTTGGAGGGCATCCTTATAATTCTCTAGAGCTGGATCTTGGCGAATTTTAGCCGCTTGCTTTTTTAAAGGTAACTCCAACCAAGGACGGATTAAAGACATGGTTTGATTGCTGAGATAAAGCGCGCCCAACAAAGCTTCAAAAGCATCGGCTAAACGGGAAGTTCTTCCAGCAAAATCTGCAGCAGCACTATGGGATACAATTAAATATAGTTCTAGACTGTAAAATTCAGCAAACTCCGCCAAAACGCGATCGCTAACCAAAATCGAACGAATTGCTGCAAATTCTCCCACAGATGCATCGGGATAAGTTTCGAGTAAAATTTGCGAAGCGAGCAAGCGAACGACAGAGTCGCCAACAAATTCTAATTGCTGGTAGTTGGCATCTTGAGAAGCACTCGGGTGGGTTAGAGCTAAATCTAGCATCGACCAGTTGATGGGAGCGCGATCGTCTAAACCTAACTTGCGAATTAACTGTTTTAGTTTTCTGTTGCGTCGAGAATCTTCAATCATTAAAAGATCGATTTTAAAAAATTATAAAGAGAGTCAGAACGTAAGCCGGGTTCTGTTCTCGATCGTGCGATCGAGGGCGGTTATCTGTCTGGGATGCCTGTTACCAGACACCTCTAGCGGTACTCAATCAACGGAATCGGTAAAAGACCAACCTTAATTCCTCCGACCTTGCTCCCAACCGGGGTTTACCTAGCCAGCACCTCTCGATACTGCTGGTGCGCTCTTACCGCACCCTTGCACCCTTACCTGCGAAAATCGCATCGGCGGTATGTTTCTGTGGCACTATCCTCACGGTCGCCCGCACTGGGCGTTACCCAGCAAGTTTGGTCTTTAAGGAGCCCGGACTTTCCTCAGAAAAAGCTATCTTTAGTCAGATGCTGATCTGCAACCGCCTCGCTAACTCTCTACTACATCATAGTTTAAAATCTTTCTGCTAATATGAACGAAAATTCCCCCGATCGGGTGCGATCGCCTGGGCAAACAGTGGAAAATAGAAGCAGAGAGCCTATTGTTGCCAATTTATTATTATGAGTAAAAACCTCCCGCCCGATAACTATTCTTCTGGAATACCTCCCAAAATAAGATCGATCTCTTCGAGCCTAAAATGGTCTGGCTGGATTGGTTTTTGGGTTCAACTTCTGACAGGCGTAATTTCTGCGGTTTTTTTAATTATCGCCGTACTGGGATCTCAGCCTTCTTCTGAGCTAGCCGTTCAAGGTACGGAAGTCGGGATATTCTTTGCTATTTGCGCTTTAGTTTGTTTGGCTGTGAGCATTTATTTCTATTTTCGCTACACTAAAATGGCGACTTTATTGCTCGCGCAGAATCCTGCCTTACGTCCGAGCAAAACGAATACTATAAAATTCATAAAATTAGGATTGTTGGTAAATCTTACCGGAACTGCACTATCGATCGTTGGCACTCAATCAATAGTCGGAGTAATTTTGGTTTTCAAAGCCATAATTCAAAATCCCCTCACATTTGGAGCAAATCAAAGCAATCAAACTCTGATTCTTCCGGCTGATATGTTTAATATTACTGCTAATACTGCTACTGTAACGGCTCACTTTTTTGGTCTTTTAATTACTTTATGGCTTCTCAATAAAATAGAGAAATAATCATCAATCAATTATGCAAAGAACTCGGTTTAACACTTTAGTCACTGCTGCGTCCGATCGCCTGAGCGAATTATTTACTAATCCTTGGCGACGCAATGCTTTACTTTTAATTAGTTTGCTATTTGGTGTATTCATGGGTTCTGCTGTGGTGACAACTGCCGGACAAGCAGCCCGTCAGGACGTTCCTGCTTCGGCGATTTTGCTCTTATTTACTGAGGTAGTTAGTATTTTAGTTTATAGTCGCGCGGGCAGGGGATTTAGCAAAGAAAAAAAGAGATTTGCTTTGTGGTTTGAAGTTTTAAATATATTTAAAATTGGCTTGGCTTATAGTTTGTATTTAGAAGCTTTTAAACTTGGTTCTTAATCTATTTCATAATCGATCTAGCTTATTTTTGAATCCTTCTAATTCTCGGCGCAATGATACGAGCATCTACATTGTAATATTGAGCAGCTCTAGCCATTTTCAGAGTAATTAATTCTTTGTTTCCTAATTCTTGTTTTACTGTCGGTTTAATTGGTTGGATTTTTAAAGCTTTAATTATTTCCCGGCCTATTGCTTTTGCTAGTAGTGGCGGAACTGAATTGCCAATTTGTCGAAAACCATGCCATTTAGTGACGTGAAATCTAAACCAATCTGGATAAGAATGCAATCTAGCTGCTTCTCTAACGGTAATGCAGCGCGGTGTAAAAGGATGAATTGGTCGAGGAGAAGTATATGCCCCTCTACTACTTGGAGTTCCAGCTCTTAAAGTGTTGCATAAACCGTCTGGAGCTAATTTAAAAAAACGACTAATTGGTTCTATTTTACCCTGTTCTGCTGCCGCAAATCTCGCGATCGATTTTTGGGTGTGTTTGGTGTTTGCGCTGCTAGTAAGTATTCTAGAATCCCATTTTCTGGGATAGGAAAAATCATTTTCTATTGGGTATAAACCGCGCAATTTACCTGCATAATTACTTGGTTTTCCATATTCTGCTACTATCCAATCTTGTCGATTTAATTCGGGATAATCGTTAACTTCTGGCAAATCTGCGATCGCATCATTAACGGTGGGAGTTGTTGGTAAGTTTAACTGGTTCTTTTTGCCCAGTGGAATTGTTTGTTTTTTAGGGTATTTTGGTAAATCTAAATCTTTTCTAGATCCTAACAAAAATAATCTTTCTCTGTTTTGAGGAACTCCATAATTTGCTGCATTCAATACCTGATATTTTTCTTCGACTCGATAACCATTTTGATTAAATTCAATAATTAATTCTTTTAGTAATTCTTGATGTTTGCCGATAGTAATTCCCTTAACATTTTCCATGACAAAATATTTAGGTTGTAATTCTAATATTAAACGAAGAAAATGACCGATCAGATTGTTGCGAGGATCGTCTAAATGTCGTTTACCAATTAGGGAAAAACCCTGACAAGGAGGCCCGCCAAAAATAAGATCTATTTCTCGATCTTTAATCTGAGATTTTTCTCTAATTTCTGCTCCAGTTATTTCAGCCACGCTGCGGCAAATAACCGAACAAAAAGGGAAATTAAATTCATGAACTGCACAATGAATTGGATCTATTTCTACGGCAGCCAGTATGTCAAAGCCTGCTTGCTCGAAACCTAAAGACATTCCCCCAGCACCAGCATATAAATCTAATGCAACCGGTCTTTTTATTATCTTATCAATAGCCATATTGATATTATTTATTTTTTTAACTAGAGCTAGGATACTATGTTACCAGAATAATTCCCTCTTCGCTTCTCAACAATTCAAAAGAATTTTTATAAGTATCTCAAGATTTAAATAGTGACATTAATTTGCAATTGTTATTCGAGCTTGCAATTAATCTAGAGATTCATTATTTTTGGTGAAACGATTAATATCAAAAAGATATTACCGATCGCATTGATTTAGATCTCTGCAACTACAACATTTACTGGCAGTTATAATCTAAAAGTCTTGATTTATTCACTTATCTGCGATCGAAATATACTACTTTATAAGAGATTAAACTTCTGGCTGCAGCAAGATTAAGATAATCAGCGTTTCTAGCACCGAGATCGACACTACTAAATCCCGATCTCACCCTCTTTATTTGTGGCTTAAACTATTGCGCTTTTCACTACCAAAAAAGTAATCTCGATCGCAGATTTTGAGCAAAAAAATTGTATTGCAATACTATTTTTTACTAAAAGAACATTAAACTCAACCTCTCAATTAGGCGCAAAATTAGAGTTATTGCTCGATCGCGGCTGAAGTTGAAAACATTAGCATCAGTAAATAACTAGGTAATATCGAAGAAAGAAAAATTTATAATTGGTAAACAATGTCGGAAACATCAGATCGAAAAAAAATAGTTATCATTGGAGCGGGTTGGGCTGGTTTAGGGGCAACTTATCACCTTGCCAAACAAGGCTATGATGTAACATTATTAGAAGCTGCACCCTATCCTGGGGGTTTGGTTGCAGGTTTTAAAAGCGAAAAAGGGCGATCGGTTGAAGGGGGTATTCACGGCTTTTGGTATCCTTATCGCAATATTTTCAGTCTGGTTAAAGAATTAAATCTCGATCCTTTTACTCGTTTTACTCGCTCTTCCCAATATTCCCCAGCAGGTTTGGAAGTAGAATCGCCTATTTTTCAAAACGAACCTTTATTACCAACACCTTTAGGCACTTTTATTTACACTCGTTTTCAGCGTTTACCTTTAGTCGATCGACTTTCGGCTTTACCTTTGTTATACGCTCTGATCGATTTTGATAATTCTGAAGCAGCCTGGCAACGTTACGATAAAATTACGGCTCGAGAATTATTCAAACAATATGGGGTTTCAGCACGGTTGTATCGAGATGCTTTTGAACCGATGCTGTTGGTCGGTTTGTTTGCTCCTGGAGAACAGTGTTCGGCTGCAGCAACTCTAGGAATGCTCTATTACTTCATTTTGGCTCACCAACCCGATTTTGACGTTGTCTGGTGTCGGGGAACGGTGGGAGAGAAGATTTTTCAACCCTGGGTGAAGCGCATCGAAGAACTTGGTGGCAAAGTTTTGACCAACAAAAGGGTCAGCGATCTGATTTTAGATGAAGATGGCAGAGTCAAAAGTGTTGTTTGTGGAGATGAATTGTTTGCTGCTGATGCAGTTATTTCTGGCGTTAGCGTGAGCGGAATTAAAAAGATTGTTGCCAACAGTCAGACTTTAAATGATTATGCCGAATTTCGCAATTTGACTAATTTGGGAGGGATAGACGTTCTTGCGAGTCGTTTGTGGTTCGATCGCAAAGTTAATATTCCCCTTCCTTCTAATGCTTGTTTTGGTTTCGATCCTACTACTGGTTGGACGTTTTTCGATCTTAACGACCTTCACGATGAATATAAAGACGAACCCGGTAGCGTTATTGAAGTAGATTTCTACCATGCCAATCAATTGTTACCGATGAGCGACGAGCAAATTGTTGCCAAAATACATCGAGATCTGGGGATCTGCGTCCCTCAATTCAGACAGGCTAAGATAGTCGATCGCAGTATAATTCGAGTTAAACAAGGGGTAACTCATTTTGCACCCGGAAGCTACCAGTACCTTTTAAGTGCCAAAACTTCAATTGACAATCTATTCATGTGCGGAGATTGGATCGTCACCCATCACGGTTCTTGGTCGCAAGAAAAAGCCTACGTTACCGGACTTGAAGCCGCTAATTTAGCGATCGAAAAGTTTGGCATCGGTCAAAAAGCTAGGATCGTTCCTGTAGAACCAGACGAGCCTCACATTCAAGTCGGCCGGGAGATTAATCGAACTGTGAGGAGCATTGCAGAAAGTGTTTTACCTGATTTTTGGCTGCCATAATCGCGCGTTTTGTGCCGCGATCGGGAACATTATAATGGGATGAAACGAGACTCGATTTTTTTGCTTCGAGCTAATTTCTACTAATTGGGGGATTGACAAATGTTTGGTAATAGATCCGAACCACCCAGACCACCTAGACCAGTTCGACAAGCTAATGTTGAAGTTGAAACTATCCCTGATGTAACGGTTACATCTGAAACGTCTTCAAGAAACGCGGAGGAAAATATTTTTGTGAACGAGCGAAATTTAAATAATTCTGAATTAGTTCAAAAGTTTGAAGGTATCAGCACAATAATCGCACCCTATTTTATAGTTGTGGTGGGTTTATTGTTAATGGACAAGATTTTTTTCTTGGGTTTGTTTCTTCTGGTGCTAGGAATGTTTTCTCTATTGAAAATTTCCATCCAAGATATCATCATTTGGATTGATAATATTAAAAAATCATTATAATTCAAGGCGATCGCTTCTCTTTCTACTAGCAAGTCTGCTGGAATTTTTAGTTATAAGCGATCGCACTTTTTTTTGTCAATTTGTTAGGGGTCAGTCTGTCTAGGTAGGAGGTTCAAGTTTAATATTTACTCTGCTGTCTTGCTAATCTTCAATTTTTAGAATCAATTTCAAACTTAAAAACCCTATCTCCCTACTCCCTAATTCTCTAAGGATCTACCCAACGGCCGTCGGCTTTAATTAGCTCGATTAATTGCTGAACTCCTTCAGACTCGGGCACTTTTTTAATCTCTTCTCTACCGCGATACAGAGAAATATAGCCGGGTTGTTTGCCAACATAACCATAATCTGCATCGGCCATTTCCCCAGGCCCGTTAACAATACAGCCCATCACTGCAATGTCCAAACCAGTCAGGTGTTTGGTTGCTTCGCGAACGTCGTGTAAAACATCTTCAAGATTGAATAAAGTACGACCGCAAGAAGGACAAGCGACGTATTCAACCATTGTTTTACGCAGCCCTAAAGCCTGTAAAATACTGTAGCAAACTGGAATTTCTTTTTCTGGAGCTTCTGTCAAAGAAACTCTAATCGTATCGCCGATCCCGTCAGCTAAGAGAGTGCCGATCCCAGCAGTAGATTTAATTCGTCCGTATTCTCCATCTCCGGCTTCGGTTACTCCCAAGTGTAAAGGATACTCCATGCCTAACTCGTCCATACGAGCCACCATCAGACGATAGGCCGCTAGCATGACTGGGACTCGAGAAGCTTTCAGCGAAATAACAATATTATAAAAATCTAAAGATTCGCAAATCTTAATAAATTCGAGAGCAGATTCGACCATTCCTTCGGGAGTATCGCCGTAGGTAAAGAGCATTCTTTCTGCTAAAGAACCGTGATTTACGCCGATCCGCATTGCTTTACCTTGTTCGCGCAAAGAAACCACTAACGGCTCTAGAGTTTCGCGAATTTTGGCCCCAATTTCCTTAAATTCTGTTTCAGTATATTCAGTGCGATCGCTTTTCGGTTTTTCAAAGACATACAAACCGGGATTGATTCGCACCTTATCGACGTGTTTAGCTACTTCTAGAGCTATTTTCATCCCGTTGTGGTGAACGTCTGCGACGAGGGGAACTGGTTTGTAGGTGAGAGCCAGTTTTGCTTTAATTTCTGCTAAGGCTTTGGCATGGCCGATACTGGGGACAGTAACCCGAACGATTTCGCAACCAATTTCATGGAGACGACGAATAGCGGCTACAGAACCGTCTATATCGAGGGTATCTTCATTAATCATTGACTGCACGACTACAGGGTTATCGCCGCCAATGATGACATCTCCAACTTTAACCGGACGTGTTTTGCGTCGATTAATTTTGGTATCGATGGGTGTTTTATTTTGTTGGGGATTTTCAAGAGTTTGCATAATATTATCGATCGACGTTTAAGGCTCGAGATCCAAAATTTATCTATATTGTCTCAAATTGTAGTTATTTGTTGGCTAACAAACTCTGAGGCAGTTGCGATCGCATTTCTAGATCGAAGTTGGGAAGTATGGTGAGGGATATTGATATTTGCTTCCAAAACCAAACAGCCCCAATCTGATTTGCTTACTTAGCAATAACTGGAGTTTCGATCGCTAATTTATCCAACAAGCGATCGCAATCAAAATGTTGTTTCATTAAATTTTGAATGCAATTGACTTTAATTGGTTCTTGAAGGGGGACTTTGCCAAAGGTGTTGTCAACTATTTCTACAGTAGTGAGGGTATCGAGGTTGACCGATAAAATTGGGATTTCTAAATCGATAGCGCGGGACAAAATTAAAGGTTGAGGTGGTAATTGTCCGGTCAGAATCAGACATTGAGTCGAAGTTTCTAAAGCAGCCATTTGTAACTCGGTGCGATCGCCTCCAGTGACTACAACCATATTTTTTCTTTGACGAAAATATTTCAAGGCCGAGTTAACATTCATTGCCCCGATAGTGAGACTTTCTGCCATTAAATCTAATCGATCTTCGCGACACAATACTTTTGCATCTAATTTTTTGGCTATTTCGCGGACGCTAACGCTGCGAAGCAAATCGTTGCGAGGTATCATGCCAAAGATACTGATTCCTTGTTTTTCTAAATAAGGTTTAATTTTGTTCGCTGATTGTAAATCTTTTAAAGGAATATCGTTAACGATCGCACCGATCAGGCGATCGCCTAAATATTGTTTGGCTGCTAGCAAACTATCGACACAAAGTAAGGAATGATAGCGACAGACCAATAAAATCGAACCATCGATAATTTCAGCCATCTGTCCCACGGAAAGGCCGAATAAACTACCTTCCCAGAGATTATCGGGCCCTTCAAAGAGAATTAGATCTGCGGTTGTTTGTTGGGCATATTCTTGTAAAGATTGAGAATATTCTGTGGCAGTTTCTCCAGAGAGGCGATTGCTGATGGTTTTATTATTGAGATGTAAGATCGGCAAGCCGATTTTTTCTGGGGTTAGTTCGAGAGTTTGGCCAATAAATTTAATATCGTCTTCAACTATTTGCTTTTTATCTCGATCGCTAGAAGTTACTACCGGCTTGCTATAAGCAATGGATAATCCTTTTTCTTTAAGATAGGGAGCGAGTCCTAGGATTGTTGCTGACTTACCGCTATAAGCTTCTGTCGAACCGATCAGCAATTTATGGGCAGAATTTGCCACAGTCTTTTCTCCTTTCATCCGTTTAAGGATTTATTTTATCTCTCTTACGGTCTAGGTTACGATCGATTTTTTGTCAACTCGACTTAAATATTTGTCCAGTTGACAAAATTAAACGATTATTCAAAGCGTAAAAGCTTGCGATAAAATTTTCTGGGAAAATCAGTCGATTTAGAGCGTTTAAATTTTACAATCACTTCTATGAGATAATCTATAAATTCAGAATTGGATAAAGTTACTTCATAACTCAATTCTGCTTGGCCTTCAAATTGCAAGCGACAGCGAGTCAATTCCATTGGCAATTTGGATACGAACCAACTGGCAACAAAAGGAATTCCACCCCCACCTTCTATTTGGCGATCGCCTTCTAAAGATCCTTGATGATAGAGACCTAAAGCATAGGGCAGCCAATTTTGCTTGTTTTTGGCATAGTAGGGCATATAGATAATTACATCTTGTTGTTTGGCCGGTTTAAGTTTTTCGAGGGTAGTCATAAAAAAAGCAATAATATACTAAGATCGAGGGCAATATCCGAATCAAAATCGAGCCGATCGCTTACTTCAGCTCGAAATAACTTTTGTTAGATTCCATTTTTAGAATGCCCTTAAATTAAGATCTACATAACAGTGAGATCCACCGATATATTAGACTTCTCTAAGATGTCTGGCAAAATGCACGAAGCAACAGGCACTAGATAAGGGTTTGCAAGTTAATTCTGTGTTTGCAAATAATGCTCTATTACCTCTTGAGTCTTGCCTACTCTTCTCAAAGAAAAGTAAGACCAATTCCCCAAAATAATGCTACAGATCGATTTTCCCAATCTTTTGCCTTATGTCACCGAAATGTAGCAACTCTAAACAGAATCGATCTTAACTTTTAAAAAAATTTAGAACCGATCTCAGACAAAACAAACTTTTTTTCTTTTTTAGTTTTTTTCGCTGCAATGGTTTACAATCTCAATACTTTACCGTCAATTAATTGTCCGACAACTGCTGAAGGAAAGATTATCAGCGTCGCACCAATGATCGATCGCACCGATCGCCATTTTCGTTACTTCATGCGTCAAATTACGAAACGGACTCTACTTTATACGGAAATGATAACCACTTCGGCAATTTTGTTCGGCGATCGCCCGAAGTTGTTGGATTTTTCTGAAGTAGAAAAACCTCTAGTCATCCAATTAGGTGGAGACGATCCTCAAAGTTTGGCTGAATGTGCCAAAATTGCCCAGGATTGGGGCTACGATGAGATTAATCTTAACGTAGGTTGTCCCAGCTCGAGGGTACAGAATGGTAATTTTGGTGCTTGTTTGATGGCTCAACCTGAAAAGGTCGCTAAAGGCATTGCAGCGATGCAAAAAGCAGTACAAATACCGGTGACGGTCAAACATCGAATCGGTATTGACGATCGCGATCGCTACGAGGATATGGCTCACTTTGTAAAGATCGTCTCTGAGGCTGGTTGCAGGCGTTTTATCGTCCACGCTCGCAAAGCTTGGTTGCAGGGTTTAAGTCCGAAGGAAAACCGCAATATACCCCCTTTACGCTACGATGACGTGTATCGTCTCAAACGGGAGTTCCCCGAACTCTTGATTGAAATTAACGGTGGAATCACTACTATTGATGGGATTAGACAACAATTAAATTTTGTCGATGGTGTTGCGATCGGACGGGCTGCTGCTGATAATCCTTACTTATTTGCTACTGTCGATCGCGATTTTTACGGAGATGATTCTACTCCTGTAACTCGTCATGAAGTAGTTGAAAAAATGTTAGATTATATCGATTTTTGGATCGGAAAAGGTCTAAGATTAAATGCGATCTCCAGACATATGTTAGAGTTATTCGCAGGCTGTCGCGGCACAAAAGCGTGGAAAAGATATATTAGTGAAAATGCCCATTTACCTGGAGCTAATTCGGCTGTGATTCGGGCTGCTTTGGCAAAAATTCCAATTTAAAGAATTAGAATACTATATTTTTTACTCTGATTTCTTAATAGGTTCTGCCTCTATATCTCCGAGTTTTTTTCTGTTTATTTAGTTCTAAGTGGGTAACCTGTTTTTTTGCTTCGCGAATTACTTCTTGTCCGCGATATTTGATCGTATTTGTTTTCGGACAAATTATTTCTTCTGCTGGCTCTTCGCGATCGGATTTGCTTTTTTTTGTTACTAAATGCAATTGTTCATTTTCACACCAAAGAGTCACTTTTTCGTTATTTTTGACAATTATTGATGTAATTGGTGTATCTTTTTCCAAAAATCTGCGGCAACTCTCGATCGCGATTTGTAATTGATTTTTTTTATAAGATCCGACTTGAAAGAATAAAAATCCTCGATAAAATACACCGAGATGAGATTTTTGTACTGAAGACTGTGGACTAGCAACTTGACAATATTGGATATCTTTTTCTGTGAGTATAAACATCTTAATTTCTCAATTTTAGTTTAATTTATTTGCTCAATACTCAATCTGAACTGCTAAGGTATCAAATTTAGAGTTCGTTTATTTCTTAATTCCGATCTATTTCAGGATTTTTACGCGACAGACTTGATTAGCAATACTTTTTAATAAACTAATAATTATCTTCAAGTCACAAACCCGCTCGTCGGATTAAATGTATTAACCCTTACTTGTACTCGATCGTAACTGTTCCCTTTCCTAGGAATAGAAATTTCAAATTAAAGGCAATAAAAACCGAATTTACTTGTTTGAGAAGGATATTATTAAACTTTAATTATTTTAATTTAAGTACACTTACATACGTAATTCTACTTGATTTAGAAACAAACAAGTACAAAAAAACAATTAAGAAGATACCTCTTCAGCAAAACTTTGCAAGCGGGTAAAATGGAACGGGCCGGCGATCGAACCCCAAACCAATTCATCTGTTTCGGGATCTAAACCGCGATCGAGGCTGATTAATTTTTCTGCATCTACTTCAAAGCTGTTATCTAAATAAGTTTTTTTACCTTTACGCTCGACTATACAAGCTTTTCCTGGTTTAATTTCCCCTTTAAAACTATTTCCAGTCCAAATAACATTCATATCGCAACCAGATAACAATTCCAAATCTTCTGCTGTTAATTTTGTTAATTTTTCTAAATTGCGAGCAGCACCGTAAAATTTTTCTTCGTCTTTAACTTTATAGTTTTCTAATTCGATTCGATCTTCGACTTGATTGAATTTTAAAACTCGCAACCGATAAGGTTTGTTAAGCAGAAAATCATAAGCTTGCTCGAGAAACAAGCTAGTTGTTGAGAATATATTATCGGGTAAAGGACGCATACAAACGCGAATGTGAGCGAAAAATGGCGGATTAGCATAAGCTTGTGCTTGGTTGCTAAAATCTGCAGCCATCCAACTGGCGAGGGTTTTAATATCTGTAGAATTGGTCATAATCGATCTTACTGCGTCCAATATTTGCAAATAACGAATCAAAAAGAGATAGTCTAGATTTGATTTTTCTCTTGCTATCCTTTAACTAAACGAAACAATAAAAATTGAGTCACTTGCTCTTCTCTAAAATTATTGTCGCTAACTAATATTAAACTTTGGCTGCCATCTGGTAGAGTAGGGCCGAGAGTCATCCCTTCTAAATTATCTAAAGGAATATTGAGATCTTGCAAATCTAACAATAGTTTTTTTCTCATTGGTACGACTCGACTAAGATCGCCTGCAAGAGATTCAATTCGAGTCGTGTCGCTAGCATTATTAACTACTACTTGAAAAATTTTTGCGCCAAAGCCAAACAAGCCAAAAGTACGCTCTAAACTAAGAAAATATTTTTCTTTAAAAACTAATAATTCTGTTAAACCATTACTAATAACGATACCTCGTGCTGGATCTAACAAATATAAATGTTCGGCTAAAACTCCTGGAGGGCCGACTGAATTGATAACATAATGTAGCATTCTAACTCTCGGTTGGGGTAATTCTCCAGTTTCTTCTTGGGATGCTATTTCTGAAGGAGTATCTTGCAACAAAGATGATTCGGTAGCTGCAAAAACGCGAAACGGATCGTCTGGAAGAGAGCTAACATTATTAACAGTTAAGGCTTCAAAACCTAAGTTTTCTTTAATTCCGCGAGTTTGTTGGGGGTTTTCTTTAGTGCGATCGCTTTTATATTTTTGAGGTATTGGTAAATCTAAGTTTTGTTCCCCATTATCTAAGCTAAATTCAGCAATGAAAGGATCTATTTTTTTACTGGGAATTCCTTCGCTAGAAATAAAAACACTATTGCGAGGAGATAAAGATAGCCCTTCTGGATCTATACTGCCAGGAAAATAAGTTTTTCCCAATTTATTTTTAAGTAAGGTAACGTTTTCTATTGTTATATTGTCGATTTTTTCTCGATCTAAGTTTAAAGAAAGAGTATAGAATCTGGCTGGAGCTAAGATAGAGCGATCGTCCGATAAAGCATAAAAAATGTTTTTGCGTCGGTCGTATGCTATTGCCGACAGACCGCCAACGATTGTATTTTGAAAGGTAGTTTGCGGCAATTCGTATTCCGATAAAAATTCTAGGGATACTTTGGGAAATACTCTTTCTCTAGCCATTGCTTGTGGAGATACGCCACTACAAGCTGTTAATAAAATAAGCAGATTCAAGCAAAGGAAAAATCTTAGTAACTTGAATATTTTGCTTCCTCCCTCTTTCACCAAATTGCTCCTTAACTAATACAATCGCAAAAAAAGACCGATCCTTAACCAATAGAGATCGGCACCCAATTTCCTTGTTAAAAGTATTTTCTACGGTATTCGTTCCTTTGACCTCAGTTATTTAATAATTCTTAATTATTTATTTAGTTTAAAGATTATAGGTAACATGGAATACAGAGAAAAAAATTTAAAAATGTTCAAAACAAAAATAGCGATCGCGACCTTACTATCTCTGATATCATTAGGGTCAAATCTTGTTAAAATTCAAGCTCTAGAAGAAACTGAAAAAGTTAATCCTTTAGAAATTAAAGAGCGAGATCCCATCTTACCAAATCGTTCCACAAGAAGACCTTTTTCTCCTTTAGAAAGATCGAAGATCGATAAACAAATTGTTAAATTAGAGCAAGAAGCAAAAAGTGAATCTCTCGCTGGCAATGAAGATCGCTCTTTTGAACTCTGGTATCGTATTTTAAGATTAAAAAGAGAATTAGATCGCCCAGAAGAAATAAAAACTTTAGGAGATGTTGGCGAATTAGCTTGGAATAAAAGCCGCGAACTAGATGTCAAAATAATTACTCAACGGTTACTAGATATAGATCGAGAGGCAATTTTAACCGGAGAAAACGATCGCAATTTATTGTTAGGGTTAGGTAAAGCTTATCAACAGGTAAGAGCTTTCGATCCCGCGATCGCCATTTACGAAAAAATTTTAATTGAAGCCGAACAACAACAAGAAGATGAGACCAAATTAGAGACTTTAAAATTACTCGGAACACTTTATTTAGCTAAGTTTAATTATGCCAAAGCAGCTCCTATTTATGAAGAGTTATTAAAAATAGCGCGATCGCAAAATGATAATTTTAATATTGGAATTTACTTAACTCAATTAGCCGAAATCTACGATCGAGTAGCCTTGCCAGAAAATGCTTTACAAATTAAACAACAAATTCAGCAAAAGTATCTCAGTAATGGTAATATCCAAGCTTTAGTCAAACTGAAAATATCCATAGCTCAAGATTACGAAACGCTCCAAGAGCCAGAAAAAGCCAGCAGTAACTATCAAGAAGCTTTCGATTTAGCCTGGTCTTTACAAAACTTAGCAGCAGCAAGCGAAGCTTTAGAAAAATTAGCTAGTCTTTATTTAGATTACAATCAGCCGATCGCCGCGATCCAAATTTATCAACAACTGATTAAAGTTCAACAACAATCTTACGATTTCTTCGGTTTAATGAATACTTACGATCGGATCGGCGATATTTATTCAAAACAAAACAACTTCCCTGGAGCGATCGATGCATTTCAACGAGGAAGAGAAATTGCGAGATCTTTACAATATCAAGAAAGTTATTTTATCGAGCGAATCGATCGAGTTAAACAAGAAATAAAAAATTAAAAAGCAAATCTTAACTTGATAACGAGCCGAGTTAATTTTTGTTTTAATTAATAATTCAAAATTGATTGTCTCTTGATTTTTGCAAAGCTAGTTTCAAAATTAACAATTGCTGCGCTCGAAACGATCGATATTTGCTTCGAGAAACTTATAGATAAAAATGTATGAAGATCGAGGAAAAATGTACTAATTATGTTGGAAAATAAGCTTAAGAGCTTTAGGGCAATAATTAATGCAGGAAATATCTTATGCAAATTTTTCGTCGGCAACTTTTGGAGGATAATAAAGGTAGAAGTAGCGAAGAAAATACGCGACAGCGTATCTTAGATGCAGCTTTACGTTTATTCGCAGATCGAGGCTACGATGGTACTACCACTAAAGACTTAGCCACAGCAGCTAATGTTGCAGAAGGAACTTTATTTCGTCATTTTCCCAGTAAAAAAACAATTTTAATCGAAGTAGCTAGTTTGGGGTGGGTAGAAATTCTTACAGATTTACTCACAGAATTGAGCGAAATGGGAAGTTATAAAGCAGTAGATCGGGTCATGCGGCGCAGAATGTTAAATTTTAAGAAAAATAACAATCTGATGCGAGTTTGTTTTATGGAAGCACAATTTCACCCTGAATTGCGCGATTTGATTCAATCAGAAGCGATCGTAAAAATGAGCGATGTCGCAGAAGCATTTTTTCAAACCGCTATGGATCGGGGTATTTATCGCCAAATGAATCCCAAAATAGTTGCTAGAGTATTTTTAGGTATGTTTGCAATTTCGGCTTTTTCTTACCAAACCGTGATCGATCCTTCCGCTTCACCCCAAGATTTACAAGAAATGGCTGAAGGTATTGCGGATATTTTTCTTAATGGGGTACTAGTAAAAGAATAACTTTTAACTCTAAATATTTATTCGCTCCTAGCTCTTCTACCCTCAAATTTGAAAAAGTAAATTTTTTTGACGGGTAGATTTATAATGTCAAAATCAATCGATATTTAAATCAATTTAAAATTAAGATCGCTCGCTTCTAATTTAGTAATGACAATTTCCAATCTCCGCTATAAATTAAATAAAAAAAAAGAAAATCGAGGTAATCTATGGGATCGATTTATGGCTATTTTAGCTTCAGCTAATTTAGCTTTAGTTTTATTCGATATGAGTTACGTACCGTTAAGAGATTTTTGGCTGCAAGGCAGAATACAATATAGCATTAAATTCGGTTTAATTAAAACAACAATACCCGAAAAGCCTCTGATAATACCTACTTTCGGCATCACTAAATATTACGACCAAGTTAAAGCGATCGAAGGACACGACGATACCGATCGCTATTTAGAATTAGTTGCAGCTTTTAATCGAGAAATCGATTTTATTACCCAACAAGCAGAAGGATATAGCGCAGAAGATCTGGCCGGAACTAAATCTAGTTTACTATCAAAAATTGATTCGGAAATCGCTAATTATATTAATTACAATTTATCGGTAACGAGAAGGGAAAGAATTAGAGAAATTTTGGCAAATTTACGAGTTGAAAGTAAAGAAACTATCGATAAAAATCCCTTTCAAATTGCTAATAAAACCGGAACGCTAGAAAAGATTAAAAATCGGATGCGAGTCCATATTTTCGACGATGAATCCGCCTCTTCTACCAAAGCCTTTCAAACATTTTGGACTTTAGAATATTTAACAGAAAATGGCGTTTGGAAACAAAGATTTTTCTTCCAAGATCGAATTGTTCCTTTAATTGAAACTAATTATTATCGTCCCGTCGGCGAAAACGGACAGCCAGTCGATTATTTTGGCTTGATTGATTTTTTGTTTTTTCCCCTGTTTGCTTTCGATTTTAGTTTGCGAATTTTATTAATTCATCGCCGTTATTCAGGGGTAACTTTATTCGATGCAGTTTTATGGCGTTGGTACGATCTTTTTCTCTTCATTCCTGTATTTCGCTGGCTGAGAATTATTCCCGTAACTATTCGCTTAAATCGAGCGAAATTAATCGACTTAAGTGAAATCATCAAACAAACTCGTCAAGGATTTGTTGCTAATATTGCCGAAGATTTGACAGAAATAGTAGTAGTTCGCTTAATAAACCAGGTTCAAGAAGGGATTCGTCAAGGAGAAATTACTAAATTTTTAAATCGAGAAAATGTCAAAGAATATATCGATCTCAATAATACTAATGAAACGGCAGAAATAGCCAAAATAATTGCTAAAGTCTTTGTCGAAAGAGTAATTCCCAAACTCAAGCCCGATGTCGAAGCAATTTTAAAATACAGTATTGAAAAAGTAATTCATCAATCTCCAGCTTATCAACAGTTAAAAATATTACCCGGAATGGAAATACTGCAAAGTAACTTAGTCGATCGGTTAATTTCACAAACATATCAAACCTTTGCCGATACTCTCAATGGTTTTTTAGCAGCAGATCCCGAATTCGATCGCTTGCTGGGTAATTTAGTTAATAACTTTAACCAAACTTGGGGCGAACAAATTCAAACTAAAGAAAGTCTCAAAAAAATAGAAATTTTAGCAATCGATCTCTTAGAAGAAATTAAAGTTAATTACGTTGAAAACTTATCCCAAGAAGATATCGAACAAATTCTCGAACAAACAAGAAAATTACACGAAAGCGGACGTAATATTCCGAAACTTAAATCGGCGAAATTAGAATAGTTTTTTGCTATTATGGAAGTATTATTGAAAGTTGAAAGTTTAATTTTCATAAAAGATAAGTTAAACAGCAACAAATTTACAGATGTATTAAGGAAAGCAAAAATTTAAAAGCCCGATCCAGAAAACAAACAACTTAGGGAACGAAGTGATAGCATATTAAAATATCTGGGTTGAGTCTTCACAGCGTTAGGTAAAACGCGACCCACTCCAGAAATTAACTTCAATTGTCTCGCAAGACGACAAACGTTAAAGATGCGATTGTTAAAATCGCGATTGCGATCGCAATCGAAATCGAGTTTAATCTTTAACCAGAAGTAAAAACTTCACTCAAAGCAGGAAGTGGGAGTTACCCGCTTTTTTTTGTTGTATTAAATTGATGACTAATCCTCTGATTCCACCAATTATAGAAATAGCAGCACCAGTAGCCCAAAGCTTAAATTTAGAAGTAGTGGGAGCGGTATTTCAAACCAACAAAAATCCCCCAGTGCTGCGCTTAGACGTACGTAACCTAATAAACAAAGATACCAGTTTAGACGATTGTGAAAAAATGAGTCGTGCCCTTGAAGAAGCACTAGACGCTACCGATATAATAGAAGGCTCTTACGTACTAGAGATTTCCAGTCCCGGCATTTCCCGACAACTATCGAGCGATCGAGAATTTATTAGCTTTAAAGGATTTTCTGTAATAGTCAAAACTTATGCTCCTTACCAAGAAAAAAAAGAAATTAAAGGCAGGCTACAAGGTAGGGACGAAAAAGCAATTTATCTAAACCAAAAAGGGCGAGCGATCGCCATTCCTCGCGAATTAGTCGCCAAAGTCCAGTTAGACGATTGAAATCAATTTATAAATCGAACTCCAGGAGAATTAAATGTCAATAGTACCTTTACCAGGTTTAACCACCCTAATAGAAGAAATCTCCCAAAGGCATAACTTGCCAAAAACTTCAGTACAAGAAGCCTTGCGAGAAGCTTTAATTAAAGGATACGAGCGTTATCGCCGCTCTCAAACTTTAGAGCGCAACGCTTTCAGCGACGAGTATTTTAATAATTTTGAAGTGGAATTAGATGTCGAAGAAGAAGGATTTCGCATTCTCTCCACCAAAAAAATAGTCGAAGAAGTTGAAAATGCAGATCATCACATTGCGATCGAAGCAGTTAAAGAAAAATTTAGCAAAGAAGCCCAAATAGATGAAGTAGTCATTGAAATAGGCGACGAAGTAGTAGTAGACGTTACCCCAGATCGAGCAGAGTTCGGCCGGATGGCCGCAATTCAAACCAAACAAGTATTGTTGCAAAAACTACGGGATCAACAGCGCAAACTAATTCAAGAAGAATTTGAAGACTTAGAAGAAACCGTATTACAAGCCAAAGTATTGCGATTCGAGCGACAGTCGATCGTCATGTCAGTAACTAGCGGTTTCGGCCAGCCCGAAGTAGAAGCAGAACTGCCAAAAAGAGAACAATTACCCAATGATAACTACCGCGCTAACGCCGCCTTTAGAGTCTTTTTAAAAAAAGTTAGAGAAGGCCCGCACCGCGGCCCTCAACTCATAGTTTCCCGAGCTTCTGCCGCTTTAGTAGCCAATTTATTCGCCAACGAAGTCCCAGAAATAGAAGAAGACGTTGTCAGAATCGTCGCCATAGCCAGAGAAGCAAATCCCCCTTCTCGTCACGTCGGCCCCAGAACCAAAATAGCCGTCGATACTAAAGAACAAGATGTCGATCCCGTTGGGGCTTGTATTGGAGCTAGAGGCTCTCGCATTCAAGCAGTAGTTAACGAATTACGGGGCGAAAAAATTGACGTGATTCGCTGGTCGGTAGATCCCTCCACCTATATCGCCAATGCTTTGTCCCCGGCTCGAGTCGATAAAGTAATTTTAGTCGATACTGAAGAACGTCAATCTCTAGTCTTAGTTGCAGAAGATCAATTAAGTTTGGCGATCGGCAAAGAAGGCCAAAACGTCCGACTCGCAGCTCGACTGACAGGCTGGAAAATAGATATCAAAGATATTGCTAAATATGACGGCGAAGCAGAACAACAAATGGCTGCACAATTAGAACGAGCTGAAGAAGAGCAAGAAGAATACGATCCTCTCGAAGCCGGATCTATGACCGCCAAAAATCCCAATATGTTTGCAGAAGAAGTAGACGAATTAGAAGAAGTAGAAGAACTAGAAAAAGATTTTGAAGAATTGACAAGCACTCCTATTGGCGAAGAAAATCCCCTCTCCAATATAGATAACGACAAATAAAATTGCTGAGAGATTGAGGTAAGGAACAAGAAAAGAGCTTTTGATTCCTGCGATGAATTAATTGTATTGCCTCTGATTTCTGACTTAAATAGAGAGAAAATCATTAAATTGGAATCCAATGCAGCCCAATTATCGACGCTGTTTAGGTTGCGGCAAAATAGCTACAAAAGCTTCATTCTGGCGAATTGTCAGAGTATATCCGTCGTCCAAGGTACAATTAGATCGGGGTATGGGACGTTCTGCTTACCTTTGTCCCCGAGCTAGTTGCCTCCAGGCAGCCCGCAAAAAAAACCGCTTAGGACGAAATCTGAAAATAGCGATACCAGAAGAAATCTATCAAATCCTCTGGGATCGTTTGAGTCCAGGCAACAGCGAATCACAGTAATATCGAAATAAAAAAACAAGATATCTGCTGGAATTGAGTTGCCATCGCTAGCATATAAGAAAGTAGTCTGGAGAACTTTAAACTAATTAAATCAAGGAAATTAGGTCGCGATCGCAGGCAAATTACTAAAAATTCATTTTACTGGCTCGATACTAACTTATATTATTATCTCGGATCGGAAGATTTTCTAAAAAAAGGAGACATAAAGGGTCGGGCTGAGGAGAAATTGAACGATTGCAAATCTTTTTTTAAGTCTCGACTAATAGATAAAAGGAAGTCATGCTCGATATTTATTAAAGCAATGAGAATTACAATTTACAACCAGATTGAGCGGTTATTCTTAATTAGTTATCATTACAAGAATTAAAGAAATATAGATTTTACTCAAAGCACGAACCAAAAATGAACGAATACTCATGCCAGCAAATCGTTAGAACATAACGACAAAAAATATGACAAAATAAGGGGGCAAACTGGATGAACAACGGAAAAGTTAGAATTTACGAACTATCAAAAGAATTGAATCTCGACAATAAAGACATTTTGGAAATTTGCGATCGACTCAATATTGCAGTCAAAAGTCACAGTAGTACAATAGATACCGATCAAGCACAAAGCATTCGTATTGCAGCAGAAAAATATACTCCTACCTCTACAGGGAAAACAAAAAACATCTCGACTCCATCAGAAAACGGAGCTTCTAAACCAGAGCGCGTTGCTAAAAAGCCGCGCAAACAAGAAATATTAGCACTTCACCACAAACGCAATCGTCCCAATTCACCACCCAACACGCGATCGGGAAATAATGCACCAAAATTATTAGAAAAACCTTCACCTCCGTCTCCAGAACCAACCCCTTTTCAAGAAACTTCGATCCAACAAAAACAAAATATCGAATCACAAGCACCGCTATCGGAAATAGCAACACAACCAGAATCAGAAAACCTAGAACGAGAAACCAAATTGACAACAGATACAACAACTCAAGCCAAACAACCTCAACTACTTTCTCCTCCAATTAGAAGGTCAGAAGAAGACAAAAGAAAAGAAGAAAAAAGCAGAAAACAGCCATCTGGATTTAAGAAACCACAAAGAAAACCAGGGCCTGCCAAAGAAAAACCAGTACAAATAATCGGAACTCCGATCAAAAACAGACAAAAAGACGGCGAAGAAAAACCCGCAACTCCCCTACCAGTTACCAAAAAATCAGAAAGACCAGAAAGACCTGCGAGCAAAAACAATCGTCGCAAACCAGAATCAGAGCTAAAACTCCCGAAAATTCAAAAACCTCAAAAGCCAACCAAACCAGTTCCCAGTATCAGTAAGCCTAATGCGGCTGACCTCAGCTACAAAGATACCGAAATAGATCCAGACAACTCAGTTTTAGAAGAACAAGAAGACGAAGAGGCGATCGCCCTAGTCGCACCGCCAAAACGGCCTCAACCCAAACCAAAACGACTTACTACCGGGCCGAGCCGTTCTAAAAAAACAGAATGGGTCGAAGAAGAAGAAAAAGAAGAAGAACAACTCAAAAACAAAAAAGCAAGTAAAGGTAAGCGCAAACCGGTCATTATCGACGACGACGACGATGATGAATTTAATGGTGGTGACAGCCTCAACTCAGCAAGCACCGCCGCAGTTAGCATGTCGATCGCTCGTCCTCCCAAACCCAAATCCAAATCCAACCAGCCAGCCGAACGAAGCGCGGTCGAACGGAAAAAACCCACGCCAAAAACCGCAGATAGGCAAGAACGGAGTGCGGACAAACGTAAAGATAAAAAAGAAGTTGTTAGCAAACTACCAGAGAAAATCGTTTTACCAGGTAGCTTGACCGTCAGACAACTTTCAGAGTTAGTTAACGTTCCCGAAACAGACATCATCAAACAGCTTTTCTTTAAAGGAATTGCGGTCAACATCACCCAAACTATTGACGAAGAAACTGCCCGTTTGGTGACCGAAGAATTGGGCGTAGAAGTCGAAACCCCAGAAGAAAAATCAGCAGCAGTTAAAGAAACAGAAATGCTCGACGAAGCAGATCTGGAAAATCTGCAACTTCGTCCCCCAGTAGTGACAATTATGGGTCACGTAGATCACGGTAAAACAACCCTGCTAGACTCAATTCGCAAAACAAAAGTTGCTCAAGGAGAAGCCGGCGGGATCACCCAGCATATCGGTGCTTACCACGTTGATGTCGAATACGAAGGAGAACAAAAACAAATCGTGTTCCTCGATACTCCAGGTCACGAAGCCT
This sequence comes from Prochloraceae cyanobacterium, assembly GCA_030065265.1. GTDB lineage: Bacteria > Cyanobacteriota > Cyanobacteriia > Cyanobacteriales > JASJDA01 > JASJDA01. The sequence continues at coordinate 32,131 of JASJCW010000017.1, forward strand.
TTACCGCGATGCGAGCTAGAGGAACTAGAGTTACTGACATTGCCGTTCTTGTTGTTGCTGCCGATGATGGAGTACAACCTCAAACTAAAGAGGCAATTTCCCACGCCAAAGCCGCACAAGTCCCGATTGTTGTTGCAATTAACAAGATCGATAAGCCCGGAGCAAATCCCGATCGCGTTATGGGCGAATTAGCAGAATTAAACCTGCTAGCAGAAGCTTGGGATGGCGATACTCCAATGGTTCCAGTCAGTGCCCTCAAAGGCGAAAATCTCGACGAACTATTAGAGACAATCTTGCTCGTAGCGGCCCTAGAGGAAATGTCGGCAAATCCCGATCGCCTCGCCAAAGGAACTATCATCGAAGCAAATCTCGATCGAGCTAGAGGCCCGGTTGCTACTTTATTAGTCCAAAACGGAACTCTAAAAGTCGGCGATGTCATTGTTGCCGGTCACGTCTTCGGTAAAATTCGCGCCATGATCGACGATCGCGGCGAAAAAGTCGAAGCAGCAAAACCATCTTTTGCAGTTGAGATTCTCGGCTTAAACCAAGTTCCTCCAGCAGGAGATGAATTTGATGTCTATGAAAATGAAAAAGAAGCCCGCGCCATTGCCGAACTACGCTCTCAAGAACAGCGTCAAGATCGCTTGCAAAAAGCTTTATCTTCCCGTCGCGTCAGTTTGAGTACCCTCTCCGAACAAGCTAGGGAAGGGGAACTCAAAGAGCTAAACTTAATCTTGAAAGCCGACGTACAAGGTTCTTTAGAAGCAATTATGGCCCTGTTGGATCAGTTGCCTCAAAATGAGGTGCAAATTCGCATTCTTCTAGCAGCACCGGGAGAAATTAGCGAGACTGACGTAGATTTAGCCGCCGCTAGTGGCGCGGTGATCGTCGGTTTCAGTACCACTCTTGCAAGCGGCGCTAGAGAAGCAGCAGATCGAGAAGGGGTTGATATTCGCGAATACGATATCATCTACAAATTAAAAGATGATATTCAAGGGGCGATGGAAGGTCTCCTAGAACCAGAAGAAGTCGAAGAAGGTTTGGGAACTGCAGAAGTGAGGGCTGTATTCCAAGTCGGTCGCGGTGCTGTAGCTGGTTGTTACGTTCAATCGGGTAAAATCATTCGCAATCGCTATTTACGAGTCGTTCGTAAAGGTAAAACTATCTATCAAGGCACGATTGATTCTCTCAAACGGATCAAAGAAGATGCTAGAGAGGTTAATGCTGGCTACGAATGCGGAATTGGTTGTGCTAAATTTAACGATTGGCAAGAAGGCGACATCATCGAAGCTTACGAAATGGTTATGAAACGCCGTACTCTCTCAGCTAAGTAAGTAAATTTCAATCAAAGGGGGTATTCTTGACGAATACCCCCTCGTGAAATTTAAATAAAAAATAGTTTTATTGCCATATTGAATACAATCTGTAGTTGACAAATTCGCTATCCTAATAGTAAAAATCTACAATCTTAAAATGCAAAGTAAAGAGTTTAAAACAGATATGGAAGTATGGCAGAGTCTCAGATGCGCGATCGCCTCTAGCTCTGGGTTTAAACGCTGGCAAAAAGAACGAAACCTCGAAACTGTAGAGCTTGACGATCTAGTTCGTCTTTATCTGCGGGAAACTCTCGATACTTTAGCTTATTAATCCAGTAAGCTCCTAAATTTGCTTATTCCTCCTAATACCCCAGAAATTTGATTGTAGGCATTAACTAGGCGATCGCCCTCGACATAAACCTCTTGGGTGGGATAGTTTTCTAGTACCTCAATTAATTGAATTTCTCCATCTGGTAAAGCAGAACCAACTAAAGCAGCTCTCATAGACTGTCTCGATGCTCTTTGAGATGGGGTACGAATTACTTGGCTCACTCCATCTAACAGTAATTCACCCGGAAGTTGATTGAAAAATTTAGAAGCCGCGATCGGATCTACTTTCACTTTTTTAGTGAGTAGTTTTTGTAAATCTTCAGGATCTCGATTAGCCATTCTTAGATAAGCTTTTAAAGAACGAGAGGCTCGTCCATTTCTAGCTAGATCGCTCAATTCTCTTACCGAGATATCTTCTTGAAACGGGCCGTAATTTAAAATTACTGATTCTGCTGCTCGAGCTTTTTGAGACGAGCTAAATATTACAAAAAAACTGATTAAACTGATGCCAACTGGATTGAAAAGTTTCGTTTTTATCATCTTTTTTTATTTGCAAAAATACATACTTTATTATAAAGCCGACATAAAAATATTAGTTATTGTTCCTGACAAGCAGAATCAATTAAGTTCGACTTGCTCGATCGCAGTTTTCGTGAATTAGCGGTTAAGACCACAGTACCATCGTTTTTGCGCCACCAGCCAACAGCTTGTCGAACCTGCTTTTGATTGATAATCGGAGATCCAGTTTGCTTTAATTTTGGGATGCGATCGCGATTTTTCGATTTCGTCCACTCAACAAAAGTGCGATCTTCTTCAAATGATTCGAGTGGGTTTGGTGCGATACCGCTCTTACCAACAATAGTAAAAGAACTTCCCCTAGCAATGCGATCGTTTTTAAACTCGCAAATATCGTTAGCAATAATATCTTCAGCACTCAGAGGAGAAGAAGGTAATGCGATCGCCTCTCGAACGATTTTATTATCGAGTCCGTTGATATTAACCTCTCCATCAATTGCTAATTGAGAATCAGCAGTAATAGTTAAAAACTTAGGATAGCCGAAAATAGCATTAGTATTAATATTTATTTTCCCTCCATTTCCTGCTAAAGCTAGGGCACCAATAAAATTACCTTTTGGAAAGGCAATAATTACAGGAGAGTTAATAGTAATATCTCCTTCACCTCCAGATCCCCCTAAAACTCGACCTGCAAAAAAGCCACCTCCAGCAGAAATTCCACTATTATTCAAAGTTAAAATCTCATTTAAATTAATCTCAATATTACCACCGCGAGTGCTATTACTTTCAGCCAAAATAGAACCGGAATCGAGATTTAAAGCATTAGCATTAATAATAATATTACTACTTGCCCCAATTCCTCCATTACTAATTCCAATCAGGCTACTATTTTGAAGCTTTATATTATCAGCAAAAATGATAATTGCGCCGCTATTTCCGCTTGAACCCGTAAACGCCGATGTTGATATTCGGCCTCCATTAATTAGTAATAAACTTCCAGTATTAATAAAGATATCGCCCGAATTTCCCACACCAACTGTTTCAGAGACTATACCACCAGTGAGGAAGTTATCTGGAAGAAATACGCCAATAACTTCAATTTCTTTGGCAGTTATACTAATATTTCCTGCTCGACCCGAGCCAAAAGTAGAACTGGATATGGCTGCTCCATCTACGCGCAAAGAATTAGTTTTAATTGTGATATTTCCTGCATTTCCTGCATTTCCTGCTTCTGTTTGAGCTGCTATCAACACACGCGACTCATCTTTCGCGATTAATTCAATAGATTCAGCAGTTATATCGATATTTCCTCCTTGACCCGAGCCAAGAGTAGAAGTAGATATTCCTGCTTCATTTAAGTGCAAAGAATTAGTTTTAATTGTGATATTTCCTGCATTTCCTTCTGCTTGAGTTATAGAAAATATCCCGAAAGTAATGTTAACGTTATTCGTGTCCGTTAATTCAATAGATTCAGCAGTTATATCGATATTTCCTCCTTGACCCGAGCCACCAGTAGAAGTAGATATTACGGCCCCATTGAGGCGGAAAGATAAAGTATCAATCTTGATATTTCCTGCATTTGCTGCGCCAATTGTTTGAGAACTGATACCTTTACAACACGAACTAAAATCAACTGTATGTACTAATGAAATTGCATTTGCTTCTATTGTAATATCCCCGCCTTTTCCGATTATATTTCCCGCACTATCACTTGCAATTGTTCCATTATTAACTGTTAAATTATTCCCGGATTTAATAGCGATCGCTCCGCCAAAAATACCATCAGCAATCAAATTAGATTCGGCATTAAAAGTAATATTATTACCAGCCAATAACGTCACATTGCCGCTATTATTAATCATCTCTGGTGAAAATTGAAAATTACCAGAATTATCAATAGTAAAATCTAGACCAGAAGCATTAATTAGTCTGTTAATTGTCATATTACCTGCAGCAGACAAAAATATATCTCCGCCGCCATTTAGAGCATCGGAAGTATCAACAATGTTAGTCACAATATCGCCGTTGATTGCTTCTAAAATAATATTTCCACTTGGAGCTATCAGCGAACCATTATTATTAATTCCATCGGCCGATAAAGTAATATTTTGATTCGGCTCTACTTGTAAATTACCTTGATTGGTTATTGTTCTCGAACTATTTCTAATTGCATTAGTAAATAATGCTCCTGGTTGGACTGAAAGGAGCTTACTGTTGGATGGATTTGTTGCGCTATAAAAATCGTTCGTTCCTAATTTGATTCCGTCTGCTGTCGTGCCAACAAAAGAGCCTCTAATATCCAATTTTGCATCGTTACCGAAAAATATACCGTTGGGATTGATTAAATATAAATTAGCATTTCCATCTACTCCTAAAGTTCCCAAGATATTAGAAACATTTCCGCCAGTAACTCGAGTTAAAATATTTCTTACTCCTGCGGGATTATTAAAATATACTTCTCGACCTGGGTTAACATTAAATTCTTGAAAACTATGAAATAAATTAGCCCCTCTAGTCGCACCACCAGCAATATTATCTCTATTGGAATTTCTTGTAGGAACTATTCTTGAATTGTCTCTGCCTAAAGTATTATCTGGAATGAGTTGTGCTGTCGCAGGATTGGAAATTAAAAATAAAGAAGATAAACTAATAAAAATTGTTTTAAAATAACAGTCGATCGCCATCTTATTAAATACCAAACTGACCCTAACATAGTTAATCTTATTATTGTCATTTAAATCAATTAAAACTTAAGTAAGTTTGCTAGAAGAGATAACATTTATTTTTTCGTTAAATTTTTTCAAAAAAAACGATCGCACTGATTAAAGTTTGTCAAATTGCCGGCGATCGCTTTTAATTGTTAATTTTTAAGCAAAAATTTGAATGTCAGTAGCATTCAATGCCGTACCTGGGGAGAGGGTAGCAAACTGCTGTTGAACTTCGATTCCGTTACCATCAACATCAAAAAATAGACCGCCACTAGTAGAATCGTAGATGAAGCGATCCAAAGCATCGACAGCAGCAGTACCGAGATGAAAAGCATCAGCAGCGAGAGTGCCGATCGCTAAACTGCCACCAAAACCGCTAGCAGAAACCAGTATTTTGTCTAGTTGTTGGGAGTTAAAATCAGAAATAGTATCGATACTATCGATCTTGGCGAAACTAAAGCTATCCGCACCATCTCCACCAGCTAGAAGATCGTCGCCGCGACTGCCAGTAATAGTATCGTTACCAACTCCACCATCAATCGTATCGTTACCTCTACCGCCAAAAAGATCGTTAGCAACTGCATTACCGATAATGAGATCTGCGCCATCACCTGCGATCGCATTTTCAATCACTGTACCAGAAGCAATTTGAATATTTCTCGTGGCGATCGTGCTAATTTGACCGGATCTCAAATCAATCAAGCTATCGCTAGTCACAGCAGCAGCATTAATCGTATCGATACCTTCTAAATCGTTAATAATTTGGCGATTTGGCTCTGCACCGACTCTACTCAGCTCGTTGGTATAAATATAAGTATCGTCAGCAGTAATCGAGTCGCCATAAAGAGTTAAGCTCCAATTATTTAAGCGGCCTAAATCCCCAGTTTTAAGATCTTTAACGGTTAAAGTCCAATCACCTACACCAGTTTCGCCCCAATGTTGAGTCGAGCCAAAGACAAAATCGAGATCGTTTTGAGAACTTCCATTGATACCATTAGGTAATCCTAATATTTCTAATAATTGTTGGTCTAGCCCTGGATTTAGTATTTGACCAGGGCGGTTTATTAAAGTGCTGACAGTGCCATCAGGGGAAGTTAAAGTAACTTCTAAATCGCCGATAAAATTGCGATCGATATTTAGATCCACTTCGACATAATCTATATCCAAACCAGAAGCAACATTTACAGTGCTAGATATGCCATTAGGATCGTTATCTGGAATAGTTAGCAAAGTATCTGTTGAAGTTACATTAACTGACTGCTCGTTTGCGCTAGTTTTTTGAGTCGTCCAAGTTTCTGCCAAACGCACCGCAGCTTGAGCATCCACCAATCCAGCACCAAAGTCGTGGCTGAATGTCAATCCGCCCCCATTCCAGTTATTAGCTCCGTTAGTTTGCCAAGATTGGCTTGCAGGATCTGAGTTTACCGCACTGTAAACTAAAATTTCTTGAACGTCTCGCCAGCCTAAATTTGGATTAGCTTCTAACATTAAGGCGACAACACCACTAACCAAAGGAGCAGAGCCAGAAGTACCGTTAAAAAAGCTATAATCCCCAGCAGTGCTGCCCTCAGAACCAGAAATATCGGTAGAAATAGCATCTAAGCCGCTAGGAGCTGAAACCGTTAAAGCAGCCCCAGGACTGCTATAGTCAGCCACTCGACCGCTTTGTAAAGTGGCCGCAACTGTGATGTTGTAGCGACTGTTCTTAAAATTGTGCAGGTTAACATCATCCCCTTCTTGACGGGTATTACCTGCTGAAGCAACAAATATTGTACCTAAGCCATTACGCCCAGTTGCAACAGCATTTTGCAGTTCGGTAGCAGCAGGTTGAAATAGAGGATTTTTAAAATTATCGATGAAAGCCGAGTTAGGACTACGATAAAATGCATTTCCAAACCCCCAGCTATTATTGGATATGTCAAAATTAGCAGCGTGAGCAAATGCATTGGCAATACGAGTCGGAAACTCTACTGGAGCATTAACTGGAGCGGTATTCGTATCATAGGGAATCGATACGATATTTGAATCATAAGCAACGCCAACCATACCCTCACCATTGCGATCGGCGGCTATTAATCCAGCTACACCAGTACCGTGAGCATTTGTAAGAGGTGTTGCCGGATCTAAAGTTGTGTTAGTTGCTGGATCCCAAGAATTTTGAGCGTCGTAGCTATTTATCAAATCGGGATGATTAGGGTCAACGGCAGAATCGATAACACTTACAGATACCCCTTTTCCGGTATAATCTTGCCAAACATCTACAACATTAATGCTATCCAAATACCACTGTAAGCCATAACGAAAAATATCATCGGTTGGTAGTGCGGCGGTGTTTTGTGTAGTTTGATTCACGATCTGATTTCCTCCGACTGAAGTGAATTATTTACTTGAATGAAAGCGAGTTATTTGATGCAACATCTCAACTTTAAAATTCACTACTTTTTTCCGCATTACCAATTTCTGCCAAATTCATTGCACGAAACCGCATTGTAATTTAATACTTGATTTCCTTTTTTTGATTAATAAATGTAAATAAAAACGATTCTTTAAATTATTATTATTTCTTGACAAATGTTGCGTGCAAGAGTAAAAAATAGCTGCGAGAAATTTTATACTAGAAGAAAACAAGAACGAATATAAACATAGGGAAATGACTCCCAACCCTCTGATCGTAAAATCTGTAGAACAACTAGATTACCGCGTTACTGTCGGCGATGTAGCCTCGAAAGCGGGATTAGAAATTAATACAGCACAACAAGGATTATTAGCATTAGCTGCCGATGCTGGCGGACATTTACAAGTAGCAGAAACAGGAGATATTGTCTATTCTTTTCCTAATAATTTTCGGAATATTTTACGCAATAAATATTTGCGATTGCAATTAAAAGAATGGTGGGAAAAAATTTGGCAAGTTCTGTTTTATTTAATTAGAATTTCCTTTGGTATTTTCTTGATTGCTTCAATTTTAATAATGATGATAGCGATCGCCATAATTGTTATTGCCATAAGTTCGAGTCGAGATAACAACAATAACGATCGTAGAAGCTCGGGAGGTGGATTCTTTTTCTTTCCTCATTTCTGGAGTCCCGATATTTTTTGGTTATTTAGCCCCAATTACGATCGCAATTATTACCAAAGACAAAACACTCCTACTTATCAAACTGAAAATAAAGAAAATGAAATGAATTTTCTTGAAGCAGTATATTCTTTTTTATTTGGCGATGGCAATCCCAATTACAATTTAGAAGAAAGACGCTGGCAAGAAATAGGCGGAGTAATTCGCACCAATGAAGGGGCAATAGTTGCCGAGCAAATCGCGCCTTATTTTGACGAAATAGATCCAGTCAGCCAAGAAGATGAAGAATATATCTTACCAGTTTTGGCCCGTTTTAACGGCTATCCCGAAGTATCGCCAGAAGGAGAATTAATTTATTATTTTCCAGATTTGCAAGTAACAGCTGCCGAAGCAAGAAAACAATCTTTAACCGATTATTTGCAAGAGAAATTATGGCATTTTTCTAATGCTAGTAGCGGGCAAATTATTGGCGCGATCGCGTTAGGTGGAGCTAATTTTATTTTAGCTCTAGTTTTGGGCAATCTTTTACGAGGAGATATTGCAGCTGAAATCGGCGGTTTGGTTGCTTTTGTCGATTCTATTTATTGGCTTTTATTAGGATACGGTACGGCTTTTTTATCAGTTCCTTTAGTTCGTTACTTCTTCGTACAATGGAAGAATGAGCGCATTGAAAAGCGCAATTATCTCAGAAAAGAAAGAGCTAATCGATTAGTAAAAGCAGGAAAAAACCTATTACAAAAGTTAAATTATGCCCGGCAATTTGCAACTCAAAAAGTAATTAGCGACCGAGATATTACTTACAGCACGGAAAGGGATTTAATCGACCAAGAAATTGAGAAATTGAAAGGCGATCGCCAAGGAGATATTACAACTTAAAATATGGCAGTACAAGTTTTGGTTAGGATATTTAAGAGAGGCTTAATCCTTAAATCTTAAGCATAATCCCTCTGCCTTCTGCCTTCTGCCTTCTGCCCTCTACCTTCTGCTATAGTATGTATCTGAGCTTTTTCTTAAAAGGTTTAGTAATTGGCATTTCTATTGCCGCACCAGTCGGCGCAATTGGAATTTTATGCATTAAACAAACCTTACTACAAGGCCGTTTAGTTGGTTTTATTTCTGGATTGGGAGCGGCTACTGCTGACGGAATTTATGGTTGTATAGCTGGATTTGGACTTACTTTCTTATCTAGTTTCTTAATCGAGCAGCAATTTTTATTTCGGGCGATCGGCGGTAGCTTTCTTTGCTACTTAGGGATTAAAACATTTTTAGAAAAACCAAAATCAAAAGAAATTTATGCAAACAAAAAAAGTTTGGCAAGTTCCTATATATCTACTTTTTTGCTAACTCTGACCAATCCGATGACAATTCTTTCTTTTACAGCGATTTTCGCCGGATTAGGACTGATTAATTCTCAAGCAAATTATAGTTTAGCAGCAATATTTGTTTTGGGGGTATTTTTAGGCTCTGCTAGCTGGTGGTTGCTGCTTAGTAATGGAGTTAATTTTTTCCGCAAAAAATTTGATTTTGAGAAATTATCTTTACTCAATCGAATTTCTGGAATTATTATTATCTCATTCGGTATTGCAGCATTATTTAGCTTAAAAATTTAGTGATATGAAAACGATCCGCTGAGCGGATCGGGAAAATTCAAGCTCGAGCTGCCATTTTTTGAGGATCTGGAGTTCCTGTCTCGATCGGCATATTTGGATCTCTAGACCAATCGTTCCAAGAACTATAATAGTTTCTAACATCTTTAAAACCAGCTGCTCTAAGGGCGATCGTCGTGTTAGCAGCTCTAGATCCTTTAAAACAATAAACATAAACCGTTTGCTCTGGTTTAAGATTGACTTCCTCACAAACCTTTAAAATCTCTTCTTTGGAGCGA
>JASJCW010000253.1 GCA_030065265.1 Prochloraceae cyanobacterium
CTTTTAGATTTACCTACAGCTAAAAACGGTCATCGCAGCTTTTGGAATGGAATTCAAGTTTTAAGTTGGGATATAAATCGGCCTAAAATACCCAGTTGGAAAAGTTTTACCAGTAATTTTCGAGATCGCAATGTAATTCAATCGATTTACGATCTGCATTTTTATTTTGAGTTTAATAAAAAACCAGAAATAGTTCAAAATCTTAATCTTGAAGCCGCTCGCTTAATTGAAGCTGGCAAATTAGAAGCCGCAGAACAAAAGTATTTTGAAGCATTAGAATGGCATTCAAATAATGCTTATATTTTGCACGATTTAGGGTTGCTTTATTTCCAACAATCTCGTTATAGAGATGCGATCTTGATGTTAAATAAATCATTACAGCTTGATGGGACGCAAAGTAAATCTTATTACAGCACTGCCATAATTCAACAAGCATTAAAAAATGACAAAATAGCAATAGAACTTTACCGCAAAGCGATCGAATTAGATGAAAAATTTATCGATGCATATCTTAATTTAGGCAATCTTTTAGTAACTGCCAAACAATTTGCAGAAGCAGAATCAGTATATCGTCAAGCCTTATCTTTAGATCCGCCAAAAAAATTTGCAATTTATACCAATTTAGGTAATATTTTGATGGATCTGAAAAAGTTTAATGAAGCCAAAGAGTGTTACGAAAAAGCTTTAAAATTAAACCCAGAAGATGCAGATATTATTAATAATTTTCAAATAGTCAGTCAAATTTTAGAAAGTCCGGTCAAGGCAGATTGGTTATTAGGGAGAATGGCTCAAAGAAAAGGTAAATATAATGAAGCCATCTCTCATTTTAAAAAATATCTAGAAATTCACCCTGACGAGCTTAATTGTTATTGGTGCGTTTCTGTTTGTTATGAAGAACTAGATCGATTAGATCGATCGATTGAGTTCTTAAAACAAGGCATCGATCGCTACGATCGCACCGATTCTGAAATATCGAGGTTTTATCTTCATCTCGTCTTTAACCTCCATAAAATTGGCAAGATTAAAGAAGCTCAAAATTATGCAGAACGAGCAGCTCAATTATTTCCTGACGATTTATTATTGCAACAATTACAATTATATATATCGCCACTGATTTATAATACTGTCGCAGAAATTAATTCCTATCGCGATCGCTTCGAGAAATATTTAAATCGTTTAATTGAAAACGCTAATTTAGTAGATGAAGAAAAGCAGAAAAATGCTTTAATTGCCGTATGCAGTCTGACTAATTTTTATCTTAACTATCAAGGTAAAAACGATACCGCAATTCAGAAAAAATACGGCAAATTCATCCATCAGGTCATGGCAGCTAATTATCCAGACTTAGTAAAACCATTACCTATGCCTTCTTTAGCTGATGGAGAAAAAATTCGTGTTGGCTATATTTCTGGCTGTTTCCGCAATCATAGTGTGAGTAAATTATTTTTAGGGTGGCTTGAGAATCACGATCGACAAAAATTTGAAATTTATTGTTACTATCCTCACGATTCAGTTGATAATATTACGACTAGATATAAACTTGCTAGTAATTCTTTCGTTCAAAAACAGATCTTTTCCGAACAAGTCGATCCAGAATTAAAGCTTTTTTGCGAACAAATTATTGCCGATAGATTACACGTATTAGTATTTTTTGATATCGGTCAACTCCCAACAGTTAGCGGAATGGCCGGACTGAGATTAGCACCAATTCAATGTCAAACTTGGGCTCACCCGATTACTTCCGGTATTCCTACTATTGATTATTTCCTTTCTGGGGATTTAATGGAGCCAGAAAATGGCCAATCTCATTATTCAGAAACTTTAATTCGTCTACCTAATGTAGGAGTATTTTTCACCAAACCAAATTTGCCAGAAAATCGCAAACAGAGATCTGATTTTAAATTACCAGAAGATGCAATTCTTTATTTATGCTGTCAAATTGTACTGAAATATTTGCCCCAGTACGATTATATTTTTGCTGCGATCGCTGCAGAAGTTCCCAATGCTAAATTTGTCTTTTTATCTCGATCTGAAGCTGAAGTTATGGATCGATTTAAGGCTCGTTTGCAAAAAGCTTTTGCTCAATTTAGTTTAGATAGCGAAGAATACTGTATCGTATTGCCAAAATTAAATTTTACAGACTATCTCAATCTGAATTTGCTCTCGGATATATTTTTAGATAGTTTTGCTTGGTCTGGGGGAGTAACTACAATGGAAGCGATCGCCTGTAATTTACCCGTTGTCACTTGTCCGGGAGAATTTATGCGCGGTCGTCACGCTTACGGTATTTTGCAAATGTTAGGGGTTACGGAGACGATCGCTCAAAACGAACAAGAATATATTGAAATTGCGATCCGTTTGGCTAAAAATCCCGATCTCAGAAATAATATTCGCCAGCAAATTGCCAATCATCATTCTCGTTTATACAACGATCTTACTTGTATTCGGGCAGTAGAAGATTTTTATCAGCGCGTTGTTCGAGAGTATAGCCTGTAAGCACAATTAAAAATCGATCTCGTTGGTATCAAAATTGAGATCGATATTTTTTACAACCAAAATTTGCTAATTATCTCATACCATTTCTGAAAAATCAGGCTACAGATAACACTAAAAGCTAGGATTGGCTAAAGCTTTATCTGACCTCCTACCTAGACCGACTGACCCCGAATTGTAGCAATCTTAAATAGAAACGGTATCAGTTTAAATTTAAATTTGATTTTCGAGACATTTCTTGATGGTTTCAGTTGATTTAGAGGCCATACGACTACAAGCAGAGATCTTCTTTAATTTTCTTAAAAAATCAATTAGAGAGCGGCCTCAATTTCTCAAATCTTCTACATTATCGAGGCGATCGCTCAAAATCAACGATAATATCTGGAAATTTTGATATCTCAGCGCAAAATTAAAAAATAGTAATTCTTTTTCACAAAGCATTCTTACTTGAATTCATATTTTAGAGGGATTTGACTAATTGATTGTCTATTTTTTCTAAGATTCGGCATAATTTTTAAGATAAAAAATTCAATTTTTAAAAACAAATCTATTCAAAAAGTCAATCGATCTAAGGTTAATTTTTGTTTAGTTGACACCTTAATATTCTTTATCAAAAGCAAGATAATTTATTTGACAATTTGCTTGTTTCAATTTTCTATTTATTTAGGATGATTTTTTAGTTAAAATTAGTAAATCCAGCAATTATTTCTTAGGGATAATTTAAATAGTTTTATACCTAAAGGCTGATTTTTTTATTTGCAAAATATCTATGCCATATCGAGCAGTTGATTTTAAGCTATGGCTTTACAAACTTGATTTTCTTTTTAATAATATCTAACGGTAAGTATATGTTACCAAAAAACTTAGAGCGACATAATACAGCAAATTCACCAATTCAGTCAAGTTCTAGTTAACGTCAATTATTAATAACGAAACGTCTTAAACCTTTGTTAAACTACTTTTATCCTTTACGATCCCAAATAAGATTACCGAAAGAAAGAAACCTAGGTAAAATTAAGGAAAAAACAATCTATTTACAACGCGATCGCAGCTATCACTTAAGAGATGGTAAACAATAAAATACTTGAACGCGGTTAAATGTAATATGGTATCCTGCAGCCTGGGGAGTAAACGAGATCGTAACAAGCTCAACATGGTAAGATCCCTGAAACAGAGTTAATCTTTGTTGTAAAAATAAGAGAAGAAAGCAAATATTATGAGTGAAATCCAAGCTAAATTTCAAGCTACGGATAAAGCTTTTCACGTAGAAGGGTACGAAAAAATAGAATTCAGTCTCATCTATGTAAATGGGGCATTCAGTGTCGAAAACTCAGAAATAGCAGAAACTTACAAAAAGTTTGGACGCTGTTTATTAGTAATAGACTCCAACGTTTACGGGCTTTATAAAGAGCAAATCCACACTTACTTTGAGCATCACAAAATAGACTTAACAGTTTTCGATCTGATTATTACTGAACCCAACAAAAGTATTCAAACGTTTGAAAAAATAGTAGATGCTTTTGCAGATTTCGGTTTAATTCGTAAAGAACCGGTTTTAGTAGTTGGTGGCGGTTTAATCACCGATGTAACTGGTTTTGCTTGTTCTGCATATCGTCGCAGCAGCAATTACATTCGCATCCCGACCACTTTGATCGGTTTGATCGATGCTAGCGTTGCAATTAAAGTTGCAGTCAATCACAAAAAACTTAAAAACCGTTTGGGAGCATATCACGCTTCTAAAAAAGTTATCCTCGATTTCTCGTTTTTACGCACTTTGCCGATCGCACAGATCCGCAACGGCATGGCAGAATTAATTAAAATTGCCGTAGTCGGAAATAAAGAAATTTTCGATTTACTAGATCGATACGGAAAAGAATTGCTCGATACTCACTTTGGCTACTTAAACGGTACGTCAGAATTAAGAGAGGTCAGCCACAAACTGACTTATAAAGCGATTGAAAGTATGCTCGAGCTAGAAGTTCCTAACTTACACGAGTTAGATTTAGATCGGGTGATTGCTTTCGGTCATACTTGGAGTCCTACCCTAGAATTAGCTCCTCGCGTTCCCATGTATCACGGACACGGTGTCAACATTGACATGGCATTTTCTACCACGATCGCGGCGATGAGAGGCTATATAACCAAAGAAGAGCGCGATCGCATCCATAGCTTGATGAGTCGCATCGGCTTATCTTTAGATCATCCCCTCTTAGAAATCGATTTAGTTTGGGATGCTACCGAGTCGATTAGCTTGACTCGAGATGGCCTGCAAAGAGCAGCAGTACCCAAGCCGATCGGAACTTGCCATTTCATCAACGATTTAACTCGTTCTGAATTAGAAGAAGCGATCGCCGAACACAAACGTCTCTGCGCCGATTATCCACGCGCTGGAGAGGGAATAGATACCTACATGAGCGGCTTAGAAACTGAATTAGTGGGAACTTCGGTATGATGGAAACTGCGATCGCAAAAAAGACCGCCAGACCAGTTACTCCTCTAGGCATTCTCACAGAAGAACTTCAGAAAGCAGTAGAACAAATCGAAGGGTACGACAAAATACCCGCCGACCTGGCCGCTTCCATTAAGAAGGCATACAACCTGGCAGTCGGAATAGATCCATATCTGGAAGATGTTACCACATCAGAGTCCAAAGAACTAACTCAACTTAAAGAAAAGACATCTGCTGAAGACTGGAGTAAAAGATTTTCCGACGGCGAAACAGTTCGTCAACTAGAGCAAGAGATGCTTTCGGGGCATATCGAAGGGCAAACTCTGAAAATGTTCGTTGCCATGATGGGTGCTAAAAATATCCTAGAAGTAGGAATGTTTACTGGATATTCCGCCTTGGCAATGGCAGAAGCCTTGCCAGAAGACGGCCGTTTAGTTGCCTGCGAAGTAGACGAATACGTTGCCAATTTTGCGATCGACTGCTTTAAAGCATCGCCTCACGGCAGCAAAATTGAAGTTAAAGTAGCCCCTGCCTTAGCAACAATGCAGCAACTAGCAGATGAGGGAGAATCATTCGATTTAGTCTTTATCGATGCCGATAAGAAAGAGTACGTCGATTACTTTAATTTACTGATAGAATCCAATTTGCTAGCAGCAAACGGCTCGATCTGCGTCGATAATACTTTATTCCAAGGGCAAGTATATCTAAGCGAAACGGAAAGAACTGCAAACGGAGAGGCGATCGCCCAATTTAACCGTACCGTAGCAGCAGATCCGCGAGTAGAACAAGTTCTCTTACCCTTAAGAGACGGTTTGACTATCATCAGACGAAAACAATAGTCATTTATTAAGTAGAGATGTTTAAAATATCTCTACTTTTGCCAGTCTCAATTAAATTTGAAGTAAAAAAAATGGCACAAATACTGTTTGCAAGCAGGTCGTTTATTAACATATCTAAAACCTGCGGCACTCTCTTGCTTTTATTAATCGTTTTGCCCCTGTCTTTAATTCCAGTTTTATTAGCTGCGATCGCCAACTTAATCGCCTTTCCTTTCGAGGAAAAAACTCCACTCGCAAAAGATAGTAAAAATATCTTAATTACTGGGGCAAAAATGACCAAAGCTCTGCAATTAGCAAGGTCTTTTCATGCTGCCGGACATCGAGTTTTTCTCGTCGAAACCCATAAATATTGGTTATCAGGTCACAGATTTTCTAGGGCAGTAAAGGGGTTTTATACTGTTCCCGTACCTGAAAAAGATCTTGAAGGTTATTGTCAGGCGTTATTGGAGATTGTCAAAAAAGAAAAAATTGACGCATTCATTCCGGTCTCTAGCCCCATTTCTAGTTATTACAGTTCTTTAGCTAAACCTGTCTTATCTCCCCATTGCGAAGTCATCCACTTCGATCCAGAAATTACGGCAATGTTAGATAATAAATATACATTTTGCCAAAAAGCTAAAGAGTTAGGATTGTCGGCACCAAAAGTCTTTTTAATTACCAATCCGCAACAAATTATTGATTTTGATTTTGCTGCAGATGGCAGCAGATACATTATCAAAAGCATTAAGTACGACTCAGTAACCCGTTTAGATTTAAGAAAATTTCCTTTCGAGGGAATGGCAGAATATGTTAAAAAACTGCCGATATCTGAAGATCGACCTTGGGTCATGCAAGAGTTTATTAAAGGTCAAGAATTCTGCACTCACAGTACGGTCAGAAAAGGGAAAATTAGACTGCATTGCTGTTCTGAATCTTCTGCATTTCAAGTAAATTATCAACAAGTTGAAAATAAAGAAATTTATCGCTGGGTCGAAAATTTTGTGAAAGAATTGGACTTGACCGGACAGATTTCTTTTGATTTTATTCAGGCAGCAAATGGCAAAGTTTACCCCATAGAATGCAATCCGAGAACCCATACAGCAATTACAATGTTTTACAACCATCCCGGATTGGCAGATGCTTATCTTAAAGACGCTCAAAACGAAACAGAAACAGCGATCGCACCTTTAGAAAACAGCCAACCAACTTATTGGTTGTATCACGAACTTTGGCGGCTAACTTCGATTAGATCTTTAGCAGATTTTAAAGCTTGGATTGCTAAAATTATTCGCGGCAAAGATGCCATATTTGAAATTAGCGATCCTTTACCATTTTTAGCAGTACATTACTGGCAAATTCCTTTACTTCTGCTCGATAATGCTCGAAAATCAAAAGGCTGGGTAAAAATCGATTTTAATATCGGTAAACTAGTCGAGGTAGGAGGAGACTGATAACCTTATTTGCAAATAAATAATAGATATGTCCGATCGAATTGCAATCGCCATTACTTTTATTAGTTTTGTCTTACTATTTACGATAGTAGGTATTTACTCCGCTACAAAAAAACAAAATACTACCAGCGATTATTTACTTGCCAGCAGAAACGTTAACCCCTGGTTGACCGCACTATCATCAATGGCGACGGGTCAAAGTGGTTTATTGTTCGTCGGACAAGTAGGATATGCTTATACAGCAGGAATTTCAGTGATTTGGCTGACAATAGGTTGGGCGATCG
>JASJCW010000254.1 GCA_030065265.1 Prochloraceae cyanobacterium
ATCCGATCGCCTGCTATTGCTTTTCTGACATCTACCTCTATTTTTGGTAATTCAAATTCTTTACCCCAGTCTGCACCAACCACGTGATATCCAGTTTCGCTAGCACCGGTGACAAATTTTGTCAAGGTTACCGCAGTTTTATCGACAAAACGAACGAATTGAGGGGCAACATCGGCTTGGGGGTTAATATAGTCGTCGGCGAGATCGGGGGCGATATATCCTAAAGGTAGAGGTTTGTTAGCCCATTTTTTCTGTGCTGTTGGATCTGGTACTTTCAGTGAAATTACCACATTAGCATTGTAGTTAGGGGCTAATTTGACTAATTCGTTTTGTAATTTAACCTCGTTAACGTCGCGATCGCCCCGGATGCTGACCAAAATTAATACTGTAGTACCATTTTCATAAACAGTTTCGTAGAGAACGTTTTTAACTACATTAGTGGGAGAGCATTTAAGTAGTTCGCATAATTTGGCGATCGTCTCGGTGTTGGGGGTTGACCTTTTTTCGTAGCTAGTAAAGGGAGATTCTGCTACTTCTGGAGGTAGAGAAATAGCTTTTTCAACGTTAGCCGCATAAGAGCCATCTTCAGTGTAGAGAACTTCATCTTCTCCGGCATCTGCTAAGACCATAAACTCTTGAGAAGCAGAATCGCCGATCGCTCCAGAATCGGCATCTACTACAGTGTAAGCCAAACCGCAACGAGTTAAAATATTGCGATAAGCTTGCTCCATAGCTTGGTAAGTTTTTTGAAATACTTCGCCATCGGTATCGAAAGAGTAAGCATCTTTCATGATAAATTCCCTACCCCGCATTAAACCAAAACGAGGGCGAATTTCATCGCGGAATTTTGTTTGAATTTGATATAAATTTACGGGTAACTGGCGATAAGATCGGATCGTATCTCGGGCGATCGCCGTAATTACTTCTTCGTGTGTCGGCCCCAATCCTAACTGGCGATCGGCACGATCGACTAAAGCAAACATAATTCCTTCTGCTTTAGTATATACATCCCAACGTCCCGATTCTTGCCACAATTCCGAGGGTTGTAGTTGGGGTAAGAGACATTCTTGCGCTCCGGTTGCATTCATTTCTTCCCTAACTATTTGGGATATCTTAGTTAAAACGCGCCACATTAGCGGCAAATATCCGTATATTCCGCTCCCTACGCGTCTGATATATCCTGCACGCAATAATAGTTTATGACTGGGAATTTCTGCTTCTGCGGGATCTTCCCTCAGAGTCACGAAGAGCATTTGAGACAATCGCATCGCTTTTTACCTTTTTAGACCGGAGGTATTATATTTTATCAGTTTAGAGTCGCGCCAGTAACCAATAATATTAATTCTCTGAAGTAAGAGGTAAGAGACAACAGGCATGCAGGGAAAAGAGGGGAATCGATCTAACAAGCAAATAATTTTTTGAAGTATTTTTTATCAATTTTTCAATTTACGAAGATTCTCTAATTTCCGCAAATTTGTTCGTATTTATACTTACAATAGTTAATAGCCCAAAAATAAAAACAATCTAATTATTTATTAACTCTCAATCAATTACAATCAGAATAATGCAACAAATTCTCACTAAAATTGCTCAAAATGCAATGGAATATTTAGTGACGGAAGAAATAGCAAGACAGTTAGATCTATACTCCGAAACAAGCAAAAAGAATCTTAATCTTTATGACAGCGAAATAGCTATTTATGCTCTCAATCGCTTGCCAGTTTTATACGCTGCTTCAACAGAGGAATTAATCGAGCGAATAAAAAAAGCCAAACAAGAATATTTAGAAGTCGTTCGCGATGCAGTTCGTAAAGGATTTATTACTTTAGAAGAAAAGCTATTATTAAACGAAGCAACGAGCGAAGATCGGACTACAAAAGTTGACAATGTTTAAATTCTGTCTGGTTCTCAAACCAAAAATTCGAGTCTAATTAGATCTTTATTTCGATCGCAAAAAGGGAACTAGGGAGCTGATTTAATTTTATTGTCCGGTGCAAAAGAAAAATTAATCCGAGGCTTGGAGTAAGAATAATAATTAGTATCGACTTTAGCCATTTGTGCGGCTTTAATTTCCCGATCTAATTCGTTAGTAAAAGAAACTAAATTACCCAATCCGTCGATTAAATTGCGAAGATTTTTTCTGAATTTTGGATCGCCAGTCAGTTCGTCGAGATCGGAAGTTATTTTTTGAGTATTAGTAAAAGTAACTCGAGCCGAATCTAAAGCCTGTTCGAGGATTAAAATATTATTTGGGTCGCTAAAAGCGGCAGAAAAAGTTCTTAAATTAGCAAAAGTTTCGGCCCCATTTGCGGTTAAGACTTCGACATTTTGAAATAGTTGTTTAGTGTCAGTAGCAACTAATCCCGTACTTAATTGTTCGATCGCGGGATTGAGATTAGTAATTAAATCGTTCAAGCGATTGCTAGTATTGTTGATACTAATTAAAGCTCGAGAGATATTACCTCGATTTTCTATTACTACCGCATCTAAATCTGTTGCCAGACGATTAACGCGATCGGAGGCTTGACTTGCCGAATTGACTAGAGTGTTAGTTTTAACGGAAAAATCGTCAATTTGTCGATTCAAATTGGCAGAAAGTGTAATTAATTCGTCAGATAATTTAGAAATTTCTCCTGCTGTTGAAGAAACGTTAGCAATTGCCGCATTGAGATTGTTGAAAAATTCTGGAGAACCGTAAAGTTCGGTCAATCGCAAAGTGCTGGGCAAAAGTTGCTCGAAAGTTATACCAGACATACCTTTAATCGTATCACCTTCGCAAATAATTACTTGTGTCGACTCGCAACCGGGGCTAACCGGAGAAAAAGCAATGCGATCGAGGGCAAGATCGCTTTGAGGGATTATATCGATAAAAGTCTGTCCGATAAAACTGGATCGATTAGTGGTGATAGTAACATCTTTAGGAATTGGTAAATTTGCCGGGCTGATTTCAGCAACAATGTCAACATGATTCGCGGTAGCTTTTAAGTTGGTAATGCTGCCAACTTCGATGCCGCGATAGCGAACTTTACTGCCAACTTGCAAGCCGTAAGCATCGGGAAACCTAATCTTTATTTTATAGCTACTTTGAGCCAAACCAATATTACGCAGCCAAAAAACCAAACCGCCAAATAAAATTAAGCCGACGATAATTAATAAACCAACCGATCCTTCTCTAATAGTTCGCGATCGCAACATTTTCTCACACCTTTAAATGTTTAAATATTTGATATACAGCATTAGCAAAATAATTTAAAAATTCAAGATAATCTTGCTGAATTCTGCTCTGATTCGGATTAGCTTGTTTTAATCGGCCCTTCAACGCTACCGCTAAAAAATTGACGCATTAAAGGATTGTCCGTCTTATCTATTTCCTGAGTTTTTCCTTGCCATTGAATTTTGCCGCCATAAAGAAAAACGATCCGATCGCCGGTACGTCGGATGGTGCTATTTTGATGGGAAACCATAACATAAGTATTGCAACCGCGATCGCTCGAATGCAAACTTCTTACTAAATCTTCAATTACAGTAGAAGCAATCGGATCTAGACCTGCGGTAGGCTCGTCATAGAGGATTATATCAGGGTCATCTTGAGGATTTTCGGGATTGTTAACGATCGCCCTGGCAAAACTGACTCTTTTTCGCATCCCTCCAGACAGTTGGGCCGGATAGCGATCGGCAATATCTCCTAAACCGACCATTGCTAGTTTTTCATTAACTATCTTTCTAATTTTGCTTCGCGGCAATCTAGAATGCTGAAAGAGGATAAAACCGACATTTTCCTCGACAGTGAGAGAATCGAACAAGGCCGATTGTTGAAATACCATTCCAACTCCGAGGGGATTTGCCCCATCTTCGATCGAGCCTCGCATTCTTTGACCTTTAATATAAATTTCCCCTTTATCGAGAGGTAGCAATCCAGCGATAACTCTTAGGATAGTGGATTTGCCAGTTCCAGAAGGGCCGATAATTACTAAAGCTTCCCCTCGATAAATAGTTAGATCGACGCGATCGAGAACGATCTTTCTGCCAAAAGATTTACAAGCATTTCTTATTTCGATCAGTGGTTCTTTTGCCATCTGTTATTGTTTGTTCGCTCACAATTTTAACTCTCGATTCGCGCCCCGCGTAGACGAAGTGAGGGGCATTTGCCGCCGTGCAACCTCCCTTTTTAACTAACTAGCCTCTTCTGCTTCGATGCCAAAAACGCGATTAAAAGCCTTTTCTACTTTGTAGCCAGAGTCGATCGACTCGAGAGGATCTTTGCGCAATCTATGGCGCAAACAAAGCGTGATGACGCGGCGAATATCGTCTACTGTCACCTCTTTTCGTCCTTCTAAAGCAGTTAAGGCTTTAGCTGCGCGATTAGTAACAATGTCCCCTCTGAGTCCATCTACATCTAATTCCGAACAAACTTCAGATATTTTGACTCGCAAATCGTAATCTAAGGTTACTTCCGGTAATAATTTTTGTGCCCCAACTAAACGCTCTTGAATTGTTTCTTGTTCGCTTTGATATTTGTTAGCAAATGCGATCGGATCTGCGTCGAATTCTGCTCTTTGTTCGACGATTTGCACCCTTAAAGCTGGCTCTTTTACCGTATGTATTTCTGCGTGCATTCCGAAGCGATCGAGCAGTTGCGGGCGCAATTCACCTTCTTCTGGGTTGCCCGATCCTACCAAGACAAATCGTGCTGGGTGGCGAATTGAAATGCCTTCCCTTTCAACAGTATTCCAGCCGCTTGCTGCCGAATCCAACAAGACATCAACTAAGTGATCGTCGAGTAAATTAACTTCATCTACGTAGAGAATTCCGCGATTTGCTTTGGCTAATAAACCTGGTTCAAAAGCTTTTACCCCTTCTGAAAGGGCTTTTTCAATATCGATCGTGCCGCAAACTCGATCTTCTGTTGCTCCCAAGGGTAAGTCTACCATCGGGACTTTTTTGTGGCTTATTTCTAGAGGTATTTGTTTTTCTAACTTTTCTCTAACTTCATCTCCCATGATGTCGGGATCTTCGGGATGAGAATTAAAAGGATCTCCAGCAACTACATTGATTTCTGGAAGCAGATCGGCTAGAGCGCGGATCGTAGTTGATTTACCAGTGCCGCGATCGCCCATGATCATCACTCCGCCAACTTTCGGATCGATTACATTAAGCAATAGGGCTAGTTTCATTTCTTCTTGTCCGACGATCGCGCTGAAGGGAAAAACGATACGGCGGGTTTTGGGGGGTGCTTGGATGGTTGCAGTCATCATAATATCTTATTTACGGTGTAGATCTCGGTATAAAGCGCGTTTTTTATTTTCCCATAGCCGGGCCTGTCCTTTTTCGCTTCCTTTCAAGTATGGCTACAAACATTTTATCTTGAAGGGCGATCTTAGATTTAATTAAAAATTAGTTAGCTGGTCTGGTGAGTGCTGTTGGTTGAATATTAATTAAGTAAATTTTAAGCGATCGCATTTCATGAAATATTATGTCTAAAAATTTACAAATTCCCGAACTTATTCGTGCTACCAATAACTTATAACGGCTAGAAACCAGCACCAGCTCTCGAACCAAATACTCTCGTTTTCCTGTGATAACAGTTAAAAAAATTACAAAAATAAATTCTTTTAGATCATTCTAATATTTCTGAAAACATCTTTAAGAAACCAGGAAAAACGGTCTTAAAAAATAGTAAAAAGACGAGCGAAAAAGATTAGAATGGACGCAAATTAGGGACTAATTACCGAGCCAAAAGCTAAAAATTTTATAAAAGATTGATTTTAATGAAATATCGTTAACAATAACAGAAAATCTTGTATTAGATTTAAGAAATAAGCGATCGCTACGTTGGGTAAATTAAATAAAGTATAAACCCGAAATATTTTAGAAACAAACAAATGAAAATCGCCAATAATATCACCGAACTAGTCGGTAAAACCCCTTTAGTCAGATTGAATCGCATCCCCCAAGCAGAAGGCTGCGTCGGGCAGATCGTGATGAAATTAGAAGGAATGAACCCCGCAGCCTCGGTCAAAGACAGGATTGCGGTAAACATGATCGAGGTAGCCGAACAAGAAGGTAAAATCAAACCCGGAAAAACCGTCTTAGTAGAACCGACATCGGGAAATACAGGAATCGGTTTGGCAATGGTAGCAGCAGCAAAAGGCTATCAACTGATTTTAACCATGCCCGACACGATGAGCAAAGAAAGAAGGGCGATGTTAGCCGCTTACGGTGCGCGATTAGAATTAACCGCAGGTATAGAAGGGATGGGAGGCGCGATCGCCCGGGCCAGAGAAATAGTTGCCAGTTTGCCAGATGCGTATATGTTGCAACAATTTAAAAATCCTGCCAATCCAGCAATACATAGAAAGACTACCGCCAAAGAAATTTGGGAAGATACTGACGGACAAGTCGATTATATTGTGGCTGGAGTCGGCACTGGGGGGACGATTACCGGAGTAGCTGAAGAACTCAAAAAACTCAAACCAGAATTAAAAGCGATCGCCGTCGAACCAGCAGATAGTCCAGTGCTCTCTGGAGGAAAGCCAGGCCCTCACAAAATTCAAGGTATTGGCGCGGGTTTCATTCCCGAGGTATTCAACGCCATGTTAATTGATGAAGTAATTACCGTGACAAATTCCGAGGCGATCGCCTACGGCAGAAGGATTGCTAAAGAGGAAGGTCTGTTATCTGGAATCTCTACGGGTGCGGCTTTGTGTGCCGCGGTTAAGTTAGCACGAAGACCGGAAAACAAAGATAAAATAATTGTTACAATTCAACCAAGTTTTGGCGAAAGATATTTAAGTACGGTTCTATTTCAAGATCCAGACGAATCGAGGTTAGCATTAACAAACGCGAATTAGATGTCAGCAAAAATAAACCCCTATCAAATTTTAGAAGTAAGCCAAAAAGCCAGTCAAAAAGAAATAAAGCTGGCTTATCGGCGGCTAGTTAAATTATTTCATCCCGATACCCTTTCTGAAACAGCCGATCGCGAAAAAATAGTCGAGATCAATGCAGCTTACGAAATCCTCAGCGATCCGCAAAAGCGAAACAGTTACGATCGCTCCTTGTTCAATCGCGAGTTATATTACCATGCGAGTCGGCGACAATACAGAACGGCTGAAGCGCAAAGAACCTACGCAAAAGCCAAACAACAAGTTCAAAAGAAAAATACAGCTCAAAGCCAATGGCTCAAGCAAGTTTATTTTCCGGTTAATAGAAATATTTTACTGATTCTCAACCCCCTTAAAGATCGCATCGATGACCTCTCAGCCGATCCTTTTGACGATCTTCTAATGGATGATTTTATTAGATACCTCAAAGAATGTCGTTTTTTACTCGATCGCGCCAAAAAAACCCTATCTTCTCAACCCAATCCGGCTAAATTTGCTAACATCGCCTCCAATCTCTATTTTTGCCTCGATCGCATTAGCGACGGTCTTGAAGAATTAGAATTTTTTACCCAAAATTACGACGATCGTTGCTTGCATACGGGTCAAGAAATGTTTAGAATTGCTTGGAGTTTGTCAGATAGTGCCAGGGCATCGGCATCGGCGTTTGCTGCTTCTTA
>JASJCW010000255.1 GCA_030065265.1 Prochloraceae cyanobacterium
GCAGTCGAAGTAAAGGTTATGACAATTTTACCTACTACCTACTAACTACTACCTACTAACTATTCTCTGCTTTTACAATTAGTGTCCTAATCTATAGTTCAGTTGCTATGATTAGTTTATTTATTTAATTGGGTAAAAATTTTATTAAAGCTTCTAACTTAGACCAAGCAACACCGCTTTGAACTACCGATCGTGCTTTTTCAACAGCTTGCAAATGACTTTCTAAAGGTACGATATGCCCTACTTGCAAAGCTAAAGCCGCATTTAAAATAACCGCATCTTGTTGCGATCGCGTTCCTTTCCCTTGTAAAACATTGCGTAAAATAGCGGCATTTTCTTCCACCTCTCCCCCTTTTAATTCAGATAAGGGTGCTTTTGTCAAGCCCAATTCTTGAGGGTCGATCGCAGTATGTTTAATTTTACCTTCGCTTAAGATTGCCAGATCGGTGCGATCGCCCAAACCTGCTTCATCTAACTTTTCTCGACCGTGCAGCACTATAGCGCGAGGAACTTGTAACATATTCAAAGCTTCTGCCATTGGAGTTATAAATTCAGGAGAATAGACTCCAATTACTTGACCGGTAGGACGCAAAGGATTTACTAACGGGCCGATCAAATTAAAAACAGTCCTTACTTTGAGAGTTTTTCGCAAGCCGGCCACGCTTTTCATTGCCGGATGCCAACCGCGAGCGAATAAAAAAGTAATTCCCACCTCATCTAAAGCCGATTTTACCCGATCTTCCGGTGCAGATAAATTAACTCCTAAATATTCTAAGACATCAGCCGAACCCACCTTAGAAGAAGCCGAGCGATTTCCGTGTTTGGCTACTTTCACCCCAGCAGCAGCAACAACAAAAGCCACTGCAGTAGAAATATTGAAAGTAGAAGCACCATCTCCACCCGTACCGCAAGTATCGATTATGGTTTCACCATGAGGAGCGATCGGGCCTCCAGCAGACATAGACAGCAAAACCCGCGCCATTCCAGCCAATTCCGAAGCCGATACCCCTTTAGCTTGAATTGCCGCTAAAATAGCCCCAGAAAGTGCCGGAGGGATAGTTTCCTCGAGCCATCCTGTCATTAATTCCGAAGCTCGATCTTCACAAAGAGATTGTCGCTCGAGTAGTTGTTGCAATAAATCGGGCCAGTTATCTTGTTTCATAAGCTGCGATCGACTACGAAGCGTTGTCAGGGGTTAGGGGTTAGGGAGTGGGTAGAAGGTTAGGG
Organism: Prochloraceae cyanobacterium; assembly: GCA_030065265.1. Classification (GTDB taxonomy): domain Bacteria; phylum Cyanobacteriota; class Cyanobacteriia; order Cyanobacteriales; family JASJDA01; genus JASJDA01. The sequence continues at coordinate 1,228 of JASJCW010000255.1, forward strand.
GTTCTAATTTTAAACTCGATCGATTAATTTCAAATTTCGAGATTAAATATCATATTCTAACTTCCGACTTCCGACTTCTCATGCTGCCATTTTCCCGTCATCGAGTCAAGCGATCGTTTATCATACTTAGCGGAATATAAACTCTAATTTATTTTATGAAGTATTTAGTGAGACTTGGGGCAATATTACTGACTCTAATTTTGATTAGCTTACCTACTCCAGTTTTAGCCGGAAGTCCGGGAGAGATGACTTCTAATTACGATAATGTCGATCTTTCCGGTGAAAATTTTTCCGGTCAAAACCTCCAAACACAACAGTTTGTTAAAGTCAAATTAAAAGATGCCGATCTGAGCAATGCCGACCTGCGCGGCGTTGTTTTCAACACCGTAGCTCTCGATAATGCTAACTTACATGGGGCTGATTTTGGCAACGGATTGGCTTATTTAAGTAGTTTCGATAATGCCGATTTATCCGATGCGATTTTAACAGAAGCAATTTTGTTGCGCTCTACTTTTGAAGGTGCAGACATTACTGGGGCTGATTTTAGCTTTACTGTTTTAAGTCAATATCAAATCAGACAACTGTGTAAAGTTGCTACTGGAGTTAATTCTCAAACTGGAGTAGACACTCGCGATTCTTTGGGTTGTCAATAAATTTTTTTTGGGTGCGTTTATTGTTCAATACGCACTCAATTGAATCTTTATTTTTAATTGTCACAAATAACTTTACGAGACATTTGAGTTACTTTAAGTAAATTTTAATACTTCAACATAGATGCAATTTAGAATGTAATTTAAAGGGTTAATCGAGTTCTTTAAATTTCTTAATAAATCTAAATATGTATTCCAAAAATTTTCAAGCAGCGTATCAGAGAATCGATCGCACGGGTCAGGAAATCTTAAAATACCTCTTAGATCTAAGAGAAAATTGCCGCAAGCAGGGCAATAAAACCGAAGAATTACAAACTATTAAAGATGAGTTAAAACAAGCTTTAATCGCTTTGCAAACTCAAAAATATCAAGTCGCAGTAATTGCGGCAATGAAAGCAGGAAAAAGCACTTTTCTCAATGGGGCGATCGGTGCAGATATCCTAGCCAGCGAGTCGGAAGCCTGTACTGTTTGTCGTACCGACGTGCGACCAATTAACGCCGATGCAACACCGAGATTGTTAGAATATCGCGAAGGAAAAAGCAAGCCATTTCTCATTTCTAGGGGCGAAACCGCTAAAATTCGTCAAGATTTTCTCAACCGCACCCACCAAATTCGTCAAACAGATAATAAAGATCGAACGACTCGCTTTGAATTGTGGCATCCGATCGCAGCGATACAAGAATATCCATCTCTAGCTGGATTTACTCTAGTCGATACTCCCGGGCCGAACGAATGGGAATCTACTCGTTTTAATACGGTACAACTTAAAGAAACTGCTTTGCAAGCTTTGCGTACCTGCGACGCGATTTTATTTATCTTAGACTATACTTCTTTTAAAGATGAAACGAATCAATTATTGCTCAAAGATTTAATTGAAAAACGCGCAGAATTTCTGGCTAAAAATCCAGGAAAAATATATTTTATTCTTAATAAAGTCGATCGCAGATCTGAAGGCGATCGCCCGATTCCTGAAGTAATTCAGGATTTAAAGGCAACCTTAAAAGATTTCGGCATACCTAAACCAGTAGTCTATCCTGTCAGTGCCTGGAAAGGATTACTATCTAAATTAATTATTGAAAATCGAGCTTCTGAAACTCATAAACGAGATTTTATTAAATTTTTTCTCGGTGAATACATTGGCGAAACTTTTAGCGTTCCTCAACCCACAAAAATTGCCGGTCGAGCTTTAGAAGACAGCGGCATAACTACAGTAGAAACCCAAGTGATTCAAAATATAATTCAACACTCAGGCTGGAATCTATTAAGCGAAATTATCGATAAAATTGATAAGCAAGTTAAAGGAATTGAAGATATTTTAAACCAAGAAGTATGGGGATGGGAAGTAGAATTTGAAGCCCTCAAAACAACAGTAGATGATTTTAGAAATTGCTCTCAGTCTTTTTTAAAAAAAGTAATTAGGGTTAAAAATTCTGTAGAATATCAAAAGCAAATTTTAATCGAGGGTTTTAGTCAAGGAATTAGTTTGTTTGCAGAGGAAGCTAAAAAGAAAATTCAAGCAGAAATCGATATTATTGCTCATAGAAGAGGTGCAGAGCTTCAGAGCAATCCTGGCGATAATATGCGAGAATCTCGATCGCTCAAATTAGAGCCGGTTGGAGCGGTAGGAAATGATAATATCCTTGTTAGCTGGGATGAAAAGAGTGAAGAATTAAAATCGCTCTCGTTAGCAACTCAAAGCGATCTTTCAGCTTTTATTCCTGAAATAGGTAACGTATTAGAAGTAGAATTTAAAGTATTAGAAGCGGCAAAAACACCTCTGGTAGAACAGTTAGCTCGAGTTATTCCTTCTTCCGTATCTAGTCCAAATTTAGAACGATATAATTTTGAATCCGATTCTCAATCAGAAAATGACAGTTACGATCCTTTCAAACTTCAAGTACAAACCCAAGCAGAAGCCAAAGAAATCGAACAAACAATTAATGAATTTTGCGCCCCTTTAATTAAAAGTTGGTGGGTCGATACTGAGGATAAATTAGTCAGAGAAGGTACGCGAATTAGAGAATTATTAGCCCACAAAATTAAACGAGATATTCAAGAAATATCCGATGAATTATCAGAATATCTTGGTGGAGTTCTTCACGTCGAATTAAATATTAATCCGATTCAATTCCCTAGTTTTGAATTTGCCGGTATCGATGCCAAAATTCAAGAACAACAAGAAAAAATTGCAGTTGTTAAAACAAGGCAAGAAGAAAGAGCTTTCGGTGGTTTTTGCAATCGCAACTTTTACAGCTTAGATGAATCCTACGAAAATGAAGAAACAAAATCTTGCTACGAAGTAGACATTCGCCAAATAGCCAATCGAATTAAAAATATCATTGACGAGCAAATTCCCGATAGTCAAAATCTTTTAAAACGAGTTATCGACAAACAAGTTTCAGAAGACTTCGCTAGTGCAGAAAAACAAATTAATGACTACATCGAAAGATCTCAGATTGTCTTGGATCGATTGCTAGCCGATCGCCAAATTAAAGAGGCTCGAGCAGATCGCATTATTGCTACTTTTAAATTCCAAAAATCTAAAATACAAAGCTACTTGGATGAGTTGAAACAAATTCGCGATGACCTCTCTGTTTGGAAACCTCAATAAATATTTCCTCAAATTGGCGCATTGGTTAAGTAATAATTAAATTTTTTATTGCTTCCTACTTCTGTCAACCTGTTTCTCAAGCTTTGAAACCTTTATTCTCTCTAAAATTACACCCCTTACTTGCATTTACCTAAACGATCTAGTAATATTTATTTGGTTAGATGGGTGCGTTCCTGTAAGGGGTGTTTGTGACGAATGCCCTAAAGTAAATCGAAACAGAGAAAAATACAGGCGATCGACCGTTTAAATTTTCAAATGACTATTCTTCAAAAAAATAACCGAGTCAGAGATCGCGACTACAATTTTTTGCTGGGCAACGTTAAGATAATTAAGGTCTGTAAATTCTAGTACGTATGTCCGATCGCAGTGCAAAAATCAGGATACGAGGTGCGAGACAGCACAATTTAAAAAATATAGACCTGGAATTACCCAGAAACAAACTAATAGTCTTCACTGGGGTATCTGGATCGGGTAAATCGTCCTTAGCATTCGACACTATATTTGCTGAGGGACAAAGACGCTATGTAGAATCCCTTTCTGCTTACGCCAGACAGTTCTTAGGACAATTAAATAAACCCGATGTCGATGCGATCGAAGGATTGAGTCCGGCAATATCGATCGATCAAAAATCTACATCCCACAATCCTCGATCTACAGTAGGAACGGTTACGGAAATATACGACTATTTAAGACTGTTATTCGGCAGGGCTGGAATTCCCCACTGTCCCAAATGCGATCGCAATATTTCCCCCCAAACTATCGACCAAATGTGCGATCGCGTCATGTTGTTGCCAGATCGGACTAAATTCCACATTCTCGCTCCTGTAGTTAGGGGAAAAAAAGGCACTCACAAACAACTTTTATCCAGTTTGGCAGCTCGAGGATTTGTCAGAATTAGGGTCAATGGCGAGGTAAAAGAACTATCAGAAGAGATCGAATTAGATAAAAATTATACCCACAATATAGAAGTATTAATAGACAGACTCATTAAAAAGCCAGATATACAGGAGCGTTTGACCGATTCATTGTCTACTTGCTTGCAAGTTTCTACGGGGATAGCAGTAATTGAGGTATTAAATAATACATCGGATAAGTTACCCGCGTCGCGACGAGATAGTAAGTATATAGAAAATAGCACGAAAAATGGGCATTTTTCAACAGAGGAAAGACCTCAAGAAATAGTCTTTTCAGAAAACTTTGCTTGTCCAGAACATGGCGCAGTAATAACAGAATTATCGCCGCGATTATTTTCTTTTAATTCACCTTACGGTGCTTGTAATAGTTGTCACGGATTGGGAAGTTTGCGAACTTTTTCTGCCGAGGCGATCGTTCCCGATCGCACTGCACCGGTATATAGCGCGATCGCTCCTTGGTCGGAAAAAGATAACGACTATTACTTATCCTTGTTATACGCTTTGGGAAGAGAATACGGTTTCGAGCTAGAAACTGCTTGGGAAGACCTAACCGCAGCGCAACAAGAAGCAATTTTATACGGCAGCGAAGAACCGATTTACGTCCAGTCGGGGAGGGGAGAAGAATACTATAAAAGGTTTCGCGGCGTAATTGCCATGCTGGAGCGCAACTATCAAGAAACGAACTCCGAACTCATCAAGCAAAAATTAGAGCAGTATATCGTTTACCAGACTTGTGAAGAGTGTAAAGGGAAACGGCTCAAACCAGCATCTTTATCTGTCAAACTGGGACAATATTCGATCGCAGATTTAACTAGCGTGGCGATCGCAGAATGTTTAAACAGGATAAATCAATTACAACTGAGCGAACGTCAAGCATTAATCGGCGAACTGGCACTTAAAGAAATTAAGGCTCGTTTGCAATTTTTATTGGATGTCGGTTTGGATTATTTAACTCTCGATCGCGCGGCAATGACTCTTTCTGGTGGAGAAGCGCAAAGAATTCGTTTGGCAACACAAATCGGTTCGGGTTTGACGGGTGTTTTATATGTATTAGACGAGCCTAGTATTGGTTTGCATCAGCGAGATAACGATCGCTTGTTAATTACTTTGAAAAAGTTACGCGACTTGGGCAATACTTTAATCGTTGTCGAACACGATGAAGATACGATTAGAACTGCCGATGAAATAGTAGATATCGGCCCGATGGCTGGGGTACATGGCGGGGAAATAGTGGTTCGCGGAGATATCGATGCTTTATTGAATTGCGATCGCTCTTTAACCGGATCTTATTTATCTCGCAAAAGAGTAATCGAAACTCCTTCACAAAGAAGGAATGGGAAGGGTATATCTTTATTGCTGAAAAATTGTTCTCGCAACAATCTTAAAAATATCGACGTGGAAATACCTTTAGGAAAGTTAGTTTGTATAACTGGCGTTTCCGGTAGCGGTAAATCTACTTTAATTAACGACCTTCTTTATCCTGCCCTGCAACATCATCTGACTAAAAAAGTTCCTTTTCCTAACAATTTAAAAGCAATAGAGGGTAAAGATGCGATCGATAAAGTAATTAAAATCGATCAATCTCCGATCGGCAGAACGCCGCGATCGAATCCCGCAACTTATACCGGTCTTTTCGATCCGATTCGATCTATTTTTGCAGAGACAATTGAAGCTAAAGCGAGAGGATACAAACCAGGTCGTTTTTCTTTTAACGTTAAAGGGGGTCGTTGCGAAGCTTGTAAGGGTCAGGGTGTAAATGTTATTGAAATGAATTTTCTGCCCGATGTTTATGTCGAGTGCGAAGTTTGTAAAGGATCTCGATACAATCGTGAAACTCTTCAAGTTACTTATAAAGGTCATTCGATCGCCGATGTTTTAAATATGACCGTCTCTGAAGCAATAGATGTTTTTAAAAATATTCCTCGCGCTGCTAAAAGATTGCAAACTCTTTTAGATGTCGGTTTGGGTTATATAAAATTAGGCCAGCCGGCAACTACTCTATCGGGTGGGGAAGCACAAAGGGTTAAATTGGCTTCTGAATTATCCCGTCGCGCTACTGGAAAGACTTTATACTTAATTGACGAACCTACTACTGGTTTATCTTTTTACGATGTCCATCACCTTTTAAATGTTTTGCAGCGTTTGGTAGATAAGGGTAATTCGATCGTCGTGATCGAACATAATTTAG
>JASJCW010000256.1 GCA_030065265.1 Prochloraceae cyanobacterium
CCGTCCCATTTATCGATCGCTTGTTTTTGCAATAATTCTGGGGTTAAATTTTCTCGCAAGACTTTTTGTGCTTCTGCTTGACCTTTAGCGCGACTAACTTCAATTTCAATTTCTCGGTTGGCTTTTTCTTGGAGATATACCGCTCTTTTTGCTTCTTGTTCGGCTATTTGTTTTGCTTCAATTGCTTTAGCAAATTCTTCAGAAAAAGAAAAATCAATCAAGGAAACGTTATCGATCGCCAAACCGTAAGGAGACAAACGTGCTTGAAGTCCTTCGTCGATTTCATTTTTTAAATCGTTTCTTTCGGTAATAATCTGTTCGGCTGTTTTTTTAGCGGTTGCTGCTTTGAGAACTTCCGATACTGCGGGATTAATAATGCTAATAACTATTCTTTCTTCATCGCCAACCTGTTGATAAATATCGTTTACTTTGTCGGCTTCGATGCGCCAATTTACAGCAATTTTACTTCTTATTTGTTGCAGATCGCTCGAAGCAGCCGTGTCTGTAAATTCATCTTTCTGCACGCGAATATTTATTTTTTTTACTGTATCTACTCCGGGCATAATTGCGTGGAGTCCTTCATCTAATACCCGATCTTGTACTTTTCCAAATTGCATTACTACACCCCTTTCTCCGGCGTTAACAATTACAAAAGGGCGAAACATAGAGGCGAAGATTAGTAAAAAGAAACCTCCAGCAATATAGTAAGGTAACTTGGTAGGAACTGAAGTTGGTATTCTCGAACTAGTCATTTTTTAAAATTATTTAAAGGTATAGATTTTGTTGGTCGAAAGAATGTTTTAAAAGCAAATATTTATTTGCAACTTCTTTATGCTATGCTACCTCTTTTGCGAGCTTCTTTGTAAGAAATTCCTACATTTTTTAATCCTGCGCGGATCATTTGCTGCTCGAGCAGGGCAAAAAAACGGGCCCGATCGCCTCCTTTAACTACTGCTTGGTTATGTGCTTCTGCTAAAGATACTGGGTAACCATAGCCTTTATTTACTTGGGATAATACGATACTTAAAGAGCGATCGAATAATGTTTTATCTTTTGCTACCCAAGCAGGTACTTCTATTCTAGCTATTTCAGTGCCAACATTAAGGTAACAAAAATAAACTCTTTGGGACTCGTCGTACAATTTGAGAATATTTAAATTGCTTTCCCACAATGCACCTCTTTGACCTGGTTTTAAAATGGTACTCCAAAGATTAGTATCTCGCAAAGGATCGATCGCTTGACAGGGTAATTTTTCGTTAAAAGAGTCTCTTAAATGGGAGCAGTTGACGCTACAATTGGGAAATTCGTGGGGACAAGCAGCAAAGCGCAAAAAGTTGACCGACTCGATACTTCTAGAAGCACTTAAATAACCTATAAAAGGTATTTTTAATGTTTCTAATTGCTGCCAAGCGTTCATTATTGGCGGAATAATTGCATCTTTTGCTTCTGGGGGTAAATTGTCAATAAACCAATAGATTAAAGATCCGTCTACCATCGCTAGGTTAGGAATATCGTAATGGGCCCCCGGAGGTTTAACCCAACGACAAGCCATTTCGGATAATATTTCTATTTCAGCAACAGTGCGACGATAACTCATCCATTCTTCTGTTTTAATACCCCATTTTCTCGAAGCATAAAGGTCTTCTGGTTTGTAATAAACTTCGGGAATGCTATCTAATAATGGGTGCAAACTTTGCCCGTAATGAAGCATTATTCTGCCAATATTAATTAAATAACAGTAGGCTATTTCGTGGTGAGATGGAGATATTTGCGATCCGTCGGTTGCAAAAACGCTGTGACTTTCTGGAGAGGTATCGATCGCGATCGCGGTGTCTATCGGTTCGATCGGTTTAGCTGCAGAAAATATTAAGCGATCGCCCCATTCTGCTTGCATTTCAATTAGTTTTTCTTGTTCTTCTTTAGCTTCTTCTAGTAATTTTTGAGCTTTTTCTAAACGCAAACGAGAGGCAATCGCTTCGTTACTTAGATGTTGGCTCATACCGGGAATTTTTTTAGCTAATTTGTTTAAGTCGAGCATTGGTTTAAGCAACGAGTAAAAAGCAACAAGTAACGAGCGTTTAAGTTGGCAATTGATTTAATAATTTTAATCTTGGTAAAAACGATTTTCAATCTTTACTTGTTACTCGTCACTGAATTATTTCGATCTATTGACTATATTCTAGCTTCTAAGTGTTTGGCAAAATCTTCGTATTTCCGTAAAGAAGTGACCTCAACGTTAACATGATGGCCTAGTTGTTTGATAATAGGAAGATCCAATAAAATCCCGTCTAAAGTATCGGGACTATCGACATCAACAATGGCAATTACTCGACGCATCCCAACTACTTTCCAAAGATCGATAATAGTACCGGCTGCTTTTGCTCCTAATGCTACTTTAGCTTCTTCAACCCAAATCGTAAAAAACTCTTTTTGGCTCAAAGTTGGTGGATATTCTACTTTAAAATCGAGATGATACAACATAATTTGCTACTCTATTTTAGTTTTTGGTTTGTAGAAATATTTCCAGATTTTATTTCCAGCAAAGTATAATACTACAAAAATAACGATCGCAGCGATAAATGGCACGTTAATTGCCATAATAGATAAGGTTGTCGAACTTATTGCTTCTGTTGTCGAAACTAATGGGTTTCCTAAACCTCCAGTCATTCCAGTAGATCCCAAACGAGTTAACACCGTAAAACCTTCTATTATTTCAGCAGTACCTCCTCCTGCTATTAAAGCGATCGTCCACCTCAAAACCGGATCTATATCTCCCAAACTAGCAGCAGTTAACATCGTACCTATTGCTAAAACTGTGGGTATTTCGATCGTATCTAAAAAGTTATCCACAACTGGAATGTAATAAGCCAGAATTTCGATGATTGTCGCAATACTGAGGGTTACTAAAGCGACATCGCTACCGATCCATTCAAAACCTGTAGCGATGGGATAATTGCCTTCTCTAACTGCTATACTCATTGCTAGTGGAGGTACGAATGCGCGGAAACCGCAAGCCGCACTTAAAGTTACCCCCATACATAAAGCGATTAAACTTTCCATCTTGTTACCAACTAGAAAATCCCTGTGAAAATTGTTCTAAAGATATTAATTTAATATTTTGACCGTAACTTACCGACTCTCGTGCTTGTTGGGTATTGTATCCCCAAGCTGCTAAAAATAATTTGACTTGTTGTAAGTCGGGTTGTTGTTGTACCATTTTTAATGTTTTCAATCTGTCTTCGACAAACCAGACATTATCTACTTCTGAATTAGACGAAATTAATAGTCGTAATGTTTCGTATTTTGGTCGCTGACATTCTTTACCGATAATATATTTTGATTCTAATTCAATCCCTGCTTTTTGCAAGATTCTTTTGGTAAAACGACCTTCTTTAGTTGTAACTATATATAGTATTGTTTGCGAATTAAGAATATTGTTTAAGCGATCGATTATTCCAGGAAAAAATCGATGTTTATCTAACCATTCTTCTAAATCTGTTGCGATCCATTTATCTCTAACCGTATCTAGTTTATAAGCTAGATCTTTGGGATTTAATGCTTCCGATTCTACCAAGCGATCGCGAACTTCTGGCCATTTTTGCAAAATATCATCTTCTGCTATTTCTTTGACTATTGCTCTCAATAATACTGGCATTTCCCAACCAGTTTCGATTACCGGACGCAATTTATAAAATTTTTCTGTAAATCGATCTAGATCGATCGCTTCTGGGGGATTCCAAACTTGACAATAAGTTTTTTTTGTGGTTAAAAAATATTCAATTAAACCATCACAAATAACGCCATCAAAATCTAAAGCGAGCAGATCGGGATTGTTAGCAAACATACGGAAATTTAAGTAATATCATTATCAATGCTAACTGGCAGTTTCCGCAGGGAATAAAAAATAAAAATAAATGTTTGTTCTGAGGTAATTATTTTTGTTTGACTTGAATAAAATTATAGTTATCAAAAATTTAGTTTAGAGTTGCTATATCTCGGTGAAGCAAGGCAATAGTCAGGAAAAAATTTTGTAAATTACCTGGCGATCTATGATATTAAATCAAGTTGCGATCGCATTTGAGATGTTTATTTTTTATTGTGTATTTTTTAGATCTAAATCAATCGATTTTAAATTAATTAGATTCTAAATTTTTTCCCTTGCAGTCTACACTTAACAATCAAACTCGATTTATTAGTAATTGATGGGACTTAAGTCCCAGAAAAAGTTAGGAATTGAGCCTCATTCTAGCTGACCTTTTTTTATCTAAGATGGACTTAAGTAAAACAAAGTCTTTGAGTAAAATAATTGAGGTTAGAAAATATTATGAAATTAAAATTTTTACCGGTAATAATCGGCATCACCGCAACAACTGTTTTAAGTTTACCCCTCCAAGCAAATGCCCAATTTAACCGACAACAATCTCAAGAAAAATTCGCTGAACTTCTTGGCAATTTAGATCTAACTCAATCCCAAAAAGCTCGATTGCGAGAAATTAAAGCAGAAAGCAAGGCGGATATTGAAGAAGTTCTTACTTCAAGTCAAAAAAACAGCTTAAAAAGCGCGCTCGCTTCGGGAGAATCTCAAAAAGAAGCACTAATGAATTTAAATCTATCATCCAGTCAAAGGTCTGAAATTCGTGACATTATGCAGTCTAAGCGCAGGGAAATACAAAGTATTTTAACTGCCGAACAACGCCAGCAACTGCGCGAAGAAATGAGATCGCAAAGAAGAAGTAGATGGTAATTTAAACAGTTGGGAAGAGAATGTAAAACGTTTCTTCCCCGTTTTAATTATTTAAATTTTTACCAAAACAATGACAATGGAACTAGCAAGATCGCGATTTAAATTAAGTTCTTGGTGGCTGGCTTTGTTAATAACAACGATCGGCGCGATCGCAATCGGCACTTTTATGAGAATTAAAGAAAAAAATGCGATCGAACCTAATTTAAATAATTTAACAGTACCTGTAGCAACTAAAACCTTAACTATTAAAGTTGAAACCAGCGGAACTGCGGTGCCGATCGAAACTGTTAATATTAGTCCCGAATTATCTGGACGTTTAGTCGCTCTTTACGTCGATCGCGGCCAAAGCGTTCAAACAGGCCAAATTTTGGCAAAGATGCGATCTACCGAATTAGAAGCAAAATTAGCTCGAGCCAAAGCACAATTAGCTGAAGATGAGGCAAACTATCTTAAGTTTAAATCTGGCAACCGCAGCGAAGAAATAGAAATGGCAGAAGCTAGGGTTGCAAGCGCGAGATCGAAAGTTAATTTAACCGCCAAAAGAGTCGATCGCTATCGTTATTTAGTCAGCCAAGGAGTCGAAACTCGAGATAGATTAGACCAAATAATCAGTGAAGATCAGACATCCCGCGCTAGTTTGCGAGAAGCACAGCAACAATTACAAGAACTTCGCAGCGGCTATCGAGAAGAAGACATTCAGCAAGCAGCAGCTCGAGCAGCCGCATCCCGCGCCCAAATTCAAGAAATTGAAGCCCAACTCGATGCAACTGTAATTCGCGCCCCTTTTGACGGGATAGTTACCCAAAAATATGCCAGCATCGGGGCGATCGTTACGCCAACTACTTCGGCTTCAACAACCGCATCGGCAACTTCAAGTTCGATTTTAACTTTAACGAAAGGTTTAGAAATTGTCGCCGACGTACCGGAAGCAAGCATTGCTCGAGTTAAATTGGGGCAAAAAGTGGAAATTATTGCCGACTCATATCCCGATCGCATTTTTGCAGGAAGGGTGCGTCAGATTTCCCCAGAAGCGATCGTACAAAATAACGTAACTTCTTTTGAAATTAGAGTCGAATTAGTGACGGGAAAATCGGAATTACTTTCTGGGATGAACGTGGATGCTATTTTTATCGGCGAATCCGTAACTGATGCTTTAATGGTGCCGACAGTGGCTATTACAACTCAAAACAATCGGATGGGGGTGTTAGTCGCAGACGATCGCGGTAAAGCCAAATTCCAACCGGTTAAAGTCGGGATTACTCAGCAAGGCCAAACCCAGATCCTTCAAGGTTTGCAACCACAAGAAAGAGTATTTATTGATTTTCCTCAAAACGATCGCCAATATAGCAAGGAAAACGGAGGAAGTTTATTAGCTCCTTAATTTAAGAAAGGCAAGAGGGAATAGGGAATGGGCAAGAGGCAAGAAGCAAGAGGCAAATAGATCTTATCTTTTTACTTTTAATTTAATCAAATCCAATTTAAACGATCGACAGCTCATGTATTTTCTAGAAAATCTGATGATGGCGGCGCGAACTTTAAGTGCCAACAAAATGCGTAGCGGTTTAACGATGTTAGGTATGATTATCGGCAATAGTTCCGTTATTGCGATGATTTCCATCGGCCAAGGGGCACAAGAATACGTAACTCGCGAATTTGAATCTTTGGGAACTAATGTTTTGTTTATCATTCCTGGAGTCAATCGCGGCGGCCCTCAATTAGGTGCTGCACCGGCTAATACTCTAGTTTTAGCAGATGCCGAGGCGATCGCTGCCGAAGTTCCGGCCGTTGCTTATGTTGCTCCTCAAAAAACCGAGCGTTTTCGCGTTACTAGGGGCGATCGAGATACCCAGGTTAATGTAACTGGAACTACTTCCGATTATCCGATCGTGCAAAATGCGGCGGTGGATCGCGGCTATTTTTTTAGTCCTTTAGAAAGCGAGCAAAAAGTTGCCGTCTTGGGTAAGGAAACGGCCCGCACTTTATTTGGCAGTCAAGAGCCGATCGGACAAAAAATCCGCATCAATAATTTGAGCTTTCGGGTAATTGGGGTAATGCAAGAAAGAGGCTCTTCTTTAGGCACGAATCAAGATGAAGTTATTTTCGTGCCAATTAAACTAATGATAAACCAACTTACCGGGCAAAATAATTCTCGCAGCAGCCCGACTATTCAAGCTATAGCGGTTTCAGCCCGATCGCCTGAAACTACCAGCGCGGCCCAATATCAAATTATTAATTTAGTGCGTTTGCGCCACAACATTCAAAAAGGTGAAAATGATTTTACCGTTCGCTCACAACAAGATATTTTGCGTACTGCTAATAGTATCACCGGAATGTTAGTAATTTTGCTGGGGGCAACATCGAGCATTTCTTTGCTAGTCGGGGGCATCGGAATTATGAATATTATGTTAGTATCCGTAACCGAACGCACCCGCGAAATCGGCTTGCGTAAAGCGATCGGCGCAAATCAAAAAGATATTTTAGTTCAATTTACCACCGAAGCCGTCATCCTCTCTATTGTTGGCGGAACTATTGGCATTTTCCTGGGATTGAGCGGTACTTTAATTATTGCCGGATTAAGTCCTTTAGAAGCCGTTATCGAGCCGACGGCTATTCTTTTAGCTGTGGGAGTGTCTGGGGCGATCGGCTTGGGTTTCGGCATCTTTCCGGCGCAAAATGCTGCTCGTTTAGATCCGATCGTCGCTTTGAGAAGTTAGATTTTAGTGCCCTTGCAAACAATCTAAAACAAAATCGATCGCAGTATCAATTTAGGCTGCGGAAACGGTTAAGGTAATTGAATGGCGTTTTTTGCGATCGGACAAAATGGTAAAAATAAACGATAATTACCTC
>JASJCW010000257.1 GCA_030065265.1 Prochloraceae cyanobacterium
AAGCCAAGTCGAGGCTTTAAGGTTAAATTCTCAATCTGCTTTAAATAAACTCGTAAAAGAGGAAAGTATAGTCAATAGAGCGGTTATTGGTGTTAGCACTCCATCAAAACAGCAATTCGAGTTAGAAAGAGCTTACACCCCAGCAGATAGCAATACTGATTCAACAGAAAATAGCAACAAAAAAGCGGCAATACAAGAAACCGTAACCCTCCAGAATCCCCCAGTTTTCGTTATTCCTCAGCAGAAAAAGAAAACTAAGTCGCGAAAATTACTATTAGAGATCCTCAAAATTTATGGACTGGAGTATTTAACTGGAATCGATCGCTCTAGTTTAGAACTTTTAGTAGCTCCGGCAATAAATAGCAAAATATCAACCAAACCCGATATTAAACCCAATATTCAGGACGATCGAACACACAAATCTTCTACCGATAAAAACAACCAGCAGATAAAAACTGGATTATCCAAAACCGATATTGACGAGGCGAGATCTCTTGCCAGAACCATGTCTGCAAGCGATTTACCTTGGGAAAATATCGATGAAGAAAATAAATCCCTTCAAAATGAAAGTTGTCTGTGGCAAATCCTCTGGAATAGCCAGCAGGAGCGATTGATATTTATCAATACCACCAAAAATTTACCCGTCTTAATTGTCAAAGAAGAACAAGTTGTTCTTTTCTCTCAAGATACTGCCAATCGCCAATTAGCTAAAAAAGCTGCGACAAGTGTTGAAAAATATCTAGACAACCAGAGATCTCAAGAAATTGAACAAGAGACACTACAACCAAAACAGCAGCAAAAACAATCTCAATTGGAATTATAAAGCATCAATTCTGACTAGTAGAAAATCTGGCTACGCAACACCTACACAGAAATGAACAAGCGAATCCGCATCGCTATGTATTATTGTTTGCGACATGGCGACTTCGACGATGATTTCAAATAATTTCCAGCTGTAAATATTGAGAAGATGGCAGAAAGCCCAGTTTATAAGGGATTGGAAGAGCCGAGAATCGAGCAGAAGCAATCAGGGAAGAGATCGCGACTTGAACCTTGGATAGTAAACTTTTAAACAAGTTTATTTAGGAAAAAACATGAAAATTCGAGGATTTATGGCCGCTATTGTCCTGATTCTGGGACTCAGTGTCATAACTGGACTAGGTACAAAAGCCCAGAATATAGCTCAAAACCTTTCAGACAGCAAAACTAGTCGGAAAGCCATCAACACCCAAGATATTAGTCTGGAACAAGCCAATTTAGTATTAGAGAAGGCGAAAGCCAAAGCCATCAAACTGGGGACTAAAATGGATATCGCCATAGTAGACGCGGGGGGAAATCTCAAAGCCTTTGCTCGTATGGATGGAGCTTGTTTAGGATGTATTGATATTGCCATTCGCAAAGCTCGTACGGCTCGTTTGTTCGATCGACCCAGTGGGGAGCTGGGGAAACTGTCTCAGCCTGGAGGCTCTTTGTACGCGATAGAGCATTCCAATGGAGGGCTGATTACTTTTCCTGGAGGATTACCACTCAAAGATGCTCGAGGCAATATTTTGGGAGCCATTGGCGTATCGGGAGATACAGTAGAAAACGATCTTCTGGTCGCCCAGGCGGGGGCGGATGCACTAGTGTGGATGAGCCGTTAGAAGACACATTGACACTCCCACCACTAACCTCCTGTGTCGGTTTAACACCAATATTTTGATTAATGCCAAATAGACGAACGAAACTAGATAGCTCTCATAATACAAATGCTCTACGTGGCAACTACATTTTTGAGATTTAATTATTTATCGAAATAATCGAGAAATTTAACGATTAAACCTGGTAATCACTCAGGTATTCTTCCGATTGCTCTTCAAATTGCCCTCCAAATAAATCTAGCTGTTTGCAGTTTTTCAATTGCTCCAACAAAGCCTTTTCTCGCTCGTTTAAGTAGTGCTGACTCACCCATTCAACTTGTCCGCAATTAAACCGAGAATATAAAGCGTCCGTCCCCTCAGATACGGTTAAAGTCAAAATTGCGTTTTTAATCTCTTCTGACAGTTTTTTAGCGGTTCTGGGGTCGTTACTTGTTAGGTGAGGGAAAGTAGTCCAATCTGGTTCTACTGCTGTTGATATTTCTGTCTCTAATTTTGGGCTTGCTGATAAAGTTTTATCTGCTTCTCGATATTTGTTCTTAATCGCCACTACCCAAGCTTTTATTTGGTTGTATTCGTCGATATTTAGCGTTTTAACCGCCATGTTGAGAATTTCAGGGGGAAGCCAAGTTTCATTATTTATTGGGTATAAAAACGCCTCGAAGGCTTCGAGATCTTTTTGCTCCAATAACAATTTCGCGATGTCAGCAACATCTGCTCTAGTCCACGTTCCATCTGAGGTTTTTAGAACTATTTCTTTTTTTAGGTCTAATTTATTTGCCTTGGGGACAGCCTGGGGAACAACCACGTTATCGTGCTGGATGGCAATGGACATTGTCTCATCAATAAAAGCTGGCTTGACTTGCTCGATGGTTTTCGCTTTTGAGTCAAAATCGCGATCGTTTATATTTTCAATCTTGACTTTTGTCGTTCCAGTTTCAAAAGTATCACAGATAGGCTTGACAGAATCGGGAAGATTAGTCTCAAAATCTGGGGCTACTATTTTTGACAAAATTTCTTTTTTTGGAACTGTCTCAGGTTGAGAGCTAGTTTTTACTTCAAACCCTTGGTTTAATTGGGAACTCGCAACCTCTATACCTTCACCCCCAACTTTTTTGAAAATTTCTTTTTTTGGAATTGGTCTGGGTTTTCTGGTTGATGTATCAACTCCGACTTGGGAATTTTTTAACTTTAACTTATTTTCTCGACTTAGGTTGAGAGGTTGAGAGCTGCTTGAGCTTTCAGGACTTTCAGCATTTTTTTCCTTAATCTCAACCTGCTCGGTTGCGACTTGATTTTTAAACTCATCAATCGGATTTTTCGGTGGCTCTTTAGTTGTGTTTATTTCCCAACATTGTTGGCGTTTACCTGCTAATTCTCTCATACCAACTTTTGTCCAACCCAAAGCAGTTAAAGTTGTCGCTACTCTCATTTGAGAACCGCGATCCATTTTGCCAATTTCAAAGTCAAAAACTTTCTCTAAAATTTCAGTAACGCTAACTCGATTTAAATTTTCGGTGTAATTGGCGATCGCACTTTCCCATTCATCAGTCACTTTGAAGTGAGAGTTATTATCCTCGGAAAGTTTGGCGAATTCTGGGGTTAACCACCAGGGTTCGCCCGCTTTATAAGCAGCCACCGCCGCCGCCCAAATTCCATCGCGCTCTTTTTTTAGCAGTTCTAAATCGATGGCTTCACCAAGTACGGGTATAATCCAATATCTTCGGTTTCCCGTGCTATCTACCAAAAATTGAGCGTTATTAACTGTCGCTACGATAATCGAATGACGTTTATGTTTTTTGGTTCTGCGGGCGTAAGGTTCTCTGAAAAGATCCGTCGAGCTAGATAGAAAAGCTTTTAATTCTCCTGCTTGTCGCTTGCTGAATACTCGCTCGACTTCGCCCCATTCCTGTATCCAACATTGGTTCAGTTTGAGCAGATCGTCTTTATCGCGAGCATCCCCCATACTGTCGTCAAACCATTCTCCGCCCAAAACTTTGAACACTGTCGATTTTCCTAACCCTTGATCCCCCTGCAATACCAAAGTCGTATCTACTTTACAACCAGGTTCGTATATTCTCGCCACTGCCGCAATCAGGGTTTTCTTCAAGAAAATGTCGTAAAGGGGATTTCTCGTACCAAAATAGCGCGAGCTAAGGTTATTTAGATCGACGGGGATCGCTAAATCTTCGACCTTGGCAAGATAATCTTTAACTGGGTGGTAACTTTGAGTTTTAGCTACTTCTTTGAGAGCGTCGGCGACAAAGTATTTGCTCAGGTAAACATTTTCTTCCATCAGCAAATGCATATAAGCGGCATCAAGATCGTATTCTTCTCCTTCGTACTCGACAATATTGCCCAGCTCGTTGAGTTTTAATTTCTTCTCGTACTTGGAAAATATTAGGTTGAGGGCTTGATTGGGTTTGAGTCGCTTTAAGTCTTGTTCGCCCTTATGTTGATTAATTTCTTTTTGAAGCAAGGAACGTAATTTGAGAATACTAATTCCTGCTGCTCTTTTTATGCGATTTAAGAGCCTTTCATGTTGTATTTCGTCTAGATACATGGCCGCTAGTTCTAAAGCCGTTCTAATTGCCTGTGAAATACGTTTTTCTGGCATTTTATCCCAGTGTAGCGGCCACTCCATTAACAGTTCTTTGGGAGTCATGGCAAGAGCGATTAGCTTTTTATAATCGTCGGCAGTATACCCCGCTTGAAAATATTCGCATAATCCTGCTTTGGGATATCCTGGAATTTCCGGCAATAACTGTACTTTACCCTTGAGCCACAATCCGGCATTAAACAGATTCAAAAATACTTGCGGATTGCTCCAGCCGTCGGCATCGAAGAGCATCGTTTGACCCGACATTTTTCGCAAGGCTTTTTTGTAGTGACTTACCCCGGCGATCGCTCCGGTGGGAATTCCCCCGATCCATGTCCCCGCCTTTGCGTCTTTGATGCCTTCGGTGACAACTTGGCAGTTGGCGGGAAGGTTCGCTTCAGTTTTTTTCTTGTGGGGGGTGAGATATTTGGCAGGTTTCCCGTTAGACCTAGTTATCGGCTCGTCCAAACGCAGTTGTCCGAAGCTGGGGGTAAACGGGAAATATATTCCGCTTCCCGATTTCCATTCCCCATTGACCCAGGCTTTAAAGCCCATTTTTAGAGCTTGTTCGCGGGTAATAGATTTCAAACCTTGAGAGATCCACTCTTCGATTTGATTTGGGGTAAAACCTTCGCCAATTAGATGTTTGACGTGAATTGGCAGCAGTTCTGGAAATTCTGGTAAATTCAGCTCGGCTGAGGTTGCTAAATCGATCTTTTGTTCTGCTTCAATTGAAGTATTTTCATTTTCTCTGAGTTTGGTATTGAAAGCTACAACCATTTTGTTTCTCCCGATTGTGATTTGTCGGGACTACCAAACTGATAAATTACTGCTCCGAAATCTTTAATTTTTCTTTCGCAAAAATTGGCTAATTTAATCAAATTTAAGGCTCGATAACCTTTAAAAGCCATTTTTTGCGATAAATGGATTCAATTGGTCAAAAATCGACTTTTTTCTCGATAATGCTTCTGGAAGTTTGATAAAGTTAAATCTGTCGGCAATCAGTAGAGCAGCTTTTTTCGTTGTCGCTGTCGAGCGACTAAAAGAATTTTTATTTACCGATTGATTTATAACCAGATTTGTTTTATCTTGGAGATACATTAGCGATTCAGAAATGTCAGTTTTTTACAATTGAATACATTTTCAAAAATTAAATTTTTGTACATACGGAGACTACTAACTTATTAGATTGTTTGGTAGTCACTTTTTTTTGGTCGAACCAGATTTAGGCTCGGCTATGTTTAATAATGTATCAGCAAATCGCGGTTTCGTCTCGATTGTTACGGAAAAACAAGAGATTTTTAGATCAATTGCGCTTAAGATTAATAGATTGTTGCTAATTAGGTTAGGATGCGCGGCGTAAAAATGCTCAAAAACTCAAATATAAGTCAATTCTCGCAAACGCAACATATTCATAACAAATGTTCCAAGAGTCTATGTTTGGAAAATTATTCCAGTCATAATGTTCTGTTTTTAGCTCTTTAAATTTAATAGTGATAGCGAACTTGTAAAAAATCGACCCGCTCGTTCCCGACCCGATAAACGAGGCGATGTTCTAAAGTAATGCGTCGCGACCAAACATTAGAATCTAAATATTTGAGCGGTTCGGGTTTGCCAAGACCAGAAAAAGGATCGTGCATCGTGTCCGAAATTAAATCGAGAATTTTATCGGCTATTTTTGGATCGCTTTTATACCACCACTTCAAATCTGCTCTAAACTGCTCGTCAAAAATAGGATAGCGATTTAAAGGAGAATGGCCATCATTCGCTCTTACTTTAACTCACTCGAGCCGAAAAGTAGCCAATAGGCAAACGAAATATTACGATTTAATCCGTTTTATTCCGTTATGTTGCTCACTCGGCGGCTCGGCGGCCGGAGCAAACAGGCTCAGTATATTAGCATAAAATCAAGATCACATATAATCGTGATCCAAATCCATAACGGAGATTTATTGTCTTTAGTGAGCTTGTTCTTTAGTTTGTAATTTAATTCAAATTAAAGAACTTTTCTGTTTTAACTCGACAGAGATCGTCGGTAAAAATAAAAAAAACAAAAACCTCCAGTGATTGGAGGTCTTTGATTGAAGAGAAATAAAAGACTTAAAGTCTTTGTTTTAAAACAGTTTTTTCGATAGATCCCTCGAAAGTCACACCATTTAGTGTAGTTAAGAGAGGGTTTTTATTTACTTATCGGCGATCGCGGGAGCGATGAAAGTGCCTGCGGGTAAAGAGCGAGGATAGCTAAATTCAGTAGTGCTTCGCTCGGCTAGTTGTACTTCTGTGGGTAATGCTGCTTTAGCTAATTCAGCAACTTCTGCGGTTTTATCGTCGAAAGTGTTAGTTAAGAGTTTGGGGTAGAAACCGAGGACGATAACGGGGACGATTACTGCACCAGTGATGAATACTTCTCTAGGACTAACATCGAGTTGGAATCTGTTAGTGTTGTACTCAGTTTTGCCACTGCCGTAGAAGACAACTCTGAGAGTAGAGAAGAAGTAAATTGGTGTGAGGATTACGCCGACAACGGAGAGGAAGATAACCAATGCTTTGAATGCTGTCGAATATACTTCGCTAGTACCGATACCGAGTAGAACTGTGATTTCACCGACGAACGCGCTAGTTCCAGGTAATCCGACTCCTGCTAGAACCAGGATAGTGAATAAAGCGAAGGCTCTCGGCATTTCTTTGGCTACGCCAGTGATTTTGTCCATCCAAAGCGTGCCAGTGCGCTCGAAGACGACTCCTGCAAGGTAGAAGGTTGCTGCGGCAATTAAACCGTGAGAGATGAGCTGTAACATCGCGCCGTTCATGCCGATCGCCGTGTAAGCTCCAATTCCGATTAGTACGAAGCCCATGTGAGAAACGGAAGCGTAAGCAAGTCTTCTCATTAGGTGGGTTTGTCCGAAGGCGACGAATGCTCCGTAAACGATGTTGATTACTCCGAGCATTACTAAGATGGGTGCGAAGTTAATGTGTACGTCGGGGAACATTTCCACGTTGAAGCGGATTAATCCGTAAGTACCCATTTTCATAACCCCAGTGATCACCATCGATACGGTCGCTAGCGCACCTTGGTGTGCATCGGGAAGCCAAGTGTGGAATGGGAAGATGGGCATTTTGACCGCGAAAGCGATTAAGAAGCCGATGTAAACTGTAGTTGCTAGTCCGATAGGGTAGTTTTTGTTAGCTAATTCTGCGATATCGAAAGTAGTTGTGTCGCCGTAGAATGCTATTGCTAAACCGCCGACGAGAATAAAGATTGAAGCTAATGCGTTATAAAGAATGAATTTGGTTGATGCGTAGCGGCTGTTTTCTCCGCCCCAAATTGCGATTAATAAATATACAGGTACTAATTCTAGTTCCCACATGATGAAG
>JASJCW010000258.1 GCA_030065265.1 Prochloraceae cyanobacterium
GCCGGATCAAAGTATGGTTTGAAAAGTGAAGAGATAGTAGGAACTGCGTTAGAAAATACTATAGCACCAAAAAATATCTCCGATTACGCTGAGATCGTTAAAAGAATTCTCGAGCAAAAAACTCCTGAAAAATGTTACTGTCTGTTTGAATATAAAGAAAATTTATTTTTATTTGAATTAATTTTGAGTCCGATTTTAAATCGAGAAGGTCAGGCTAATTCTATTTTGGCGATCGGACATCAAAAAAGCGATCGAGAAACAGAAATATTTAGTAAAGTTACATCAAAAACAATTTCGCCAGATTTTTATCGTAACCTGCAAATTCAAATCAGCGATCGCATTTTTCGCAGTTTTGAAGTAGAAACAATTTGGCAAAATACTGTCGATAAATTAGGGGAAGCAATGGGGGTCGATCGCTGTTCGATTTTGTCCTACGATGCTGAAAAAGAAATATTTAAAGTAGAAGCAGAATACTGCAAAAAACCATTTAACTCAATGTTGGGTTGTCAGTTTGAAGTTAACTCGCAACCTCATTTAAAACAAGCACTGACTTGCGATATCCCGATCGCCGTCGAATACTTATCCGATGAAGAATATCAACAAAAATCAATCTTAGCAATTTCTACCCGCAATCGCGATCGCATCGATGGTTTAATTTGCTTGCAACAATGCGATCGGCATCGCAATTGGAGTTATTTAGAATTACAATTTCTGCAAGAATTATCAGATCGTCTCGGGCTGGCGATCGGACAAGTTAAACTATACCAAGAACTAGAACGAGCCAAAATTGAAGCAGAAGAAGCAAGCATTCTCAAAACAGGCTTTCTAACCAGCACTACCCACGAACTTCGCACTCCTTTAACTGGCATTATCGGTTTTCTCAAGCTGATTGTCGATGAAATGACAGACGGGGCCGAAGAGCAACGAGAATTTATTAAAGAAGCCTACAATAGTGCTTTGTATTTGTTAGATTTGATTAACGATATCCTCGATATTGCAAAAATCGAAGCCGGCAAATTAGAGTTAGAGATGAACGCTGTCGATCTCGAAGAATTATTAAATAATTTAGAAAATTTTACTAGACCCCAAGCACAGGCAAAAAATTTAAGCTTTAAAATTAAAAGTCCGACAAATCTCACTCCCATCGTCTTGTTTAGCAACTATCAACGTCTTTTGCAAGTCATGCTCAACTTAGTAGGAAATGCAATTAAATTTACTGAAGAAGGAGGCATTTTAATTAACGCTGAAGTTCGCAAGAAAAAAGTATATTATCGCGATCGCCAGTTTCCAGGAATAGTGAAAATTACTGTAGCCGATACTGGAATTGGCGTATCTCTTGACAAACAAGAAAAATTATTTGAAAACTTTTTCCAAGTAGACGGATCTCGAACTAAATCTTACGGTGGTACTGGTTTAGGTTTGGGAATTTCTCAAAAATTAGTTGCCGCTATGGGTGGTGAAATATCTTTTTATAGCATGGGAGAAGGGTTAGGATCTACAGTAACTTTTAGCCTTCCGCTCCATCATTTACCAGTTATGGAAACTCCTGTCTCTACTAACGATTCTGTAGAAATCACTGGCTAAGATAGTAGATTATTAATATTAACGCTAGGATTAAAATAATCTAGTTAACTCTAAACTGAGACAGAAAATTATGAGCCTAGCATTGACTACTGAAAATGTAGAGCAAGTTTTAGATGAATTGCGTCCTTACTTAATGGCTGATGGCGGTAATGTAGAATTAGTTGAAATTGAAGGGCCAATCGTTAAATTACGCCTTCAAGGTGCTTGCGGATCTTGTCCTAGTTCGGCTATGACTTTAAGAATGGGTATCGAACGTCGTTTGCGCGAATTCATTCCTGAAATTGCTGAAATAGAGCAAGTTTTTTAAATGAACTTTTCTAGCATTTAAAATGAGGGGATTTTCAATTTAATCCTCATTTTAAAACATAAGAACTTTTAATAAAATGTCTTCTAGAAACCTGACTAAATCAATATAAGTCAGGTTTTTTAAATTCACTATATTTTTTAACTTATCATTTGATTATTTAAAAGTTGATTCGATATTTTTGATAAAAAATTTCCCAATGTATTTTAATTGACAGATTTTTTGAAACTTCTGGAGACGAGATATTATTTGTTTTGTTCCAAATAATTGATTTGTTTTTTATATTTTATTTTTAACTTTTTGAATGCTTTTTTTGAAAAAATTTTATATACTAATAAATAGGAGTAATTATAACTCTGTTATTTTAAACCTATAAAAATATCCACTTAGGTAATTATGCAAGAAGATTCTAAAATTCCAACATTTTTTCTAGCTGTTATTGGTATTAGCTTTACAGTTTTAGGAACTGCATCAATCATGCATCTTCATGAATTCTCTAAGCAAGAGAGTTCTTGGCAAGAGAGCAACAGCAAAATTAGTCAGTTAATTTAATTAATTAAATTTTAAAAGTAAATTCATTAAGTCGGTCAAATTACCTACCGACTTTAATTTATTGTAAGTATATTTCCAGAATCAAAAACAGCTTCGATCTTGCTTTGATTTCTTTATTATTTTATTTCTGCTGGTTGCCTCTTGCCTCTTCCTCACTCAACTGTAGCAACCTCAAACAGAATTAATATTATTATTTACAATAGTTTTAAATTTTTGTTTCTAGTTGTGCCCCGCAATTTTTACAATGATTAGCATCGGTATCGTGTAAAGAAAAACCGCAACCAGGGCATTCTATCTTAACCTTATTAGCTGTTTTAATTAACTGTTCGATTAAATCCTTGATTTGCCAGGGAATAAAAGTAACTCCGGTCATAATCATTAATAAAGTTAAAGCTCTTCCCGCATCTGAAAGGGGAGTAATATCGCCAAAACCGACAGTAGTCATCGTCACGATGCAGAAATATAAGGAATCGAAAAAATTCTTAAGCGCGTCGGGATTAATTTGATGTTCGACTTGATAGATCAGGCCGGAATAAATAAAAATAATCGAAAATAAGGTTAATAAAATTCTGGTTAAAATGATACCATCTTCAGTTTGAATGCGAAAAATCGATATTTCAAAATCTAAGAATCTGATAATTCTCAGCAAGCGAAACCATCTAAAAATCCTCATAAATCTCATATCTAAAAATCCAAATAATAGTGGCAAAATTGCCAACAAATCTATCAAAGAAAAGAGACTAAAAAAGAATTTTGTTTTCGATTCGGCGCACCAAAAACGAATTGAATATTCAAGAGAAAATAGAATTAAGATTATTAAATCTGCAAGATGAAAATAGAATTGAATTGTTTCAGGTAAAGGATATGTTTCTGCGATAAACATCCCTAGAGATATTACGATCAACCCTAAAATTATTAGATCGATACCTCGACCGATCGCACTTTCATAATTATCTAAATGATAAGCAACTGTTTTTCTTAAAGAAAGCATATTCAAAAAATAACTCACATTAAGTTATAAAAAATCCGGGCGTTTTGCTCGAGTAGATTTTAAAATATCCTCAAGAGCTTGCCAATTTTCCGCTTCAATTAACTCGATAAATCGATCTAAATTGTGACGATATTGTTTCATCGATCGCAATAATTCCTCGCGATTGTATTGGGCCATCATTAAGCCCAACTCGGGATTGCCTCCACCGACGCGACTAGTATCGCGAAAGCCAGAACTAGCCAAAGAAATCGCCAACTTCAAAGCTTGCGAATCAGTTTCTGCGGTGACAGCAGAAATCAACCCAGCACTAACCATAACAGGTAAATGAGAAATCCAAGCAACGGCGCGATCGTGAACCGTAGGAGCAGTAATTATGACCGAACTGCCCAAACTGCAAGCGAGATCCTTTACCTTATTAAGAGCCGCGACCGATGTCTTTTCTGTTGGAGTAATTACGTAAGTTGCACCTTGAAAAAGATTCCGCTCCGCCGCTTCTACCCCAGAGTTAGCCGTACCAGCCATAGGATGGCCGCCAACAAAATTATCCCATAAAGCAGCACAATCGGAGACGATCGGAGCTTTTACCGAACCCACATCGGTGATAATAGTCTCGGGACGAAGATAGGGAATTAACTGTTCGATTGTTGGAGCGATCTTAGCGATCGGAGTGCAAATAAAAATTAAATCCGCTTCAGCTAAAAGAGATAAATCGAGACTAGCGCGATCGGCTACCCCCATAGCAACAGCTAAATCGCAGGTACTTTGACGACGAGAAACACCCAACACCTCAAAACCGCGATCGCGCAAATCTAGACCCAAAGAACCGCCGATCAATCCCAATCCCACAATTCCCAATTTCATCAAAAATAAACCTAACTATAATGACAAGGTAAATAATTATACTCTCGATCGAATCGTGTAAGATCCGAGAGCAAAAATTGATAAAGTGATTGAAGCAGAAGTTCACAGCAGCTTGCGGGATTTTTTAAGAGCCAAAGGCGAATCAAGCTGGCCTCATAATTTAACAATGGCCCGATTAGTTGCCCGTGCCATGCGCGTCGGTCGTTCTGCTTTAATCCAAACAGGAACTAGATTAGAGCGGTATTGTCTGAGTTATTTAGCCCCCTGTGCGATCGGCAGCGAACCAGTAATTATCGTAGTTCCATCGGACAAAAGAGAATTGATTCGCGATCGCATTGCAGAGTTTCAAAACTGGTTGGGAATAGATAAAGAAATTAGGATCGCAGATACTATAGAAGCGGATTTTCGCGGCATTGTTTTGACCTCTCATCATGCTTGGTTGCGCGATCGCCTCGATAATTCAGGCAAATTTCCCAAGCAGATTACTACTATTATCGATTCGGCCGAAGATCTCGAAGAACGAGCCAGAATCGCCCTGACAACCAGCATAGCAGGCCGAGACTGGCAGGAATTAAGTCAAAAGTATCCCGATTTTGGCGATTATATTCGAGAAGTTAGAATCAAACTCACAAAAACTATTTTCGCCCCACCAAAAAATATTTATCAATCTCGTTCTATCGCAGGAGCAGATCGAGAAATCTTGATTAATTTATTGAGAACTTTAACGGCTAAAGGGGCTATTACGCCAATATTTGCCAATTTCTGGCGCGAACTGCAGACCAAAGGGGATATCCTCTGGGCATCATCTATTTCCCCCGAAACCGGTCAATTTACCTTGAGCGTAGCCCCAGCTCGAGTAACTTCCTCCGTAAGTCAGATTTGGCAACAACAACCTGTAGTTTTAATCGGCAGTTTTTTAGATTGGGAAAACAATGCACCGATTTACCGACAAGAATTAGGCATCCAAGAAGACATTTTATGTTTAAAATTTTCCCCTAACCGTCAAAGCGAGCATCTACAGTTATATTTACCAGATCGGCTGCCTTTACCCAATACGTCCCAGTTTAAAGATGCTCTGATCCAGCAAATGCGATCGTTAATTAATTTAGCTAGTAAAACCGATCGATTAATCGTTCTCTTAGTCGAAGATGTACCCTTACAAAGCCAAGTAGGGGCGAGTTTAGCCGCAGAATTTGGTTCGATCGTCCGAGTCGAACAAACTAATTTACCGCAAAAAAGTATTTTAGTCAGCGGTTGGGAATTTTGGCGCGACCATCAAGATGATTTACCTACTCCCCACCTACTGGCGATCGCAACCTTACCTTTTCCTTCCTTAGAAAATCCCCTCGTTGCTGCTAGAGTTGCTTGTTACAAAAGTAAACGTCAAGATTGGTTTCGATTTTATCTGCTTCCTACTGCTGTTAGAGAAATACAAAGGGCGATTTTGGCCTTAAGGGAATCCCAGGGAATCCTCGCATTACTCGACAATCGAGTCGAACGACGCAGTTATGGCAACATAATTTTAAATGCTTTAGAACCTTGCGCTCGCATTAATTATATCGATCCAAATTGGTTTGAGACTTAATAATAGCCCGAGAAAAGTATAGGATCGAAAAGTATCCTTCAGACGAATTCAGACGAATCGATTATGGGTGAATCCAAGCGTCGCAAAACAGCATTAGGAGATAAATACGGTCAAGAACAGAATATCTTTCCTTGGTTGCCAATTACTAAATCTCAAGCCAAAACAATTTACGATGTAACCACTAGAGGAGCTTGGATCGGAATTGGCATTCTTGTCGCTGTCTGGTTTACTATCGTAATTATAGGGCCCGCTTTTGGTTTGTGGGGACTTTAATCGCTCGATTCAATCTCACCGAAGCACCAACGAGCCGATCGTAATTTCTATCTTCGATATTAAGCCCGATCTCTTCAAATTAATGGGTTGGAAGTTTCAGGTTGTCACTTCCGACTCGTTTAATTTGCTGCTTCAGTATCCCTTAACGATCGCAAGCGAGCGAAACAATATTTTCATAGAAATTATCTCAAAAGTTCTGGCAAATCTTGCTCGATCTTGCTGAATAGCGAATCTATTTTGGCAGTCAAAGCCCCATCCCCGATTAAACTTAATTTGGCTTCAATTATCGATTATGGCAGTTGATACAATTATTTCTCCAAAACAAATTGCGATTATAGAAAATAGTTTTGCTGCACTCAAAGACAATTCTCTAGATGTTGCGATTAGTTTTTATGAGAATCTTTTTCAAGATTATCCCCAGCTAAAAAGATTATTTGCTAACACCGATATGACCAAGCAATATCAAAAATTTGTTGATAGCTTATCTTATATCGTCAAGCATTTAGCTCATCCTTCTCTTTTAACTAATGCGGTGAAAACTATGGGAGTTAAACATGCTTCCTATGGAGTTTTGCCAGAGCATTATCCTCGATTTGGCAACGCACTTTTAAAAACATTAAAATTACATTTTAAAACACAATGGTCGCCAGAATTAGAAGCAGCTTGGACGGCAGCTTATACCGCGATCGCCTATCTAATGTTAGAAGCATCAGAAAGAGCCAGCGATGCAGAGATCCTCACTAACAGCGATAGTTTTACCATCGTCGAACCTAAAACAAATAAACCGGCGATCGCAAATAGCTTTATTGCTTCAGAAGATATTGCCATTTTAGAAGATAGTTTTATCCCGATTAAAGACAATTCTGCCGATTTCACCGCAACTTTTTACGATCTCCTTTGTATCGATAATCCCCAAATGAAACAGGCGATCGGACAATTAGATATTGCAGCTCAAGAACAAAAATTTATTGGCAGTTGGTTATCTTTGATCGAAAGTCTTCGCAACCCCAAACTTTTAGATCGAGCAATTGGGAATGTAAAAACTATCTATACTTCTTTAGGTATTGCCCCCGATAGCTATCCTTTAGTCAAAAAAGCTCTTTTAAAATCGCTTAAATTCTATTTAGGCCCGGGATGGACTCAGCGAGTAGAATCAGCTTGGATCGCTTTGACCGAATTAAGCATTAAAGAATTATTAAAATCAACCGCCAAACAAGAAACACCTCAAATCAAGCAACCACAAAAGTTGACAGCATCGCCAGAAGAATTAAATACCGATCGCTTCGATCGCGGCGAAGAAAAACTCAATCAAATCTACAATAAAGCAGGCGATCGGCTCGCTAAAAGTCTCAGAGATATCGCACCGGATTTGAGCCGCTATATAATTGAATACGGTTACGGTGAAATCTATTCGCGCCCGGGCCTCGATCTTAAATCAAGACAAATTGC
>JASJCW010000259.1 GCA_030065265.1 Prochloraceae cyanobacterium
GCGTGCCGATCCTGCATGCGCTTAGATTGATTTTCAAATAATTACTGCGCGGCTAAAACATTATTTTGATACCGATAAAATCTGGATCGTCCGAGAAGCTAATTTGATATTAAATCGATCGCTTCGCGAACAAAACAGTCGATTTTAAAACATAAACTTTAACTTTTGACAACTTATTTATCTCAACTAAAAAGAGCGATCGCACTATATTTTTTAGTTACAAAGTCATCCCTAAAAACCATTCATATCCTCGTTTAAACTTTTCCTTTCCATCACTTTCAACAATAGTTCCGTGAGCCATAATTACCCTTTCAAAATCCCAATTAAGTATTTTTTCTACTGAATCTTTTACTAGCTCTTTTTCCTTGGTAGCAATTTTTTCTAATAAAGAAGGTCGGAGTGTTTTATAAGAGCCGATTGCTCTCCCTATTAATTGAGTTTTTAAGGTAAAAGTTTCATCTAAATTTAAAGACGTATCTGTAATTATTAATGTTCTACTTTCTTTATGAAAGAAAATAAATTCATTGACCGTTGAGAAACCACTAAAATCTACAATTGCTTGAAATCCTTCAAAAAACAAATATTCGATTTCATCCCAAATACTTGCTTCGTCTTTATTTAGAATTCGATCGCTTTTTAAATCCGGTCTTTTTAATTCTAAACCAGGTACTGTCCAAAGTTGTGCTTCGGGATAAATAGCCTGAAATTCTGCAACAAAAAGATGATGATAAAGATTGGGAATAATAATATAACTAACCTTACCAATTTCATCGATTTGCTGAATTGTTTCCTCGTCCACTTGAATCGGAGAAAAGACTATTAAATTGCCATTTTTTAAACGAACGATTGTCATTCTCGTTCCTACTTCAAACTGCCAGAATTTTAAAGGCTGTTCTGCAACCCAAAGATTTACATCAATTTTTCTCAACATATTTAATACCTAGATCTTTGTTGGCGATCGTTACTGTTACTAACCCTGCTTTTTCTCATTTCACCTCAACCAGACTACGCAAACAGATACTTTTACGAAAAAAAATCGCACCCGATCGATAGCGAAATATTTCTGTTTTTAGCGTTTATTCAAAATAACTTTTATCCCTTTTTCTGGTCTTAAAGTAATCGAAGGTTGGGGCAAAATTGGATGTTCTGGTAATAAATTGAGAGTAAACTTTTGCGAAATTGTTGCTAATAATAATACTGCTTCCATTAAAGCAAATCCCTTGCCGATGCAAATTCTTTGGCCGTCTCCGAAAGGAAAATAAACCCCTTTTGGTAATTTTTTTTCTAAATCGTTAGCCCAGCGATCGGGATTAAATGTTTCTGGATCTGGAAAATAATCGGGATTCCTATGGTTAACCCACTGGCACATCATTACTGTACAGTTGGCGGGTATTTGATAACCACCTAAATTATATTCTCGAGTTGTTTGACGGGATAATTCTGCAACTGCTGGATAAAGTCGCATTGATTCTTTGATTACCATTTTGGTATAGTTTAAGCGATTATAATCAGCAGCAGTAGGTTTTTTATTACCTAAAACTTCTTTTAATTCTTGTTGTAATTTGGCTCTGACTTGAGGATTTTGAGCTAAAAGCATCCAAGTCCAAGATAATGTATTTGCAGTTGTTTCGTGTCCTGCTAAAATCATTGTTGCGGCTTCATCTCGCACTTGTCGATCGCTCATTTTCTTGCCATTTTCATCTTTCATATCGATTAAAAGTGAAAGTAAATCTCCTGAATTTTGTTTGTTTTTTCGCCTTGTTTGAATTATTTTATATATTGCTTTATCGACTCGATCGATCGCTTTTTTATACCGTAAATCTGCTTCTGTGGGGTTATTTGGATCGTAAATAAATCCCTGCTCCCGCATATTTTCATACCATTCCATTGCTAGATCGAAAGCTTCGGCGATCGTTTTTGCATCAGCTTCTGTTAAATCTAAATCGAATATCGCTTTCATCGCAATATTTAATGTTAGTCGCATCATTTCTGCGTGAACGTCGATCTCTTCTTTGTCTGACCAATTATTTAACATTTTCTCAGTGTAATTCACCATTATTTTTGCGTAATTAGCAATTCTTTCTTGTAAGAATAATGGTTGGATTAACTTGCGCTGATGCTTCCACAAGTCTCCGTCGCTAGTAACTAATCCTTTGCCAAAAATATCCCCTAAAATTTGATAGTCTTCTCCTTTAATAAAAGTATTTTTTTCGTGCAATACTTTTTCAATCAATTGGGGATTACTAATAAAGCAAACTGACATTTCCCCAAAATTTAACGGTACTATCTCTCCATATTCTTTGGCACATAACGTCCAAAAGCCAATCGGATCGCGATCGTATTCTAATAAGTGTCCGAATTGAGGATCTGCTTTTGGTGCGGGTAGTTCGAGGATATTTTGACTCATGTTTTTAACTCCAAAATAATTTATATCGAATGTTCGTTATGCAAAAAAAGAAATTTTTAGTTTAGTATCTAGAAGGGTTATTTCTCTAAATAGGTACAAAGCATTTCGGCTACTAATTTACCTTGTTGCTTTAAAGAAACAGAATCGCGATCGAAGGCTTTTTGTAATAAGATACCGTCAATAACGCTAATAACTAAACTAGCAATTGCCGGATCTTCTATCTCCATCGACTCCATCAATGCATCTCGACAGCGATCGTAAGTGCGTTTGATGACTTCGTAAGTGTCGTGTTGCTGGTAAAAATTAACGTAGAGTAATATTTGCTTGAGAAAATAATCTTCTTCGCGATCGAGAAAATTAAACAAACAAATTATTTTCTCCTCTACACTTGTTAAATTTTTAATTTCAGCTGTTGCTCTGACAATATCCGATCGCGTAATTTCTTCGATTAATTGCTCGAATAAAACCTCCTTACTGGGAAAATAATGATACAGCGTACCAGTAGAAACACCAAGATCTTGCGCTATTTGACGCATAGAAATCGAACCGTATCCCGATCGCGCAAATACGTCAAAAGACTTCATTAATAACTCTTTACGATAGCGATCGTGGTCTACTATCTTAGGCATACTGTAATTTTAATTTTGCTCTTGAAATTTATTATATCGAACATTTGTTATAAAAAAAGATATTTTTAAAAATTAACTTCTAACTTCCGAAAACGATCGTACAGATCGATTTTCCCAATCTTGTGCCTTGTGCCACTAAACTAAAAAAAATTTTCTTGCTGCGATCGCAAACACCCTTTGAAGCGACTTGAGTTTACAACATAATCGGATTTTTTTGATGATTATTAATAAAATTTAATCAATGTGCCGAGTTTTTCTGATAAATTTTAACAGAAAGGAAACTATCGCTCGGTGCGAATCGAAAATAGCTTCTAAATTTTGCCACAATCTAGCCATTAAAAAATATAGAGACTGAAAATAATGAAACAGCCACAAAAAAATCTAGCAAGAAGAAAACTTTTAAAATACGGTGCAGCAGCAATAGGAAGCTATTCACTAGTAACAGTAGGGGCAAAGAAGACAACTGCACTCGAAACTGAGGATCGAATAGTAGTATCTCAAAATAACCAATACGCCGATATGTCTCCACAAGAAGCAATTGACGAATTAGTTAGAGGAAATCAAAGATTTATCAGACAAAAAAGCAGAAATCCCAATCAAGATAGATTTAGATTGAGACAAGTTTCAGCAAGTCAATCACCATTTGCATGTATATTAACCTGCTCCGATTCGAGAGTTCCCCCTGAAATTCTCTTCGATCGCGGTTTAGGAGATTTATTCGTAGTTAGAGATGCGGGAAATATTGCCACACCAGGAGAAATTGGCAGTTTAGAATATGGTGCATTAGTCTTAGGTGCAAAAGCGGTTGTAATTATGGGACATCAAAGTTGTGGAGCGGTTCAAGCAGCAATGCAATTAGGATCGACACCCGGCTTTATTGGGAGCGTGATTAACGAAATTCTGCCAGCAGTAACAATATCGAGAAATAAATCGGGCGATCGCGTATATAATGCCATTATTGCGAACGTAATGCTACAAAAACAAAGAGTGCAAACATCACCAATTATTTCTCAATTAATTGAAGAGAATAAAGTTACAGTGGTTGGAGCCTACTACAATCTGCAAACTGGAAAAGTCGAGATTATTACTTAAAAGTAGAGGTTTATTATTAATCATAATTAAATAAAATGAAACGCGAATCATCTAGAAAACAACTAGCAGTAATTGGCTGGCGCGAAATTGTAGCCCTTCCAAAATTAGGAATAGAACGAGTTAAAGCCAAAATAGATACCGGAGCGCGAAGTTCAGCTTTGCATGCTTTTCATCTCGCCAAATTCTCCCGCGAAGGGAAACAGATGATTCGCTTTCAAGTTCATCCTTTGCAGCGCAACGCTCATTACACGGTAACAGCAGAAACAGAAGTTATTGACTGGCGAGAAGTTCGCAACTCTGGAGGGGTAGCTCAACTCAGGCCCGTAATCGAAACTATCGTAGAATTGGGTGGTAAAAGCTGGAAAATCGAATTAACTTTAACCAATCGCGACGAAATGGGCTTTAGAATGTTGTTGGGTCGTCAAGCAGTACGTCAGAAATTTTTGGTTGATGCGGGTAATTCTTTCTTACAAAGTTCTCTAAAAACGGAAAAAAAATGAAAATTGCGATCCTATCTCAAGACCCAACTTTATATTCTACTCGACGACTCAAAGAAGCAGGAGAAGCACAAGGACACCAAATGCAAGTGATTCCTTACCTGCGCTGTTATATGAATATTACTTCTCGCAAACCGAGCGTAGTTTATAAAGGCAGTCCTTTAGAAAATTTTGACGCTGTCATCCCCAGAATCGGCGCGTCGAGAACCTTTTACGGAACTGCAGTAGTCAGACAGTTTGAGGTAATGGGCGTATTTAGTGCTAACGAGTCTCAAGCAATCTCGCGATCGCGCGATAAACTGCGTTGCTTGCAACTTCTAGCTAGGGAAGGTATCGGTTTGCCAGTTACGGGTTTCGCCCACGCGACAGAAGATATTGACGGTTTAATTGAAACAGTTGGCGGCGCGCCTTTAGTGATTAAATTGTTAGAAGGAACTCAAGGCATTGGAGTAGTCTTAGCTGAAACCCATCAAGCAGCTAAATCGGTAATTGAAGCTTTTCGCGGCTTAGATGCCAATATTTTAGTCCAAGAATTTATCAAAGAAGCAGGAGGAGCGGATCTGCGCTGTTTTGTCGTTGGGGGTAAAGTAATCGCAGCAATGAAACGACAGGGTAAAGAAGGCGAATTTCGCTCTAATTTGCATCGCGGCGGATTTGCAGAGAAAATTAAACTGAGTCCAGAAGAGCGCAGCACCGCAGTTAGGGCTGCCAAAGCAATGGGTTTGAGAATTGCAGGAGTAGATCTGTTGAGATCGAATCACGGGCCGGTGGTAATGGAAGTTAATTCGTCTCCAGGTTTAGAAGGGATCGAAAAGGCGACAGAAGTAGACGTAGCTGGAAAAATTATCGAATTTATCGCTAAAAATGCCGCTCCGGGAAAAACTCGCGATCGCATTCAATATTAATGTCGCTACGCGACAAGGCAGAGGGCAGAGGGCAGAGGGCAGAAGAGAAGGAAATAGGGAAAAATAAACATTTAAGTACGACAATAGAGGAATTAAATCCAAAAAATGACAATATAATGTCAAAAAACATTATTCAGATTGCAGATGAAATAATTAAACCAGGATCTCGCAAGCGTCTCGAACTTCCCGTTGCCCGTCTTCCCACTCAAACGATGTTATCTCTTCCAGTAATTGCGATCAACGGGATCGAATCCGGGCCGAAATTATGGCTTTCTGCAGCAATTCACGGCGATGAAGTGAATGGAGTAGAAATTATCCGCCAAGTTCTCGAAAAAGTAGATGCCAAACAATTGCGAGGTACTTTAATCGCCGTGCCGATTGTCAATGTTTTTGGCTTTATCGAACAATCACGCTATTTACCCGATCGCCGCGATTTAAACCGATCTTTTCCAGGATCTTCGGGGGGGTCTCTAGCCGGCCGTTTGGCCCGCTTATTTATCAAGGAAATAGTCAGTAAAAGCACCCACGGGATCGACCTCCATACCGGTGCAGTTCATCGGATTAATTTACCTCAAATTCGCGCCAATCTAAATGACGATGAAACCTACAGCCTCGCCAGCACTTTCGGCACTTCGGTAATCATACATTCGAGCACTCGAGACGGTTCTTTGCGTCAAGCAGCAACGGCGATCGGCAAACCAGTCTTACTTTACGAAGCAGGAGAGGCTTTAAGATTCGATCGCGATGCAATCGAGTTTGGAGTCAAAGGGGTTTTGAGAGTAATGGCAAAATTAAATATGTATCCCGGGCCTTTTAACGAAACGGAAAATCTGCCCATTGAAATCCGTCAAACTAAATGGATGCGATCGCCTCGCAGTGGTATTCTTCGTTTACACGTTGGTTTAGGCGATCGTGTCGAGAAAAAGCAGCAGTTAGGGATTATTTCTGATGCTTTCGGCGATACTAATATTAAAATTAAAGCTAGCATTAACGGGATTGTAATCGGTCACGTTCAAAATCCTTTAGTCAATCAAGGAGATGCGATCGTCCATCTTGCTGCAATTTAATCTTTAAAAAACCAAGTTAATAAAGATAAGATTAACACGATTAGCCCGTAAGAAAACAAAGGATCGACAAAATCTAAGATTCTCAGGGGGCTAAAAATTAAAACTTCTGAAAATAACCAATTACCGATTAAAAGAAGGCAAACTAAAATAATTATAGGCATAACAGGTTTAAAATCGGGCGATCGCGCAAAGAGAAAGTAAAAATTTACTGGCAATACTGTTTAAAAATTAATTAATTATTTTAAGAATAAAAAACCTCTTATCGATAGTGTTAAAGTTTTTATTCTCGGCAAACTTCGGATTTCTACCTAAAGAATCGTTTCATCTCGACTGAGACAGAGCTAAGATAGTTGAGAAACCATTTACGATCCTCAAAAACGGAAACTAGTCGTGCTACTTTCACTCATCGCAGACTTTCGCATTATTTTTGAACGAGATCCTGCTGCTCGTAACTGGCTAGAGGTATTACTCTGCTATCCAGGGTTGCAGGCACTTATATTTTATCGTTTTGCCCACTGGTTAAACCAGATCGGTATTCCCTTCATTCCTAGATTTATTTCTAATTTAGGTCGCTTTTTCACCGGAATTGAAATTCACCCAGGAGCTTCGATCGGTAAGGGTGTATTTATCGATCATGGTATGGGGGTAGTAATCGGCGAAACTGCGATCGTCGGCGACTATTCTCTAATATATCAAGGCGTTACCCTCGGCGGTACGGGAAAAGAAACTGGCAAACGTCACCCAACTTTAGGCGAAAATGTTGTAGTTGGTGCGGGAGCAAAAATACTCGGCAACATTCAAATCGGTAATAATGTTAGGATTGGTGCTGGCTCGGTAGTCTTGCGAGAAGTGCCTTCAGATTGTACTGTAGTAGGCGTACCCGGTCGAGTTGTTTATCGTTCTGGCGTTAAAGTTAATCCCCTCGAACACGCTAATTTACCCGACTCTGAAGCTGCTGTCATCCGTGCTTTAGTCGATCGCATTGAAACTTTAGAAAAACAATTAGAACAATTAGAATCTTCCCAGGATCGCAA
>JASJCW010000260.1 GCA_030065265.1 Prochloraceae cyanobacterium
CCGCCCAGTTTACCTTCAGTCCCCACTTCCTTAGCCACCCGGGTTACTTCCGAAGAAAAAGCATTGAGGCGATCGACCATCACGTTTAAGGTTGTTTTCAACTCTAAAATTTCGCCTTGAGCTTCAACGGTAATTTTTTGAGTTAGATCCCCTTGAGCGACGGCGGTGGCGACATTAGCGATATTGCGTACCTGTGCGGTCAAATTCGAGGCCATGATATTGACATTTTCAGTCAGCTCTTGCCAAGTGCCAGCTACCCCTTCAACTCGAGCCTGGCCGCCCAGTTTACCATAAGTTCCCGTGTCTTTGGCTACTCGTATTACTTCTGAAGCAAAAGAATTTAAACTATCAACCATTTGATTGATCGTTGTTTTGAGGCGATCGAATTCGCCATTAGCTTCAACGGTAATTTTTTGGGTTAAATCTCCCACACTGATTGCAGTTGAAACTTTAGCTACATTTCGGATTTGATCGGTAAGATTTGATGCCATTACGTTGACATTATCGGTGAGATCTTTCCAGACACCCGATACTCCTTCAACTCGAGCTTGACCGCCCAGTTTGCCTTCAGTGCCCACCTCTTTAGCCACCCTTGTCACTTCATCAACAAAAGTATTGAGTCGATCTACTAAAGTATTAACAGTATTGCCAATCGAGAGAAATTCTCCTTTTAAGGTTTTGCCATTAACCTTGAGAGCAATTTTTTCAGATAAGTTGCCATTAGCTACTGCTTCAACGACTCTTGCGACTTCAGTAGTTGGTTGAGCTAAATTATCAATCAATCCGTCGAGGGAGTTAAGACCTTCTTT
Source organism: Prochloraceae cyanobacterium (assembly GCA_030065265.1). Lineage (GTDB taxonomy): Bacteria > Cyanobacteriota > Cyanobacteriia > Cyanobacteriales > JASJDA01 > JASJDA01. The sequence continues at coordinate 810 of JASJCW010000260.1, forward strand.
CCAGTCACCCTTAATTCCTTTGAGGGTAGATCTTTGGTCTAAGTTACCTTCTTCGCCAACTACCCGAGCGATGCGATCGATTTCTGCGACAAAATTCTGATTTGCATTCACCATTTGATTGAAAACGATCGCAATTTCTCCGAGTTCGTTGTTTTCTGGTAAACGAACGTTGAGATCTCCATCCCTAGCTAATTTAAGAGCTGCTAATAAAGTTGATAGCTCAGTCTTATCTGTTTCAAACTCGGGATTTTTCGGTAGGTTAGCCGAGCTTTGTTCTCTAATTATTTCTGTGGGTCGATCGCCTGGGGGATCTTCAAAAAAAACCGATCGACCTGGCTTGCGATTTTTATTAACGGCCATTTTCCAACCTCCAATTGTAATTTTTAATTATTGTTTGGTTTGCTCTTGCCGAACATTTGAACGGTTAAGTTAACTCATTGATAAATAATTAGCGATCGCGCTGTAAGCTTTGCCCAATCTGCTAGTTGGGGCATAATCGGAAATAGGCAGACCAGCTTGTTGTGCTTGATACACTAAAGCTGACTCGGGCACAACAAATAAAGTGTGAGACATAGTTTTGAGTTGGCTTTCAATTTCTTCTGAGGGGCTGGGTTTGTTTGATTTGGCATTGCGAGATTTAACGTATCGGTTTAAGACAATTATCAATTTACCGAGCGCGCGATCGCTGATTTGTTCGATATCGTGACAGTAGATTTTAAAATTCTCTAAAGCTTCTAAAGCGAAAATACTCGAGTCGAGGGGGACTACTAAGCGATCTGCAGCGCGCAAACTGTTTAACATAAACAAGCCCGAATCGGCAGGAACGTCAATTAAAATATATTCATAGAATTTTTTAATCGGCTCTAAGGCGCGATCTAAGACGCTCACCCGATTGCGAACGTCGAGCAAGAGAGTTGGAAGCACGGCTAAATTTAATTCTGAAGGAGCTAAGTGGAGATTTTTAACTTCTGTTTCTAGGATAATCTTGGCGATCGAAACTCCATCGTATCCCTGACATTCATTTAAGAGTGCGTCGTAAATCGATCTTTCTAGGGTGTTACCATCGATCCCAAGACCGGAAGTAGCATTTGCCTGGGGATCGAAATCAACTACTAATACCTTCCCTTGATTATTTTTTGCCAAATATCCGGCAATATTGACACAAAGAGTAGTTTTACCAGTGCCACCTTTAAGATTAGCGAAGGCGATCGTTTTTGTCATAATTGGCTATTTAAATTTAGGCGATAGAAGAAGAATTGAGATCCACGACTTTCTCAACATCAAGAATTAACAATAGTCGGTTTTCCAATTTATAAGCTCCGAGAATCAATTCTCTAACTTTTCCAGTTAAAGTTTCTGGAACTGGTTCAAACCAGTCATCGGATACGTCCAAAACATCACCCACATCGTCTACTAACAGACTAATATTGTCTCCATCGACTCTGACAACAAGATTTAATGGGAGTCGATCGTCGTTAAGTGGCGGTAAATCCAAACGAAGACGCAAATCGATCGCGATCGCAATTTGACTTCTGAGATTGATTAACCCTCTTACTTCTACAGGAGCTAAGGGGACGAAAGTAATATTTTGGTAGCGAACTATTTCTTGAACTTTCTCTGCTGCAATGCCAAAAAAGAATCGATCTAAAAAGAAAGTGCAGAACTGACGTTTATCTGCCATAGTAAGATGCTAAATCAATTTTAAATAAGTAATTCGATCGCAACAAAAGTCTTGAATTATTATAAATTAAGCCGCAGCAATTAATGCTTCGATATCGATAATTTCAGTCACTTTACCTTGAATCACTGCAGCATATTCTATTCCTGCTCGATCGGTATCGCTTTTTACGGTTATTCTTTGATCGACAATATCAATAATATTTTCGACGATAATACCGACATTCCTTTCTCGATCGAGATTGACGACGACAACTTGAAGCAGACCTTGATTGGTAGAATCGGAAATAGAATTGACCGATTCGGGATTTAAGATCGCAGACAAATCGATTAAATCTAAAAGCCGATCGCGATATTGCAGCACCTTTTTCTGACCGATTCTCTCGATTGCTTGAGGAGAAAAATTCTCTAAACGAGCGACTCGAGATAAAGCAATCCCCATGCGACGATTGTCGAGTCCTTGAAGTAATAGCATTTGACATTCTTCATCGTTTGTTTTCCCAGCAATATTCGACTCGGTATTTAAATCGATCTCTTTATCGTCGGAAATGACGTGAGCCTTCTCTGCCAAGCCTTGAATGTCTAAAATTAAAGCTACTCGACCATCTCCCATAATAGTTGCTCCGGCAAAGCAAGAGATTTGTTTGAGTTGTTTGCCCAAAGGTTTGACGACAATTTCGCGAATATCGTTAATGGCATCGACTACGAGTCCGAAAGGGTAATCCCTGGCTTGGAGAACCACAATATTTAGAGTACCATCGCGGCGATCGTCCGAGCAATCTTTAAATTTCGCTCGATTTGGATTTTGGTCTAATTGCAGTTGTTCGTTCAAATAAATCAAAGGTATCAATTGACCCCGCAACCGATACACGGGCGAACCGTGAATCATTTCGACGCTTTTAACGGCTTGTTCTCCTTCTAAGCGGATCAATTCGAGTAAATTCATTTGCGGAATAGCATAGCGATCGCCGCCGCTAGTAACGAGTAAAGTTCTGGCGATCGCTAAACTTAAGGGAATCTCAATTGTAAACACAGTCCCTTTATTGGGCTGAGAAGAGATATTTATATTCCCTTCGATTTTGTTAATATTTGTTTTAACTACGTCCATGCCCACACCCCGGCCCGATAAATTAGTCACTTGTTTGGCGGTGGATAATCCGGGATGAAAAATCAGGTTGAGGGTTTCTTGTTCGCTCAAAGCAGCGGCCCGATCGGCGGCAATTAAATTAAGTTCGATCGCTCGAGCTTTGAGTGCTGCAAGGTCGATTCCCGCTCCGTCATCGGCAACTTGAATTTTGACATAACCACTTTCGTGAAAAGCCCGCAAAAATAGTTTACCTTCTGGGGGTTTACCGATTGCTTGGCGCAGATCTGGGGTTTCGATACCGTGATCGATACAATTGCGAATTAGGTGGGTTAAAGGATCGGAAATTGTTTCGATCAAAGTTTTATCGAGTTCGGTATCTTCTCCTTCTAGTTCCAAACTGACCTGTTTTCCCACCCCCAAGGATAAATCCCGTACGACTCGAGGAAATTTGCTCCAGACGGTGGAGATCGGTTGCATGCGAGTTTTTCTGAGTCCTTCTTGCAAATCTGTAGTGATTAGATCTAAACGCTGGGCAGTTTCTAGAAAGGAACTATCGTTGAGCAGGTCGCTAAATTGCACAATTTGATTGCGACACAAAACTAATTCGCCGACTAAATTCATTAATTCATCGAGTCTTTGAACGTCGACTCGCATAAAATTATCCGTCAGGCCCGAAGTTTTAGTACCTTCTTGATTCGATTGAGCTGGAGGTGTTTCAGCTTGGGGATCTGCTATTGTTGCTGAGGGGGAACTATCAAAATCTTGTAAATTGTCGATCGCAGCGATTAACTCGCTGTAGTCTTCTTCTCCTTCTGCTCCAGTAGATTCGAGAGCGATCGTTATCTGTTTGATGATATCGACGACTCGCAGCAAAATGTTAATTATCTCGCGGATCGAACTCGATTCTCTTGCTGTCGGTGCGCGCAAGGTATTGAGTAAGTTTTCGCCACCATGGGCGATCGCCTCTAACTTAGCTAAACTGAGAAATGCACAATTACCTTTGAGGGTGTGAAAACTGCGATAAAGACGGTTAATTAATTCTAGATCTTCAGGGTTTTGCTCGAAGATAACTAAATCTGTTTCTATTTGGCTGAGGGTTTCCTTAGTTTCAACCAAAAATGCTGTGAGGTCTTCTCGATCGATTGTCATGTTTTTTCGCTGAAATCACTTTGCAAAAATAAAAAATAGTAATTTTTTCGATCTTAATTTTGACTGGATTTTTAGATATTGAATTTGCAGTTACTGATTTAATAGCGATCGCACAATTCATCGATCGCCTCTAAAAAGCTATCCAAAGAACCAACATTAAAAAAGAGAATAATATCTCCTTTAACTTCTAGCTCTTCGATATCGAATTGACTTTGAGCTAAAAGAACTTCTTTGTAATTCTGCTCGGATATTGACGATAGTAATAAATGTTCGATATCTTGTTCGATATAATTAGGCAGATTGTAGTTAATTGGCTGAGTTAAAATGTTGCTAATCGAACCCATTACCCCATTAATTACGATATTACCTACTTCAGTCAGAGTGCCGATTCTCAAGGCATCGAGGTCGTTAGTTTCTGATTCTTCTCCAGTTAATAAAGATACTAAAGTCGCCGCACTTTCGGTCGGAAAGACTAATTGAGCGTTACCGCTAAAAGAGCCGCTAAATTCTAATTTTACCGAAGAGAGACACTGCTGACCCAACCTGCCCCGCAATTCTTGTTGCAACAATTGAGGGGATAAAATTTTTACCAAAGGTACTTTTAATTTTATGGTGAATTCAAGCATTTGACTGAGCGTCCCAGCAGCTTGACCGACACCAATATTAATTAGTTCGGTTAAGGCATCTAATCGCTCGGGAGTTAACTTCATTGAGAATCTCCTTAATTTTGCAGAGCGCGATCGATCGCCTCTAAAATTTGCGAACTTGATGGTGGTTTTTTTAACATTGTGACCGCACCTAAATCGAGGCATTTCTGGCGAATGCTATCTTGAATATCTGCTGAGAGGACGATTACTGGAACTTTTGAACCTTGTTGCTGTAAAGTTTCGAGAACGCTAAAACCATCTAACTCGGGCATTAATAAGTCTAAAATAATACAATCTGGAGAGTGAGCGTCGCACATATCGAGACACTCTTTGCCGTTGCTAGCTTCTAAAATTAGATGATCCGTATCTTTGAAAGCTTTGCGAATCATTCTGCGGGTAAAAGCCGCATCATCAGTAATTAAAACTAATGCCATTCTTTTCTGAATCTGTTTTTCATTTAACTAAGTAAAATTATTTTAAAATGATATCTATTTTTTCTACTCATACGAAGCGATCGGTTTGTTTGGCTTAGTCTATAATGTTTTTACCCTTACAAGAAGCTAATATAATTTAATTATCCTTTTGATTTATGTCAACTTTTTTAAATAAAAGTTAATGCTTGAGTAAGCGGATTTCAACTGAGACGATCGATCGTCCCAGAAAAGCCGAGTTTTGAATTTATTTTGATACGAGTTATGAGCAGAGGATCGTTAAAAGCATCATTAGAAGGTATTGAAAAAGCAAGAAAAGCTTTACAATACAACGGTTTAACGCAAAAAGCTCTAGCCGAAGAACTGGGAATATCTCGCTCGACAATTAGCAATTTTTTCAACGGTAAAAATGTCGATCGCTCGATCTTTATCGATGAAATTTGTCATCGATTAAATCTTAATTGGCAGGAAATATTTGCCAAACCTTTCTTATCTTCAGAAGAATCGAATTTTGAAAGTGAATTTACAAATCGACAGCTCGAGTCCGCAGAAAAAACAAATTCTTTTACATACAAACCTGGAACTCCCTTTCAAGCCCCTCCATTACCGAGCTATTTTGTCGATCGCCCTCAAATCGTTAAAGATCTTAAAACCAGACTGCTTGCTAATGAAACCGAGCGATCGGGAACTTTAATAATTAGTGCAATTCAAGGCTTGGGAGGAATTGGTAAAACTGTTTTAACTCAAGCTTTAGCTCACGATCGCCAAATTCAAGAGCGTTTTTGCGATGGCATTCTTTGGGCAACTTTAGGACAGCAACCGGACGTACTTTTTTTGTTACAAAGTTGGATTATTGGCTTAAAAGATTATGGTTATAAACCAACTACAATTCAAGCTGCTTCAACTCACCTGAATAGCTTATTGTATAACAAAGCGGTTTTATTAATTATCGATGATGTTTGGAATGTAGAAGAGGTAGAACCTTTTCAAGTTGGGGGCGATTGTTGTCAAATTATCATGACTACTCGTCGAGCCGATATTGCCGAGGAAGTGGGGGCAAAACTCTATTCATTAAGTCTCATGAGCGAAGCTCAATCTCTCAAATTGTTAACTAAACGTTTAGGCAGAAAATTAGCACAGCAAGAGATCGGATCGGCCAAACAACTAGCAAAAAAACTGGGATATTTACCAATTGCTTTGGATTTAGCTGCGGCGAGAATTTCTCGGGGTAAAACTTGGCAAGAATTATATCAGAATTTAAACGCAGAAATTGCTCGTTTAGAAGTTTTAGAAGGAATCCGTCGTCGCAGTAAAAAAGAGACTCGTTTGGAAGCTTCTTTTAATCTCAGTTTAAATTTTTTGCGAGCAGATTTTCCCGAAGCTTGGCAAAGTTTTATTTGGTTGGGAATCTTACCAGACGATGTTAGTATTACGGCCAAAATGACCGCGACGCTTTGGCAAGTTGAATTAGACGAAGCAAGCGATCGCTTAGAACTATTTTGGAACGATGCTTTACTACTTCCAGGTAAGGCGATCGCCGGGGAAGCAAAAACTTATCGTCTCCACGATTTATTACATGACTTAGCACGTCATTGGCTGACGGTACAAGAAAGTCCTGGTTTGGGACTAGATTTACAAAAAGCCCATAATATTTTATTAGAAAGATATCAAAAGCAACTCAAAAATGGATTGTGGCACGAATTACCCGATGATAATTACATTCACGATCGCCTGACTTGGCATATGGAAAAAGCGGGTCGTTTCGAGCTAATTCACCAACTTTTAGCTGAAGCAACAGCATCGGGCAAAAATGGTTGGTATCAAGC
>JASJCW010000261.1 GCA_030065265.1 Prochloraceae cyanobacterium
GGTGTAAGCTCTTTCTAACTCGAATTGCTGTTTTGATGGAGTGCTAACACCAATAACCGCTCTATTGACTATACTTTCCTCTTTTACGAGTTTATTTAAAGCAGATTGAGAATTTAACCTTAAAGCCTCGACTTGGCTTATTTGAGCGTTTTTATCGTAGGTGTAGTTAATATTGCGATATTTCTGGAGTCCAAAAAAGCTATAAGCCTTACCCAGCTTATATCCTGGAAAATTAACTTCGCCCAGTTTATAACTAATGCCTTTAATGCTGCCATCCTTGTGAGAATGGATTTGGTAAGCGATCCCCGATTGAGCAATTGCTGCTAGCAATCGTGGCATAGTTTGAGCAATAGGAGCTAAACGATCAATAGTTTCTTGTAATTGGACTCTAATACTAGACTGTCCGGTCTTTTTCAAATATTCTAATTCTTCTCTGGTAATGGAGCTGCGGTCTTTTTCCCAGGAAGATTGGGTCGGAGTTAATTGGTATCTTTGTTCTAAATTTCTAACTATTTGCTGGCTGCGTTGATAATCCCAAGAATCGCTAACTACAGAGCTATCGCTAATTCTGACCCGACTGGCGACGATATGAACGTGGTCGTGGTCGCGATCGCCGTGCCTGTAAATAACGTACTGACTACCTTTAAACCCCATTTTCTCGATATATTCTGCTGCAATTTTATTCCAGTTTTTTTCGTTTACCGTCTCGTCAATAGGTAGAGATAGACTGACGTGGTTAACTATTTTCTTAATTCTGGGGTTTAATTCACGAGATAGGGCAAATTCGTTAGCTAAAGATTTAGGGTCGCAGCCAAACATATTGCCACCAATAAGTTTGGACTGCTTTTTATTAGCCAAGTAGTCCAAAACTCCCCTAAAATAAGTACCTTTAACTATTTTCCCTATCATTTAACTGGATTCCTGGTTTTTAATTTTCGGAAACCCCTATGGTTTCTAATCCTAAGCGGGCAATTTTGGCTCTAATTTGGGAAATTGCCGCACGATCTGTTTCCGATAAATCATCTCCCCAATTACCGAGTTTTTGTAATTCGGTAGATATTTCGGACAGTTCGAGATAAACCTGGCGATTGATATCGGGAACTCGCTTAAATTTAGCCCGACTTACTTCTTTATTTTTGCTCTGACCATCGTTGTTTGCAGAAAATAATTTATTTCTGACGTAATTGCTGAGATTTAAATGCCCTGCGGCATTTTTTAAATCCTGTTTTTCAGCTGCAGTTACTTTTACTTTTATCTCTTTATCCCTAGTCATTGTATATAAAATCAAAGTAAAGTTGTCAGTATTGACTTTAGAGAGCGAGTTTACAATTGGTTAGAAAAAAAATTTACATATGTTTACAACAAAAACGTGTCCCTAAACCATAGCTAGCTTACCAAAAAAGGGGGAAAAAAAGTCAATTAATTGCCCGATTAAGTGGCAAAAAATTCTCAAAAATAAGGTTTGAATAATGGGAGAGGAATTGATTTGATTGTTTATTCTTAACAGGGCAGAAAAAGAGTAAAAGTAAAGGATTGTAAAAGAAAGGGAAAAAAGGAAAATTTAAGCAGTTGACAATAAGTCAGACATGAATAGATAATTCATAAACAACTAGTCAACAAGAAAGAAACTCTGAGGAAAAGTAAAGAAAGATTAAGGAAACGAAAAAGCCTATCTCCAGTTAGAGATCCAACCCTAAAAAAAGACCCGATCTATAATTCACTGTCACCACATAAAGAATACAAAAAAAAGAGTAGAGCCAAAATTAGGGGATTAGCGGCAAAACAATCTCTTTTGCCCGAAAAAAATTTTAGGTAAATAGATAAAAATCAAAAATGGAAAAACAATTCTGGTGGTCATTTAGTTACGAAGCAATAATGTACCCAGATATAGAGCTGGTAGAGTGGTTGAAGGGACAGAAACCACGCCTATGTCGAGAAAAAGTAATGGAAGCGGTTAGAGGCTATTGGAATGCGCTCGCGTAGCGCAGGCTTTGCCTGACCTCGAAGAGATCCGCTATGCGGGCCGCTGCATTTGAAACGGGCTTTAAAACCAACGCCGAATTAAAGATATTGGGGCTAAATTGCTGTATTGAATTAGAATATCGCAGCGATTATATAATTCGCATGTTTTCCCTACCGTCCAGGGGAAATAAAGCAGATTTAGGCTCAGTATCACAATTAGAGCAATTAGTTCCAGAAAGAGATAAAAAAAGTAACAAAAAGTCAGATGTAGGACAAGGGACTTTTAGCTATCAACCGAGTCAATCTAATCGGGATTTAGAGTTAATCGGCTGGTTTAAAAATAACCCATTAAATAAAGAAAAAGCGATCCAAGCAATTAGGGCGTATTGGTTGCCAATTGCCAATAGTTTAAGAGAAAGCCAAAGCGAGTTTGAATTAAAAAAAATGGCATTGAATTGCTGTAGTATGCTCGAAGGACAATCTGACTATATTAGAAATATACTATCGTTACCGCCAAGAGTTACTTACTTAATCGAATCCCCAATTGTCGATAATGTAAATAATTATGACAATGGCTATACAAATTCGCCCAAAGATGCAGAAGATTTTGAGAGCCATCGGTCGGTTGAAGTTGAAAGAGATCGGGCACAAATTGCACAAGAAAAACAAGCAGAAATTGCACAAGAAAAACAAGCAGAAATAGTCAAAGACGTGATGGAAGATATAATGAGACTCGATTGAGGGATAGATAATATTAAAAAATCAAGTTTTTGAGCCGAGAGACAAAATGGAAAAAATCTCCCCTGGCAGCCCTTTCACAAAGAATGCGCGCAGCGCAATAAATATAAGTTGGTTGAGCTATTTTGTAGGTTGGCAAGAAAATTTAACTCTAGTTGCCAATTAATTATTAATTTAATCAACTAGTAGAATATTGTCGAAACCCTAAAGAGTCGTAATAATTGCCAATAGACCGTAATAGATATCCCAAAAATTGGGAAGAAATAGCATTAGCCGTTAAAGAAAAAGCTAACTGGCGTTGTAGTCGCTGCGGTCGTCAATGTTTTCGTAAGGGAGAAAAGCCTAAGAAATTAACCAGAGAACAATGGACTGCTTATACTCTGTGCGTTCATCATTCCAACTACGATCCTTCGGATAATAGACCAGAGAATCTAATTCCGCTTTGTAATCCTTGCCATTTAACAAAACATACCCGGCGTAGAGGAAATATTACTCCAGGTCAATTATCTCTGCCTTTGTAGTTAATTTTTAAGATTATCTTAAATGATTGATTTATTTTTCTAGAAAACTAGCTGCTTAACAGTATCGATCTAACCCTTTTTTTGATACAAGAACAATCGTTGATTTCGTACTGATCGGCTAATTTTGATATGCATAAAATGAATCTTTTTGATTAAACTCTTTATTTAAATTAGCAATTATTTTCTCGCTATTTATCGGCTACAAGGTTAATACAAATCTTAGTAATTTTATACCAGTCGGCGAGATTTTGTAGTTACAATCGTAGCTAAAAATGCTCTCAAGCTTTGAGCAAATCTTACCGGCGTTAATCGCTGATTGACTCTCATTAGCGTTGAGACTTTTAAATTAAAAATTTTAAAACCGTTGGAGTGATTTTTACTTACATAAAATTAGATTTATAAACGGAGTATTTTACTAAAATTAATAATAACTATACCGTGGGTTAGACATGGTTCGACTACCGACCAATCTTGTTCTCGTCAGGAACGAGACTTATTGGAGTATGCCAAAAAAGCTGATTATAAAGTGGTTGGCGTGTGGAAAGAGACAGTTTCAGGAAGTAAAAATAACCGTGTTGAAAGAAAACAGGTAATGAATTTAGCTCAGGCTCGTAAAATTGATGGAGTCTTGGTTACAGAATTGACTCGTTGGGGTCGCTCCACTATTGACTTGATAACAACTTTGCAGGATTTAGCTCATTGGGGGGTTTCTGTTATTGCCACGACAGGGCTTCAGTTCGATCTAACTACACCTCAAGGAAAATTAATTGCTTCGGTGATGGCTTCTCTAGCTGAGTTTGAGAAAGATTTGGTTCGAGAAAGAGTCTGTTCTGGATTAGCTGCTGCTAAGGCGAAGGGTAAGAAATTAGGTCGAAAACCAGGACAAAGAGTGAAGGCAGATAAATTTGCACCTAGAGTTTTGCAGATGGTATCTGAGGGTCATTCTTATCGACAGATAGCTCGTGAACTTTATCTGAGCAAGACCACCGTAAATGAGATTGTGAAAAGAGACAGACAAAAAACATGATTTCAAGAACCTTTAGTCGAGGAATATCTCATGAACAGTGACTCAACAATCAACCATCGATATTCAGTTCCCTTGATTGCCTTGATACCTTTCCTACTGATCGCCTTCGGCTTGGCCTGGGGAATTTTGGCTCTATATATTCTACTTCCAGGACCAATGACAACGATGTTTGGACAACTGAGCGGGCATCATCCGCTTTTCATCCTGGCTGTGTGGAGTCCAGCGTTCGCAGCGTTTATCATCATCATCCGCTATGTTGGGCTGGCAGGTTTACGACGTTACTTGTCGCGGATGTTGCTCTGGCGTTGCCCTCCAGTTTGGTATGTTTTTTTACTGGGAGTGCCACTACTGTTCTACGCTGGGGCTGCTGTAAAGGGCAATCTTTTTACCGATCCGTTCCCTTTTAACTCGTTGCCAGAGTTGTTGTCAGCGATAGCTATTACCCTAATTCTAGGCCCGATGGAAGAATTTGGCTGGCGAGGGTTGGCATTACCACTGCTGCAACGGCGGTTCGCGCCCATCTGGGCGGGATTAATTTTGGGGAGTATCTGGGGCATCTGGCACCTGCCAGCCTTTCTGCTGAGCGACACACCACAAAGTGCCTGGTCGTTTACCCCATTTTTTCTCGGTTCTATTGCCCTTAGCCTGATAGTGACTCCGCTGTTCAATGCTTCGCGGGGGAGTATCTTGCTGGCATTTCTGTTTCACTTGCAGCTCATTAACCCGATTTGGCCCGATGCTCAGCCCTACGACATCTTTTTTTTCTGGGCTGCTGCTCTCGTGATTGTCGTAATCAACCGTAAAACCATGTTCCGCAAAACTAGAGCAATAACCTTGGTCATTCCTCCTACTGTAAATAGAGAGATGCCAGAGGATTTCACTGAGAAAACTAGCCCATGAGTTTGCTAATTCTAAAGCGTATCATCAATTTCTTTCGTGGTCAGCTTGTTTACCATTGCCCTCGGTTCTCAGTCCTTCGGGGAAGACGAGTAGCGTTGTCAGCACTCTGTTTTTTTTGTCTGAGCTTGCTCCCGATCATCTCCCAACCCCACACTATTGCAGCTACCGATCTAACTCAGACCTTCCAATCAGCACTGGATAATGCTCGACACCAATACGGATTCCCAGGTGCAACTGCGGCTTACGTTTTGCCAGACGGCACTGTAGGAGTAGCTGCCACAGGAATGGCAGATATTGAAGCAGAGACCCCAATGACGGTGCGATCTCGAATGCTGGCTGCCAGTATTGGCAAGACTTTTGTGGGAGCCACTGCGATCTCGCTGGCCCAAGAAAATGTTCTGAATTTAGATGCGCCCATATCTCAGTGGTTGAGCGAGCGACCGTGGTTTTCTGTACAGTTGCTACTCAAACCCCTAAATCAGGAAATTTCTGACCAAATAATCGCTCAGCAGCAGTAGTCCCGTCGCTGCGTTGAATATAAAAATTATGGATAACCGTAGCAACTGAAATATTGCAGTTTCTAGTTCCTTAGCTGCAATATTATCTAGATGGCACTTCATAACAGCTTCGCCAATTTTACCCCAATTAAAGAATTTTTCTCAATTCAGTCTTAATTTCAAAAAATTCAACATTTATAAAAAGTTTTTAGCAGCAATAACTAGATTTGACTGGCTATTTACAAGCTGTTTTCTCCGAGCTGGTAAATGTTATTTTTATTAACTCAGCTTATCTTGAAACGAACAAAGATAAGAGCAGCTGAGTAGGTTTCTTTACGCTGGTATTTGACTCGAACGTTACTTTACATAAATCAATATTTATGGAATTATTACTTCTTTTTTTCTTAAGAAATATTAATTTATTTCAAGGAAAATCCGATTGCAATTTTGCTGTTTTTTACCGAAATCACCTCAAGAAACGAGCAAAACCTCTCAAGAACTAATTTGTAATCAAATTATTTTTTTTAACTGGAAGCGAGAGCCTAACTGAGTTGTAATTGTTAGCCCGCTCTGAATTTTCGACTATCGAGAGTACGGATTTAAATTCTTCGCTCGCCGCCAGGAGTAGTTCCAATCTAGCAGAAAAAATTTTGGCGACTACTTGTCATTTTTTAGACTTTTATTTTATAGTGTTAATTAATGTAAAGAAATCAAGCAAAACAAAACGAAATCGCTCGCGAATCTATCAAGTTCGAGCGCAAGCTTTACAAAAAAAATAGTTATTCCCCAAAATCGGAACAACCATCAAAAATACATTTGTTTTAGTTAATTAATTTTATTGAACCATGAACTTATTATCTCTTGCTACAGCTATTCTTCGACCCAATTTTTCTACCAACTACCTCTCGCAAATTGCTTGGACGATCTTTAGAGTTGTTGCTGGTGTCTTCATGATTCATAATGGTTTGGACAAGTTAGGCAATATCGAAGGTTTCGCGATCGCTTACGTCCAATACATTGGTTTGCCTTTCCCGATCTTCTTTAGTTACTGTGCCGCATTTACTGAATTACTAGCCGGGCCTTTAGTTGCTTTAGGTTTATTCACCAGACCTGCTGCTTTCGGCTTGCTCTTTACGATGTCGGTGGCCATGTATCACCACATTAAATTAGCTGGTCTGAGCGTGACTAGCATTGAGTTGGCTGGTCTTTACGCCTCTTGCTACCTCTTCTTAGTTGCTAATGGCCCTGGTTTATTCTCCTTAGATGCGATCCTTCATGGCTGGTTAAGTTCTCAATCTGAACGCGCTCCTGAAACTGTTGAATCTAAGTCTCAAGTTGCTTTAAACAAATAATTTTTCAATCTTTCACCAGATTTAAATTAAATAGAGCGATCTCAAAGCGGGATGGCTCTATTTATTTTTCGACGCAGAGTCCGAGCCAAAACGGCCCTCGCACCAAGTCAACTCAATTAGTTTGTGCTGTATGTACTATAGATAGCGGAAGCAATTAAGTATTAGTTATCAAAACTATTAAAATATATAAGCTAAACAAAATATTAAGAATAGTTACTTTTTTGTAAACAAAAGTTAAGATACTGGTGGTTAAACAAAAACCACATAAAATAAACCGCAATCATACCAGAACATGACAACTACATTACAACAACGCGAAAGTGCTTCCTTATGGGAACAGTTTTGTGGTTGGGTAACTAGCACAGACAACCGCTTATACGTAGGCTGGTTCGGCGTGTTAATGATCCCTACCCTCTTATCCGCAACAATCTGCTTTATCATCGCATTCGTAGCTGCTCCTCCAGTAGACATCGACGGAATCCGCGAGCCTGTAGCTGGTTCTTTATTATATGGAAACAACATCGTATCCGGCGCAGTTGTACCTTCTTCCAACGCAATCGGTTTACACTTCTACCCCATCTGGGAAGCAGCTTCCTTAGATGAGTGGCTTTACAACGGTGGCCCTTACCAATTGGTAATCTTCCACTTCTTGATCGGTGTATTTGCATACATGGGTCGTGAGTGGGAACTATCCTACCG
>JASJCW010000262.1 GCA_030065265.1 Prochloraceae cyanobacterium
AGAAAATGAAGCAGAATATCAAGCCAATTTGTCGCAATTTCTGGCAGAGATAGACCAACTTGACCGACAAATTAAACAAAATTTAGCTGGAATTGAGAATCGCCAGTTTATTGTTTTCCATCCAGCATGGGGCTATTTTGCTCGTGATTATGACCTGGAACAAGTTTCCATTGAAGTAGGAGGGCAAGAACCCAGTGCGGCAGAATTAGGAGAGATAGTTAAAGAAGCTCAAGAAGAAAACATTCAAGTTATTTTTGCCCAGCCAGAATTTAGCACTCAGAGTGCAGAAACCATCGCTCAAGAAATTGGCGGTCAAGTCTTGTTAATTACCCCCCTAGCCCCAGATTGGTCGAATAATCTGCTTCAGGTCTCCCAAACCTTTGCCAAAGTTCTCAAAAATAAAGGGTAAATTGAATTTAAATGACTCAAGTAATTACCCTGCATCATGTCTGGACGGGTTATGGGACAACTCCTATCTTAGAAGATATCAATCTCGTTGTTAACGAACTGGAGGCTGTCTTACACTTTACGCTATAATGATAATCATTATCATTATTTTCGCGAGTGAAATTACCCAACTATATAGACCTAGCTATTATTGGCGCAGGAGTTCAGGCTCTTACTTTAACCACCCACCTGTTACAAAAAAGTGCCAAGCATTATCGTAAATTCCTAGTTTTCGATCCGCCGAGTCAGACTTGGATGAGTCAATGGCAGCAACAATTTGCAGCACAACAAATTCCTTATTTACCAAAATATCCCAAAGGCGAATAGCTATTATTTCAACTTTTCATTTTATTAAAAATAATCAATTTGAAGAGACAATTAATATATCAACTCAGCTAATCGACGAGCAGTCAGATTTAATTCATAAAGCTGTGGGTTGGATGCTCAGAGAGGTAGACAAACGAGATCTAGAAAGTGAGAGAAATTTTTTGAAAGTTCATTATAAAAATATGCCCCGTACTATGCTTCGTTATGCAATAGAAAGATTTCCCAAACAAGAGCGAAAATAAACGAAGTATTTAAGTTATCGTAAAGGACTTCCTTATTAAAAATAACTACATCTCTCGCAACAAGTTATCGTTAAAGGACTTCCCTAATAAAAATAAAGACATCTCTCGGGTAATTTTGTCCAAGACTGTCCCTATTGCAGATTTTTTTGTAGCCCTTCTAACTTCGTCGAACTACCGTTAAAAAAATTGTATACAGTAACTTTTGTCAAGTACATTTTATACCAAATTAGATGAGCTAACCCTGCTTTTTTTTTATAGAGGGAAAGTTCGGGAGAACCGTAATTAATATAAATAATCTTTATCTATTTATAAGAAAATTAGTATGATACTTGTTGCCTAAAGCCTTGAATGTCTGGCTTCATTAAAGTTAATATATATACAACAAAGTTTGGTAGGGATATCAATTTAAAACTGATTTAAAGAATGAGGAAAATCTCTATGAAAGCAAAAGTATTGTTGGTAGTATTAGCTTCTGTATTAATTCCTGCAGGGGTTGTTAAAACACTAGAATTAAGCGTAGATAAGCAAGCTATCGCTAATTTTTATGAAGAAAAAGATGAGAAAATAACTACAAATCACCACGATATTAAAAATGAAGATTTGAGTGAAAATCATTATCAAGAAAAGTCTACCCGCCATAGTTTAAATAATAATGCCAAAAATAGTTGTATCACTCGAGAAGAAGTAATTAAAGCTCAAAGTACTTGGGGGGATGGCATTATCTTTATTGGGGAAACTTATCAAAGTAACGGAGATTATAAAGATTTTGCTGCCGAATTAGTTGATAATCTCTACGGATATGACGAAGGTAAGGTTTTATTTAAGCCGACTAAAGCCGCAGAAAGAGAGTTTCGTTTAACTGAAGCTGAAGCCGTATCTTACTTTGTAACAGGTGTGATTTCTGAAGACCATGGTTTTGCAATACAACCTTGGAGTAAAGTAAGATTTAAAAATGCAGGGATAATTATTAATTGCAATTCGGCACTAGCGATGGGAGATTATTTCTTTACCGATGCTAATACGAATAAAGAAGTAAAAGCCGAATATACTTTTGCTTATTATAAAGATAAAAACGGGAAGTTACTGATTAACCTCCATCACTCATCTTTTCCTTATCACCCAGAGAATTAATATAGAGCCAAGAAATTAAACTAGCGAGCGAGAAATTAAGCTAGCGACTGGAGTCTAGTCTAGACTCCACCCCTATTGGTATATTAAACGGTTTAGATTAAATAAATATTGAGCATGAAAATCTGACTCAGCAATTAATTTATTTTTTGCTGGCGATTCTTCTCCCTCTATGTGATGCACAATATTAGTTGTTAATCTCTGGCTACAGTAGCCTTGATGTTTTGGTAAAATTCAGCATTTGGAAAAATCCCGTACATTTGGGAGTAACCGCCAGAAGCCTGGTTTGTACGAGCATTTGAGGTGATGTAGCTTTCCTTTTTGTCAGCTTGTCAGACAGTTAAGGAAGCATATTTGTTTAGAACCTATTTCAAACTTCTTACTCGCAAAACAGTTATTAACTGTTTCGTCTTGTTATTTGTTACTTTTGACTCGTTACTCTGTTAAACTTGAGATTTTGTAATTTGAGCTAACAATTCTTCTCTAGTTTCAGCAGGTTTCAAACAAGTCATATTCTGACAAACTAATCCTACCGCATCATCGGCTAAATCCGATTTTATTTTATAAACAGTAGTTGGAAAATAGCCCTCAATTAAAGTTTGTAATTCTTCTTTTTTCGCGCTTACCGAAACCCCATAAAGATACCAATCTAAAGCCACAAATAAACTCGGACAAGCTTGGGGAGATTTTTCTAAGACAATACTAAAAGCTTGCAAACCTAATTTAGCTTTTTCGATGTATTCTAAATTGTCAGTAAGTAAAGCCAAACGAACTAAATTAGCGATCGCAATACCGTTAGCAGCAGGAGTAGCATTATCTAAATAAGATCTTTCCTTAATGGATAATTCAGCAGCAGCATCGAGCGCATTATTATAATAACCTCCCTCATCTTCACTCCAAAATTTGCGATCGAAATCTCTTTGCATTGCGAGCGCTTTTTCTAACCAAATATTATCCTCAAGACAATTAACTTGCAGATCTAAAAGTGCTTTAATAAAAAAGGCATAATCTTCTGATTGAGCTAAAACCGAAGCTTGACCGTCATAATTGAGGCGATAAAAACTATTTTCTTGCCAGTGGCGATCGAGAATACAATTAGCTGCATTAGTTGCCAATTTCAAATAAGATTCTTCTTTAAATACACCATAAGCCCGAACCAAACCAGAAATAACTAAACTATTCCAAGCGACAATTGCTTTAGTATCCGTCACTGGAGGAATGCGACCGTCCCAATTTAAACTTTTTGCTTCCTGATTGTTTTTTGCTGGAGTAAAAGTATGTATTTCTGCCGAACTTTTGCCGTAACGTACCGTAAAAAGTCGATCTAAAATATTTTCAATATTATCTGAAAATTCTCCATCCTGCGCTCGCTGTAAAACATTTTTTCCTTCAAAATTACCTTCAGCATTGATGGTAAATAATCCTTTTAACTCCGATAATTCTTCTGGACTTAATAACTTTTCTAAATCCGCATATTCCCAAACATAAAAATCACCTTCTTCCGGTTCTTTTGCTTCAAAAGTTGTAAAATTATCTGCATCTTGAGAAGCATAAAAATAGCCTTCTGGTGCAGTCATTTCTCTTTCGAGCCATTTTACAGTTTTTGCGATCGCCCTTGTTATTGCCGGAGATTTGTAACCCGAACTCCATAAATTAGCTAAATACTCGATATTCAGCCCGTTATCGTAAAGCATTTTTTCAAAATGGGGGACAGTCCAAGTAGAATCGACTGTATAGCGGTGAAAACCTCCACCTACGTGGTCGTATATTCCACCTAAAGCCAAATCTAAGCCTCTTTGCTGACAAATTTGAGCCCCATTTAAATTATTTTCTAAATCTACGAATCTAGTGCTAGCAAGGGCTAATCTGGCGTAAGGAATTGTCGGAAAACGAGGACGGCCGAAATCTTGAGGAGAATTAGCAACTAATTTAGTGTTTGTCTCCATACCTCGATGCAATATTTCTGTGGTTAAAGTTTCTATTTCCGAGGGAGGTAATATCGTCGATTTTTGCAACAGACCCGATATTTCTTCGGTATATTGTTGCAATTTTCCCTTTTCGCGATCGTAAAAACGACGCACCAATTGTAATATTTGTAAAAAACCCCGACGATTGTAACGAGGTTCGACTGGGAAATAAGTTCCGCCAAAAAAAGGAATTAAATCTCCTGGAGTGAGAAATATATTTAACGGCCAGCCACCTTGACCGGTCATCATTTCTAATGCTTGCATATAAATGCTGTCAATATCGGGCCTTTCTTCGCGATCGACCTTGAGCGGCATAAAATTCGCATTCATATATTCGGCGATCGCCGGATCTGAAAATGCTTCCCCTTCCATTACTGTACACCAGTGACAGCTAGAGTAACCTATCGAGAGAAAAATCGGTTTATCTTCAGATTTTGCCTTAATTAAGGCTTCTTCAGTCCAAGATCGCCAATCTATCGGATTTGCTGCGTGTTTTCGCAAATACAAACTTTGAGCTTCACTAAGACGATTAGACATGGGTGTGGTATCTTTGGCTACTACTTCTGTAAGTTTATCGCTTGAGGTTCTCTCCCACATTCAGGAGGGTGGATTCTTGGTTCAATGACCCATCGTAACCTGACAGATTTTCATCTTAGAAAGTAATTATCTTTCTACCAATAACCCTTTTTCACAAGTGTCTTGCTCTGCATTTACTGTTTTTAGTGTTGCAGGAGCTTCAGGTAAAGCAGAGGAGTGATGTTCGATAATCTCCCATTGGTTATTACTGTTTTTGTGATAAATGAAACTATAGCGTGCGGGTACTTCTTTGGTTTGACCATCTTTAGTATAGGTGAAAGTATAATAGCCACTGTTAATGGCCAGATTTTCATCGTACATTCTTACGCAACCTTTATAAGAACTAACGCTCAATTCGGGAAGCATGGCAAAATATTCAAAATAATCGCGAATTTCTGCGGGAGTATCCCTTACTTGCTCAGAGACAGTACCCCACAAAATTCCATTTGGGGCATACAAGGCTACGACCTCATCTACCACTTCTTCAGAACCAGAAGTAACCGTATCGAGCCAAATATCAGTAGTTTCTGCTACCTCTTTTTCTGCTTTTTCCGTTTGAGCAAAACTAGATAGAGGAGTAATAGTAACTAACAAGGCTGTAACAGAAACAAAAGAAATTAATTTCTTTCTGTTCAAAATTGAATTGAAAAATTTCAAGCTACTTGAAATTGCCGAATCTTTTGATAAGGACATATTTTTTTACCTAAATCTTAATTTTAGCTGGTATATTCTTTCTCGGAAAAGGCCTAATCTAGTTTCACTTCCAGCAAGGTGATGGAGGAATAAGGTAATTGATTTTTCCCTCCTTCACCGTTTGACGCCGTCACTACTCCTCGGGCCGTTGAATCACCAAAACACTACCGCGTTGTCGGGTTCCAGGGTTGATGCTGAACAGACGCACATACGTATGCGGATAACTTTGAATAAGTTGCGCTAATGTGAAGATCGCTTCCTCTTCCTGCGTCGTTTTAATTACCCCACAATCTAACCAAGAATTCGCCCGAAACCGTCGTGTATCAGCCTGTTCCACCCCGATATAAAATTTCTGGCTCAACACCTCTCGAATCCAGGCGCTCGCTTGAGCATCGAAGCGTGAGGATGGGCGATGTCCATTGCTAGAACTAGGCTGAACAGTTGGGTGTCTGTTCGCTTCATTGCGAATGGTGGCAATGCAGACTTCATCTTCGGCACAGAGATAGCCCTGACGCAGTTTTTGATTGATGCTAACCACATGACGGGCAAACGTTGAGTCGGTTTCCTGAACACTGGGTAAGCGATCGGCTTGCGACTGGTATGTAATTACAGAACCAGAAGCAACGTATTTGCCTGAGGGAATGTCCACATTCTCAATCAATGCATGGGACATAACAATACAACCGTCCC
Organism: Prochloraceae cyanobacterium; assembly: GCA_030065265.1. Lineage (GTDB taxonomy): Bacteria > Cyanobacteriota > Cyanobacteriia > Cyanobacteriales > JASJDA01 > JASJDA01. The sequence goes on from JASJCW010000262.1 coordinate 6,071, forward strand.
CGACACGGGCATTAAACACGGTAGAACGAAACCCAATAAAACACCCTTTGCCCACATACGCCGGACCGTGAATCAACGCCATGTGAGTAATAGAGGCATTGTCGCTAATCCACACCGAGTAAAGGTTCCCATCATCTCCGGTCACACGCCCCTGCTCTAACCCATGAACGACTGCCCCATCTTGAATGTTGACATTAGCTCCGATGTAAAACGGCATTCCCTCATCCGCGCGAATCGAAACCCCTGGCGCAATATGCACCTGTGTGCCAATGCGGACATCCCCAATCACATTGGTTAATGGATGAATATAAACACTGGGATCGACCGTCGGCTCAACCAGTTTCTGCGACCAGGGAGTCGGAGGTGCAGGAATATTGTGGAGGTCCATGTTAGTATAAGAATGATTATCATTGTAATAATACAAGAAAAGGGACAATCCACCGAAGGTTTATCCTCTATTTCGCGGTGTCATTCTTTTTTATAACAAACAAGATGGAAAATCCAATGGTTAGATTAGAAGATGCCAGAAGAGTTATTAGCGCGGCAGAAAAAAAAGCTATCGAAATTGGTCAACCAATGAATATCGCAGTAGTCGATGCGGGAGGCAATCTGGTTGCCCATGTGCGTATGGATGGGGCTTGGATTGGAAGTATCGATATCTCGATTAAAAAAGCTTATACTTCGCGGGCTTTTGATATTGCCACTCAAGATTTAGCCGAACAGAGTCAATCAGGACGACAATTCTTTGGTATTCATGCCTCTAACAATGGCAAAATCATGATTTTTGCAGGGGGAATTCCGCTTTACAGTGAGGACAAAGTAGTGGGGGCGATTGGAGTTAGCGGCGGCTCGGGAGAGCAAGACCATGCCGTAGCTGAAGCTGGAGCAGCCGGATTTTAATTAAAACAGGACTTGCCCGAGAACAGAAGTACCTACCAAATTTAACTGGCTTTGTTGCACGCTCCTAACCCTATCAGATCGAGGGTTTCAGCGTGGCGTGTTAAATTTGTGAACGAAAAAAGGTCGTTTGAGCAAAGTTATTTTTTGGGGATTGAAATCGAGAAAAATCGCCATGCAACTTTTTATCCGCAAAGAAAGTTTTTATATTAAATAAAAGCTTTGAATACAAATATGTTACAAAGCAGTTGGTGGCGTTTTTAGCTCCTGCTGCTGGTATAGGTGCTCCCAGTGGCGCGATCGCAATGGTCATTTCTGGGGGTGGCCCCCCAGACCCCCCAAGAGGAGCTAGGCCATTCGAGATGGCTATAGATTGCCGATAAATCTCTCAAAGCCTGTATAGCTAGAAACTTTAGCTGTCCGAAGAGTTTCCGAACTTTACCGCTATCTGTCCCAGAAGGTCTCTATTGAATTGGGAATCCTCAATCGCTCGCGAAGCGGATTGGGGTACTTCAATAGAGCTCCCATTCACAACTGATAACTGTTAAAATCTCGATGAGATGGCATTTTATCGAAAAATCATCTAAATTTGAGGTTTTTTCTGGAAAGTTGAGAAAGTTTTGTCACCCCCATAAGTTTCATGTCTCTCTCTATTTCATTTTTTATATTAGAGAGAGCTTTTTCTACACCTGGTTGACCTCCACCTGCCAAGGCATACAAATACCATCTTCCTCCAGAACAGGCTTTAGCTCCAACTGAGAGTGCTTTAAGAACGTGTGTTCCTCTT
>JASJCW010000263.1 GCA_030065265.1 Prochloraceae cyanobacterium
CGAAGGATTCAAAAGCTTGTTGATGTTCTTGTTCCATCCCTAAAGCAACACCGCGATCGATCCATGCTTGATAGCAATTTGGATCTATTTCTAAGGCACGATCGTAAGAGGCGATCGCCGCATTTAATAAAGTAGTTAAACTCGATCCGCAAAACTTCCAAGCTTGGTTGAATCGCGGCATGATGTTAAGGAAATTAAAGAAAAATCGCGAAGCGATCGCATCTTACGATCGTGCCTTAGAAATAGATCCAAATTGCTATCAAGCATGGATCGATCGCGGTGTTGCTTTAGGGATGGAACAAGAACATCAACAAGCTTTTGAATCCTTCGATCGCGCAGTAAAAATAGAAAGCGATCGCTCCGTAGCTTGGCTGAATCGCGGGATGGCTTCAGAAATGCTCGAAAACTACTCTGAAGCAGTAAAATCCTTCGAGCGGGCGATCGAATTAAACCCAGATTTTGCCAAAGCTTGGCACTATAAAGGTAAAGTATTAGTCAAATTAGAACAAGATCGAGAAGCACTAACAGCCTTCGATCGCGCCCTAGAAATTCAATCCGATTATGCTGCGGTTTATTATAATAAAGCTCTTTGTTATGCTCTGCAAAATCAACAAACAACAGCCTTAGAAAATCTCAAACGGGCGATCGAACTAGATCCAAAATATAAAGAAGAAGCCAGAAACGATCCTGACTTCGATACGATTACCGACGATAATCGTTTTTGGCAACTAATTGAAAATTAAAAAACGATTAAACGATTTCTAAATTAACGGGATTGACCGGTTTCCAAGCAGAATTAGCTCCCACATTAGCCAAGATATAAGCATTATCGAGAGCCGTACCGCTAGCATCTAAAGACCAAATAGCCGTATCTCCAGAAGATTGGTTGTACCAGAAAAGATCGTTTTTGCGACCGTTGCGATCGTAATCGTCCAATCCTTCAATTTTCCAGCCAGAATTAGCTCCCACATTAGCCAAAACCACACCGGCAATTAAACTATTATTGGTGGCAAACGTCCAAACCGCAGTTTCGCCAGTAGCTTTGTTCTGCCAAACAAGATCGGTCTTACCATCAAGGTTCAGATCGCCACTTGCTGCTACATCCCAGTTCGGATCGCCTACATTGAATAATATATTTGCATCGACAATGCCAGTTTCATTAATAGACCAAACAGCAGTCTCTGCAGTGAGAGAATTTTCCCAGAACAGGCTTTTAACCCCGTCGCCGTCGAAATCGCCAACGGCGGTAATGTCCCAACCAGAATTAGCACCGACATTTGCTAATGGAGTGATTGTTTGAATTTGCGTTCCGTTAAACGTCCACAACTGAGTTGCTCCACTCACCGGATTATACCAAACCGCATCTTCCTTGAGATCGCCATCGAAATCTTCAGTAGCAGCAATTTTCCAGTTAGAACCGGGTAAAGTAGGTAAAACATTTTGCTGCAATACGCTCGCACCATCAAGAGTCCACACCTGATTTGCACCGGTAATGGAGTCACTTAAAATCAGATCTGGCGTACCATTGCCATCGACATCTGCAGTAGCTTCAACTTCAACATTAAGACCTACCGTACCGAGAGCAGCTTGTTGCAATAGCTGAGTTCCTTGAGTCGTCCAAACATTGATTTCCCCAGTTACGGAATCTTTCCAGACATAATCGTTATTTCCATTGCGATCGAGATCGGCAACTGCTGCTACTTTCCAGTTAGGATTGGCATTGACAAATAAACCTCCATCAAAAGCGATCGAACCATCTAATAACCAGGTCGCAGTTTGATTAGTAACTTTGTTATGCCAAAGAATATTATTAGTAGCAAAGTTTCCAGTTGCTGGGTTGCTACCGCTAGTATCTAAACCAACAGTGTCGATCGCCGTAACTCCAGTAAAATCAGCTCCGGTAAAAATCGATCCGGTGAAATTACCTTTACTTAAATTCGCACCAACAAAACTAACATTAGTAAAGTCACTATTTTGTAATACAGCATCAATTGTGGTTACTCCGCTTAAATCTGCCGCAGCGAAATTAGTGCCAACAAAGCTAGATTTTTCTAAATTAGCATTATCTAATTGAGCGTTGGTGAAGACGGTCGTGCCATTTCCGCTTGCTTCGTTGATACTGGCATTTTCAAGACTAGAACCTGTAAAGTTAGCTCCATTGAGATTTGTTAAATTCAGGTTAGCATTATTCAGATTAGATGCTGAGAGATTCGTACCGATCAACGAGCTGCCATTGAAATTAACACTACTTAAATTCAAACCGCTCAAGATAGCACCATCTAAAGTTACTCCCACAAAAGAAGCACCTTCTAAATTAGCTCCGCTAAAGTCTACTCCACTCAGATTTACTTCTGTAAATGAAGTTCCTCTTAAGTCTGCACCTCGGAAATCTACACCTGTCAGAAGAGTTTGCGTAATTCTCGCACCGCTCAGATTTGCATTTCTAAAGTCCGTATCTGGCAATCGGAGATCTTCAACGGTAATATTTGATAGGTTTGCACCGATAAATGTACTACCGTCAAAAGCAGTATCGGTGATTGCTAAACCGCTTAGATTTGCAAAGTTAAAGTTGGTGTTTTCGATTCTAGAATCGGTAAAGTTACTATTTCTAAAATCAGCTCCAGAAGCATCGGCATTAACTAGAATAATTCCTTCTAAACTAGCTCTTTGTAGATTTGCATTTACTAAACTTGCATTAGTAAAATTAGTTCCTCCAAGAGTCGCTCCTGAAAAATCGACTCCATTAAATATCGATCCAGTCGCATCTACACTATTAAAGACTGCGCCGGTCAAATTACTCGAAGTAAAATTAAATCCAATTAAGCTAAAAATACCTCCAGCCGGATCTCCAAATACGGCACTTGAAAAATTGGAGTTTTGATAGTTTTTATCTATCAGATCTTGAGGTGTAACTGGTCTTCCTTGAAAATTAGATCCTGCTGGCATAATTCCGAATAATCCTAACAACTGTTATGTTCAAAAATTGAAGCTTTCGATCGCTTCTTTTATTTTTTTTCTGAATGTTTTCTTACTTTTTCCCGTAATATTATTTTGGAAAATTATTTTGTTTTTTGTTTTATAAGTTAATACATAATGTAGAATAATCTATTGTTTTTTGCTCTATAAAAATAGAAATATTTTTTCATTTTGTTTTCATTTTTTGAGTTATTTTAACTAAAACTTTAAAGCAAAAAAAGTCACGATTGCACAGCAATATTTCGCAATTATATTGTTTTTTACTAGCCTCAAATAATGATTTACTTAGGCCGCTTAAAACTAACTAATTGTTAAACTAAGCTGTATGTTAAAAATGTATAACTATAAAGTTTAAAACTTACTAGAAAAATTAAATATATTGCTTCTTTGTGGGAACTAAACCAAGCTACAATGTTATAAATGGCAACTTTATTAAATTTCTCTCAAGCTAATTTTCCCCTACGTCAAATGACCTAGCTAAATAGACTTATTTTGAAAAAGTGCGTAAACATCTTTTAAGATAAAATAAATACTGATAAATTACATATAGAAATAGTAAATATAACCTGTAAAAATATAAATTTTGTTTAAAATTCCATAGATCTTGAAGGCAAACATACGGGATCGGTCAATCTAAAGCGAACAATTGAAAAATCCCAAACCGATCGCAGGGAATCAAGGCAAGAAAACAAAAAATTTTACGAAGCTATAGATAAAGAATGATAATGTTACTGACGAATTCAAAAGAATAATCAACTTGGCGATCGCAATTTATCCAGGCAGTTTTGACCCAATTACTCTAGGCCATCTCGATATTATCGATAGGAGTAGCAGGCTGTTCGAGAAAGTTATAGTAGCAGTATTGTCCAATCAAAATAAGCAACCTCTATTCTCTGTAGAAAAAAGAGTCGAACAGATCGCCCGTTCGACAAACAAACTATCTAATGTTGAAGTCGATAGTTTTAGCGGTTTAACCGTAGATTATGCCAAGTTACGCAATGCCGAGTTTTTAATTCGCGGTTTGCGCGTGCTTTCCGATTTTGAAAAAGAATTACAAATGGCCCACACCAATAAAACTCTTTGGCAAGGGATCGAGACAGTATTTTTAGCTACCTCAACCGAATATAGTTTTTTAAGTAGTAGCGTAGTTAAAGAAATTGCTCGGTTTGGAGGGGCGATCGATCACCTAGTTCCCAAAAATGTAGCTGAAGATCTCGAAAAGCTTTATAAAAAATAACTTTAAGATTCAAACTTCATAGCTTAGAATAAACACAACTCAGGGCCTGCATGCCAAATCAATATGTAAACTATTGTTATAAAATCCTATCTGGAGCATAAAACTAAATCTCTAAGTCAGAAATAGTGTTTATGATGTTCCTAGATTGGGAGAGACTGATTTGCAAAACTGCCAAAGCCTCTGTTTCAAGATGTCAAAACAAATATACAGGAGAAGGAATAGGAAGAAAAAAGATATCATCCGGCGGCTCGTTAACTTCCTCGAACCAATTATTTTAATTCAAAAAGTTAATATTTTCAGAGGGATTAATCGCCCTTAATTAGCCCTTAACAACATTGTGCAAGCATTTTAAGCAGCATCAAGCATGTTGTCGCAAATAATATTGGATTTTTTTTAATCAATTTACAAATGTTGCAACCCAAACCCTCCCAGTCAAGGGAGTCAGAACTAGATAGGCTGAGCGAACCGGAAGTTATTCAAGAAGAGTTTAATAAATTGGAAGAACTGATCTTCCAAAGCAGTCAGATTCCTTTAAGCGGCTTAATTCTTGTTGAAGAGAAAAAAATGCTCGATCGCATCGAATCTCTAAGGGAAAATTGGCCCGAAGCTTTTGCAGAAGCTAGAGCTATTCTCGAGCAAAGAAGAGAAATAATTGAGGAAGCACGACGATATGCTGACAATCTCATCGAACAATCCCAACAAAGAGCAGCCGCAATTCTCGATGAAACTGGGATAATTCAACAAGCTCAAATGGAAGCAGATCGCATTCGAGAACGAGCCAAACAAGAATGCCTCGTTTTACAACAGCAAACTTTAGCTCAAATTGAAGAAATCCGATCGAGAGCTTTGCAAGAAATCGAACAAATGCGTCAAGTTACAGTAGCAGAATGCGAAGAAATTCAAGATGGTGCTGACGATTACGCCGAAGAAGTTCTCTCAGACATCGAGCAACAACTAACGGACATGTTAAAAGTGATTCGTAACGGCCGCAAGCATTTAGGTAAGTAAGATCTTTAAGCAAGATTTACTTCCATCTAAAATTAAGATAGTTATACCATTTCTATTTAATCTAGTTACATTTGAGGGGTTAAGAGGTCAGATTGAATTCAGATTGAATAAGACTCGAGCAGCTCGAAACTCTGATGTGTTGTATAGCAGTCGAAGTAAAGGTTATGACAATTTTACCTACTACCTACTAACTACTACCTACTAACTATTCTCTGCTTTTACAATTAGTGTCCTAATCTATAGTTCAGTTGCTATAACGAGATTTTTCAGAAATGGTATTAATTAGTTTGCTAGAGTAAATCACCATAAACCTGCAATCAATTTTTAAATCTTCAGATAGTGTTACCAATTATTTATTCAGATGAATTTCTCTGTCACGATACTGGTTTGTCCCACCCAGAAAGACCGCAACGTCTGACAGCAATTGTTGAAGCAATTAAATCCTCCGATCTCGTCGATCGCATCGACTGGCAATTACCGACATCAAATCAGAAAAGAAACGTCTTACCCTTACTAGAAAAGATTCACTCTTTAGAATATATCGAACGAGTTAGAAAAATCGCAGCAAGGGGTGGTGGTGCGATCGATCTCGATACCCCAGTTTCACCTGCTAGTTACGATATAGCATTATTGGCAGTAAATGCTTGGATCGATGGAGTCGATATAGTTTTAAATACTGGTAAACCAGCGTTCGTCCTCGCTCGTCCTCCCGGACACCACGCGACTAGGAAGACTGGAATGGGTTTTTGTTTGTTTGCTAATGCGGCGATCGCGGCTCATTATGCCCTCAGCAAATCTAGCATAGATCGAGTTGCAATTTTAGATTGGGACGTGCATCATGGGAACGGTACCGAAGCGATCGTTGAAAATAATCCTCAAATAGCATATTGTTCCTTGCATCAGTATCCTTGCTACCCCTACACTGGAGAATCGAGCTACAGAGGTAAACACAATAACGTACTGAACGTTCCGATGGCTGCTGATAGTGCGATCGCAGAATACGAGCCAGTTTTTGCCGAGCGAGTGATTCCTTTTTTAGAACAGTTCAAACCCGACTTATTAATTGTTAGTGCAGGTTACGATGCCAACGAATTAGATCCTCTAGCAGGTATTTGTTTGCAACCTGAAGATTACGGTATATTTACCAAATACTGCCTGAAAGTTACTAATCGGATCTTATTCGGGCTAGAAGGAGGATACCATCTCCAAGCTCTAGCAGGATCGGTATTAGCAACAATTGCAGCTATATTAGATTGAAGAGAAAGAAAAACCGCTCGATCCTTCTTTCTCAATTTTAATTAAATGATTCTAGCTGCTCGGAAGCCGAAATATAAACCTAAAGCGATCGCGCTGTAGGTTAAAAGAATTCCAAAGTAACCAATCACAGCAAAAGTAGACATGATTTTAACCCAATATACTGTTACTTTAATCTTACTCGCGCCAAAATTGCGCGATCGAGTTATATTTTTTGCACCGGAAATTGAATTTCGGTAATATAAGACTCGTTATCCTGTTCTTTTCCCCCATAAATGGACACTTCTCGATTGGGTGCAATAATTTCATAAGACTCGCGATCGAGCCAATTCAAAATTGCTTGATAAGCTAATTTTAAGGTTTGATAGCTGCCTTTATGAACCACACAAGCCATGGTTTCGTAGCCTGGTAAATCGTAAATTTTGATATTTTCTTGACTAGTGATTTGCCGATCGACCGATATTACAGCTTCCCCATCAACATCTCGTTCTTTGTACTGTCCATCGTGCCAAATCGCCGCGCAATAGTCATATTTTTTAATCCCTCGAGCCGATAAATAGTTCATTAATTGCTCGAACAGCATTCCCACACCCTCATAGTTAGGTAGGGTTGCTCGTAAAGAGATAACTCGAATTGGATCTACTTTTTTGAGAATTACTTGATAGTTTGACATATCTTTTTCCTTTTGTAGCTGTTTGAGTCTGGTTTCAAGTCGATCGAGTCTTAATTTTTCAGTGGCGATAGATTGTTTGATTTCTGTTTGTTTTAATCGCAGCATTCCCTCTATTTGAAAGGGAGTAATTTCTGAGCGAATCAATTCAGAAATCTGTTCGAGAGAAAAACCTAAATGTTTTAGATCTAAAATACGATTGAGCTGAGTTATTTGCTCGGCTAGATAATAGCGATATCCATTCAAAGGATCTACTTTAGCCGGTTTGAACAACCCCAAGCGATCGTACAATCGTAAAGCTTTAATCGAAACTCGACTCAATCGAGAGAAATCACCTATTTTCAGCATCTCCAGAACCTCCTGGTGTTGCCTAAATTTAGTAAACACTCTTCCCTAAGAGGAGAGTCAAGAAATAGCAAAAATTTTATTCGCGGTGCGATCGCAAGCCAAACTAGAGTTTTTATGTACGATCTAAGAGACTTAGTTGGCTTCAAATCTTCCTAACTAAAGGGTTCTTTTTTTTTAATAAACAATATTTATTTTTTGTTGAGGTAAAAACGTGAAATTTCAAGAT
>JASJCW010000264.1 GCA_030065265.1 Prochloraceae cyanobacterium
AGAAAACTTGGTCAACATTGCTCATTTTTAACTAATAATCCGGTAACTGCCAACTGAAAATTAAAGATTTTCTGACAAAGAAAAGCCGCCATCTGATCAATTTTTAGCGAATTTGACAGAAAATTTGCTCAATATTGCTCATTTTTAGCTAATAATTCGGTAACTGCCAACTGAAAATTAAAGATTTTCCGACAAAGATTTTAGCGAACCTGATAGAAAACTTGCTCAACATTGCTCAACTTTTGCTATATTTTGGTCGTAAACACCCAACAAAATCTTTAAGCTCACCCCCTGCGCTTCAGCCAGGGGCTATCGCTTACTAACCGAACATCGCCATTACATCGGAGATATCACCCTCTTCAGCTAAGCTACTAGTAAAATGCTCTGTTTCTTCTGTTGCTTCAATTTTTGTTTCTAGTGCAGTCGAATTGTTCTGATGATGAGATCCCATCTCAGTCTTGACAGCACCTACCTGATTAACTCGATCGTTGAGATAAGTTAAAGGCTCTTGCAATCTAGCTTGTTGAGGAATATATCGATAGTTAGGCTCAATGAGATTTAATGCCTGTCTGAGATAACTCGAATGATGGGAAAGGGCATTACAATTCTCTAATCCCGACAATCTTAACTGTTCGGGGGTATATTCTCCTGAATACTGTTTTGCTAAAGATAACAACGCCGCCATCAAGATATCTTCTACCTTCTTAGTCGCTTCACCCCGATCGAACGATTTGAGGTAATTGATTAACTCGATCTTATTTTTATCGTTGGGATTGGCTCTGAGAGTGATTGAGTAACTGACGCGCTTACTTTCGCTCATTATTTTTTACCTGCGCTATACCTACTTTGGTCTCTTCTCGATCTTCTGGCGAGAAGATTTTTTTGCCACTATTGTGCTTGTGCTAGTTCGATCTCTTCTGGGCTGAGATCTGAGGCTTTTACAGCTTCTGCTGCTTTTTTAGCTGCTTTCGCTTTTTTAGTAGCTTCAGCTTTTTGTTGTTGTTCAAGTTCAGTAACCATACCGAGGGTAAACTCAAATATCCCGTAGCCATCAACAAAACGAGCATCTAAAGATAATTCTTCAATCTCGCGATCGCTAAATTCTAAATTTTCTCTGACTACTGTGGCAAAATCGCGATCGCTGACTAGTTCTATGTACGGTTCGCTAAATCCGACATACTCCCCTACTCCTTTTAATCTGATGTACTTGTAAATATCGGTTTTATGTCCCTTCTCTGTTTCAATCGGGCGATAACTATTACAGTAACTCTCCAATTGTTGCTTAATAAATAATACTGCTCCGCCCGAAAAGATCAAGTAATCGGTTTCCTGAAGTGGAAACATTTTACTTAACCATTTTGCGATTTTCTCAAAATATTCTGAGCGGGCCTTTGCGATCGCTCGGCTGATATCTTTTACTTCTTCTTCCCTTAAATCTTTACTCCTGGCTGTTGCTAAAGATTTAATCCCTTCATAGTTGCCATCATATGAAGGGCGCATTGTCAAACCTAATTGGAATCTCTTTCCCTCGGGTGAGTCGATCCAACTATCCGGCTTCTTGTATCGCGTGCCCCGATCTATTTCTAGTTCCGACAAACATTGGACGATCGCCTTCAACAATTTTTCTCGGTTGAGATCCGATGTCAGTGCGATCGCACGATCTAAAAACCAAGTCAATCCAATCTTGGGACTCTCACCCGCTACTAGTTTGCCATTTTTGAGGATCAAACCCGTCACATTTTGATGCCCAAACATTGCGATGCCAACTGTTTTTCCCTTTAAATGTTGCGCTCCTTTTTTTAAACAGTATGCCGTTGCTATTCCTCCGCCTTCTGGCATCACCATGATCGTTTTTTGAGAGGCTTTTACCTTAACCGATTGCCCCCTAAATTTATAATTTCCCAAATATTTGAGCAACTGAGTCGTAAATCGCTTGCGATCGTTGTATTCTTCCCAGGGCAATAATACGCTTACCCAAATCGGGATCTGTTTCTTATTCTTGATTTGGTTTGTTTCCAAGACCACCGCGATCGCTGCCAATACTTTATACAGTGCGTTCTCATATTTGCGCTCGAACGTCCGATCTTCAGCATCAAATTCTTTAGCTAATTCCCCGACTACATAATACTGATCGTCGACAGATATATATGCCTCGTCTTCTGGCGATGGCATTCCAACCCATCCCTTAAAGTCTAAATAGTCCTTGAGCTTCTGGTGTGTAATTTTTTCGCTCAGAGGCGACATACATATCTGTCCCTGCTGCCACTCTTTTGAATTTTTCCACAGCCTATAAATTATTTTAGTCAGACTTGCGCCTACGTCTACCGTTATGACTAATTTCATCTTTAAAGATTTTTTTCTAACTGCTCCAAATCAATCCTATTCTAGTCTTCTCAATTGATTTTGATCCGAATTATTCGCCAACTTTATCTAATTATTTATCCTCTTATACATCAATTCATTTTTGGTAGTTTTTGTTTACATCTTGTCAGCTTTTTACAACTCCTTGCCAATATTTACCAATTTCTCCGCTTCTTTCTATTTTCTTTATACTTTATACTACTTGCATTTTTTTGGTTATCTTTGGCAATCTCTACCACTTTCTTCACTCTTTTTTACTTTCATTTTTCTTTACCTATTTTCTCTTTTAAAGTGGTAAGATTATTCCAGTTTTTATATTTCTAACCAGCTATATTTTTTCTCTGCAATGGTTTTATAGTCAATTCAATCTTTATTGAAATTTTTCTCAATCAAGGTCGCCCGAATCTCTAAAATTTCGCCTCTATACTACAATCTTTACTACATCTCAAATCTATATATTACACTCGTTATATTTTAAAATCTGCCCGAGATAGTTTCTACTTCGACTCTAATCTGCTTAGATTTTTCCTTTTGTATGAAAAAACAACCTCAAAGAACTCCTTTTACCTTATTACTTACTGCCGAAGAAAAAACAGTAATCGAAAATAATAGCAAAGCCCAAGGTTTAAGTGCTAACGCTTATATCCGCTTTCAAATTTTTCAAACCCAAAAAAACGAAATCTCCAGAGAACGCTCGCCTTTAGCTAACGCTGCCATTCCCGAAATCAACGTTAAAATCTACTCTGCTCTGTGCGATATTGCTAACAGCCTCAGAGAAATTGTTAAATTTGCCCGCGACCGCGAAGTTAGTTTGATTAAGGTAGATCGCTCCTTACTCGAAGAAACTTTAGCTCAAGTCAAAAAAATCGGATTACAACTAGCAAGTAATAAAAATTGATTGGGAATATAACTAAAGGCTGCAATTTTAAACCGCTGCTCAAATATCTCTTGGAGAAGGAGAGAGCCGAATTAATCGCCTCTAATATGCTCGGGGAGAATTATTCAGAGCTGGCCGCAGAATTCGATCTGTCCTGTCAGCTCAGGCCCGGTGTTAAACAGCCCGTTTATCACGTTTCCCTTTCTCTTGACCCCAACGAAAAATTATCAGATCGCCAATGGGATGAATTAGCTCGTAAATATTTAAAAGGAATGGGCTTTGAGGATTCTCAATTTGTCGCGGTTAAACATAGCGATCGCCACCACCAACATTTACACCTAGTTACTTCTCGAGTCGATTTAAACGGCCAGATCGTCGCGACTTACAACGACTATTATCGATCGCAGAAGGTAATTAGACCGATCGAGCGAGAATATCAGATCCGTCAAGTACCTTATTCGTGGGAAATCCCTCACCGCCAACAAACCAGACAGGAAATCGAACTACTTAATCGCACCAAAGATCGCAGCGTCCGCCGATACCTGCAAAATAGGATCGATCGCATTTTAGAATCTAGTCCTAATTTAACTGTTCCTCAGTTCAAGGAAAAGTTAGGCCAGCACAATATCTCCCATCAAATTCATTACTCTGAAGCTGGAAATATTCAAGGAATTAGCTACCATTACGAAGGAGTTAGCTATCCTGGCTACAAGCTCGGTTTTGCTTACAGTTTTCCGGGACTGCAAAAACAGACTCAGATTGATTTCGAGCCGCAACAAAGGAACGAACTAATAAATATTAACTCGGTGGAGTTAGAACCGACTTCTGACTATCACCGAACCTCAACACCGCCATCGCCGCCAGTTCAACAGCATCAAATCAAATCCGATCGTCCCACACCGCAAAGCCGACGGTACGAAGAGCAGGCAATGCCTGAGCTACGCGAACGCCCCCATCCGATGCTAGCTAAAATTGCCGCGTTTAAGAAACAGCCCCAGCAGGCTACTCAAGCTGAACCAACTTGGTATGGCGATAGTATTTTTAAAACGGCGATCGCCTTACTCAACAAATACGGTCAAGAAACTAGGCCCCGATTCATCAGCACCGAACAAGATAATTATTTAATTTCACGACAAGAATTCGGCAAACGCAATTACCTCAAAGACTCTATGAGCTTGCGCCTCTGTTCTGATTGCAGCCGCCTGACCATTTTCGACTTTAAAAACAACCGGACTATCCTCGCGGTCAATTTCCGCTCAGATCAATCGCAACAGTATTTCAGTCGAATTGATGTTAATGACCACGATCGAAAACGCTTTCAGGCTTTTGCCAACCAGTTAAAACAACTTGAAGCACAGCAACAACAAAGGGCAATCGAGCGGCAACAGCAATTTGAAGATTCACCTCGATACGGCCACGCTATTGAAGTTGCCAGAGATATCGATCTGTATCTAACTAATAAAGGTCAAAAACAAACTGATAACATCCTCACCTTAAATAAAGATGGGTTCAAATTGGTGCGCCGCGATGAAAACAACCTCGAAGTAACTAGAAATGATGGTTCGCTCGCCTTCGCGGTTAATGATGGCAAAATAACCCAATACGATCGCAACAAACTAGAAGATAATTTATACAAAAATATTAGAGCCGAACTACAAGCAAATCAGGTTCAATTAGAACCAGTTTCAATAGAACAGCAGCAAAGAAACCAAATTAGAGATTATCTGGGGCTGACGATGCGATCTTATGGGATGCGAGATCCCCATCGCAATATTAACTATTTCCAAGATAATAAATTGAGGATGGAACATTCCTACACCCACCGCACCGGAGCTGGATTTCGTCATAAATTACAAGTCCTTGATCGTACCGATAACAATCGCTTAATCCTCGAATATCATGCGCTCGAAAAATCCGCGACGATTAAATCCCCTGATTGGCTTTTAGAAAAAGAAGATCTCAGCAGTCGCAATCTTAAATATATTGGCAAAATAGGTCGAGAAACCGAGAGATTAAATCAGATTAGAAACTTCCGCGACGCGGCAAGAGCAATGGTTCTCCAATATGGAGAACGCGCTCAAGGACAGTTGCCTATCTACGGTACTTATCGAAACAAAGACTATTTTATTGAAGCTAGTCGAGATCGTCTCATAGTTCGCCAACGAGAAAATTCAAGCGATCTGCTCAATATCTCCAACAGTCCCAAAGACCTTAAACCCGAGCTTAACCCCGATACTGTTGCCAATTTTTCAGTAGCCGATCTCGAGATCTTCTCGAGTGCTCACCGCCAAATCGAACTAGAACAACAAAAACAACGATCTCGCTATCGCCAGCTCACCCGTTCTCGAACTCGTTCTCAAGAAAATGAACTTGAACTTTAAGCGAGATCGATGTTTTTATACAGAGACTTTCGAGTTAGGTCAGTGTGAGTAGTTTACAAGTTATTCTAGGAAAGAAAACAAAATAGTAATGCCTAAAAAAATTAAAGAATTGAAAGCATTATTAAAAAAAGCTGGATTTATTCAAAAACCAGGAAAGGGTAGTCATACTAACTGGATTCACCCATTATATTCGGGAAAAATCACATTGGCTGGTAAAGACAGTAATGATGCCAAAAAATATCAAGAAAGAGAAATTTTCAAGGCAATTACAGAAGTAGAAAGGAAGCAAAATGGATAAATATAAATATAGAATTCATATTGAATGGTCTGATGAAGATAATTGTTATTTAGTAGCACTGCCTGATTTTCCCGGGAATTATTGGCGTACACACGGAGACACATATCAGGAAGCTTTAGATAACGCTAAAGAAGCAATAGAAAGCTTAATTATTAGCTATAAAAGTTTAAATGAGGAATTACCTACCCCCCAAATTCTCTCGAACAAAAATCCTGTTTAACTGGTCTCTTATTTGAGATTTTATCGCGAAAAATCAGAGCGAGAAATTTCCCAACCAAATTGACTGACTGGTCGGTCAAATAAGTGGGAACTTAAAATCTAGATCTTCATAGATCTTAAAGATCTAACCTGGGTTAACTCTGGTTAACGGTCTAAATATATTCCATAAGTATATTTAGTAGATTGGTGTGGAGATTGACCTAGAAAGCCACTTGAGTGGCTATAACCGCTTTTTCTCCGCCAACCGCAAAAATCTTGCTGGCTAAATCGCGAACGAAATCGATCCCTTTAAATTTGGCGATGTAATCCCAAGTTGCGGCAAAGAAAGTTGCTTTAACGCTTTCAAAGAATTCGAGCCAACCGCTAGGATCTCGATGACTTTGAAGGAATTTTTCAATTTGGCACAGCAACCAAGCACAATCTTCCATGGAATGTTCTTCAACGGTCGATTGCCTTGGTGGGGCTTGATATTTTCCTCCGGCGGCGGCGATTTCTAATAACATCTTATTATTGACAGACCCATTGCTAGGGTTAGCCCAAAGCTGGCCTAGATAAAGGGCTGTATTGGGATCGACATTGTAATTAAAATCGCGCTCTAACCATTTACCGAAGACCGCTGCTCTGCCATCGTGGTCGATGGGGACTAATTTATAAAGGCGATGACCATCTTTTTTACCTCCGGCCCAACCGCATTGGACTAATTTATAATCCATTTTGTTGAGCAGTTTATTGGCTTGAGCGATCGCACCCCCAGCTTGACAAATATTTACGCCATAAATGTCTTTAATATTTTGTTTGAGGACGGGAGCCGAGACTAATTTAAGCCAGTTTCTTAAAGTGCGATCGCTAAATACTGCCCCTGGTTTGAAGAATTGTTTGATGCCGATAATTTCGAGACCGTTAACTCGAATGGCCAGTTGCTGCTTGTTAACATCGGGTTTAAAGGCTTTGTTGGTGTCCTTAGTTAATTCCTTTAATTTAGCAGCGTCTCGAGCGGCTAAAAATTGGTTGCCGATGGTGAGGTAGTAATGAAGTTGAATTTTAGCGTGCCAACCATTATCATCTTTTTCAACTAATTCTGGGGTAACTTCAATATCGCCGTAACGTTTGGAGATTTGCGCTTTTTTAAGTTGACGCTCTTCGGCTTCAGTAGTATTAAGCTTGGACTCTAGGCGTTGATACTCTTCAAAAGATAATTTTTGTTCCCCAGCTACGTCTTGGCAATATTTGTGATAGGCAATTGTGACCTGTTCCTTTAAATCCGCCTTTAGTTCTTGAGCGGATTCCATTTCATCAGCGGTGGGATCGTCGGGATTGAGGATTTGATAACCTTCGGCGGCTAATTTGGCGACGATCGATTCGTGATATTTATACATGCCAGCATTGACGATCGCGGCGCGACGGGCCCAAGTAATTAAGTGGGGAGTTTCCCAGTCCCAATCGAGGCTGTCAAAATCTTGATAGCCCGCTTTTGATAAATAAGCGATATGACAGCGGGTTTCGGTATGGGTGCTGGCGAGTAACTTCTTGACGTTCGTTGCCCGATTGCCGACAAATTTGATTCCACTGCTGCGGGCCCAAAGATGGCGGGGTACGTCGTCTCTGAGCCGTTCGACGCTTTGGCAAACGGCATCGACGGTTTGAACTCCCCAGGCGATACACCAAACCGAGTCGAAATGTCCTTTAGTA
>JASJCW010000265.1 GCA_030065265.1 Prochloraceae cyanobacterium
CTAATTGATCGAAACACAATACAATTGGTCGATTATCAACTGATATTTTTCCGAAATTACCGACAATTCCTTGAGCCGCTTCTTCACTATCGATCGATTTTTTAACTTTTAGTTTTTTTAAATCTTCTTCGCTGAGATCGTCACCTCGCAACCAATCACAAGCTAAATTATATAAATCTGGATTAGTTAGATCGTATAATACTCCAAAAAATTGTTTAGCATTATAAATACCAGTAGGATAAGTATCGCGAAGATTTTTAATGAATAATCCTCTTTCACCTAAAATCTTTTTAGCTAAACCTTGAGATCTAAATGCAGATAAACCCTTTAACCATAATAATAATTGGGATTCTTGTTGACCTTCTGGTTTGCAAACTAAACTATCTACCGTTTGACGCAAAGTATGCCGCCACATATACTTACTATCGGGCCAAGGGCCGATATAAGCAAAAAAAGCGCGATCGTTCAGATTTCTTTTTAATCTTCCTAATAAATAGCTTTTACCAGATCCGCTATCTCCAGTAAGTAAAATGGTTCGACTAAGGGCATCTTTTTGAACCGAATTCAAGATAACTTCAATTTGTTTTATTTCTTGTTCATGAATAGAATTAACCGCAAAGGCTGCTTCTTGTTGTTCTTCCCAAAAATTACCAGGTACTAAAGACTCGCGATCGAATGGGTTAATTTCTTGGCAAATAATTTTGTCGATGGATTTCATTACTCTTCTTTTTTGTAATACTATTTAGTTTTCAATTGATTAATCGTTAACCATGATAAAAAACCAAGAACCTCCTACAGGTTGAGGAATTCCTGCATTTATTTCTTCTTTGCTGTAATGCGTTCCATCAGCTAATTTACTAAATTCAATTTTGTCGTCGTTTTGCAAGCGATATAAAGCATTATCTAATTCTTCTCTATTTAAAGGAGGTTGTAATTTATTTCTGAGGTGAAAGATCGGTAAATAATTATCTGTTGCTAGTTTACTGTCTAAATCAACGATCGCATTTAAAATCTCTTCATCTGTTGGCTTCTCTGTTATTGTTGTTGCTGGTGCTTTTCCATTTGTTGATATTTGAGCTGGAGCAGATTTTGCATAATAATTACGAATAAAACCAAGATAATCGGCGAACATTTTCTTACTAAAAGTAATATTTCCACCACCATTGAAGCTAGATTCTGTTGCTAAAAACTTTTTACCTTCTTCTGTCAGCCAAACTTCTTTAATAAGAATTTTTATTGCTTCAAGAAAACCTTTATCGATTAAACTACTTATTATTTCATTACGCTTGTCTGGTTTAGTATTTGTTTTTCCTGGACTTAAAATATCTTGTTTAGAAAAAGCTTTAATCGCTTTATACTCTTCTGGAGTAATTGGTAAATTTGAACTATCTTCTGTTAATAAAATCTTACCTGCGTCGGTTATTCTTAATTTGTCAATTTTTTCAATAAGATCGATATAATTATTTTCTTTCAAGCTACGACAAGCTCTATTTTTTTCAGCAGATTTAAGGATCGTAATTTCGCCAAATTTAGCGCGATAATCTGCTTGAGTTATTAATTTAATCAGAAATTTTAATTCTTGTACATCCATAGCTCTTAAAGCTGGCTTTATTTTTAATTTACTGCAATTTACTCAACAAAGGTATCACAGAAATCACTGACAATACTAAGTCGATCTTTATTTTTGATATCAAAAAAACCTCGATAATTCTTAAATAAGTCTAAGAAATCGAGATTTTCGTAAGTTTGAATTAAAAATTATTGATTTTTTAAGATTTTTTAGGACTGAGCAGCATCATCATATTGCGACCTTCTCTTTTCGGTGCTTGTTGAATTTCTGCTACTTCTTCGAGATCTGTTGCCATACGCTCGAGCAGTCTTTGCGCTAAATTAGAATGTTGAATTTCGCGACCGCGAAAAGTTATTGTAGCTTTTACTTTATCCCCTGATTTTAAAAACCGTTTTGCATTATTAACGCGCACGTTGTAATCGTGGTCGTCAATTTTGTAACGCATCTTTACTTCTTTTATATCAGCAGTATGCTGTTTTTTTCTTGCTTCCCTAGCTCTTTTTTCTTGTTCAAATTTATATTTACCGTAATCCATAATTCGGCAAACAGGAGGGTTAGCAGTTTCACTCACCAAAACTAAATCTAGCTCTTTCTCTTCAGCTATTTTTAAAGCTTCTTGGGGTGTAATAATGCCTAACTGTTCGCCATCGGGGTCGATCGCACGAATTTTGGGGAAACGAATCTTGCCGTTGATTTTGGGTACGTCGCGCTGGTTACTTCTTGTATCTCTCACAGGCGTATTTGAATTTTCTACTTAGAGTTTTGAATTTAAATTAAAGTTTATCTATCATTTATTTTACTTACAATCGATAGCAAGCTGCATCTAAGATTGAGGTTTTGCTGTTATTTTAATTGGATAGATTTGTATCCTAGTTATCGAAAAATACAACAAAAAGCCTAATTCGACAGAATAACTGTATAATCAGCAGTATGTAAATTTTTTTTAAAATAGTGACGAGTCTAGATCCTTGGCATCATAGAATTGGCAATCAAAGGGATTGGGTTTGGCGAGGTTGGCAAATTAGGTTCAGTTTCATGAGAGCGAAGCAGACTAATCCTGCGACGATGCCAATAATTTTGATTCACGGATTTGGCGCGGCGATCGAACATTGGCGCAAAAATATTCCTCAATTGAGCGAAAATAATACAGTCTATGCGATCGATTTATTAGGGTTTGGCGCGTCGAGAAAAGCCCCTACTGAATACAATATAGATCTCTGGGTCGAGCAATTACACGATTTTTGGCAAATTTTTATCGATACTCCCGCAATATTAGTTGGTAATTCGATCGGCTCTTTAATTGCTTTAACAGCAGCAACCACTTACCCGGAAATGGCTAGAGGATTAGTCATGCTTTCTTTATTAGATTTATCCTCACAACAAGAAATGATTCCCAAGTGGGTGCAACCAATTGAAAAAACTCTTAAGGCGATCGTCGCATCTTCTCTTTTAATCCCAGTTATCTTTCAGTTTTTGCGTCGCAGAGAAACGATCGCCAATTGGGTTAAACTAGCTTATTGCGATCGCGCTGCAATCACCGAGGAGTTGATTGATATTTTAGCAATTCCACCTCAAGATGAGGGAGCAACTAGAGCCTTTTGTAAACTATTTATCGGTACAACTCAAAGCTCTTTTGGTCTTCCTGCTAAACTCTTATTACCCCAACTAAAAATACCCACCTTGTTAGTCTGGGGAACTCAAGATCGAGTTATTCCTCCTCGATTGGGTAAAATTAATTTAGCTGAAAAATTCGCCTCTTTGAATTCACAAATCGATCTAGTAGAATTAGATTGCGCCGGACACTGTCCTCATGATGAATCCCCCGATCGCTTCAACCGAATTATTTTAGACTGGTTGGAAAAAAACTTTAAAAACAACAGAAAAACCTAGCTAGATCGCTATTATTGCTAAACTCGAGTCTTCTTATAGGTATCGATCTTTAATCAATGAAACATACACTTTCCGTTTTAGTAGAAAACGAGGCCGGAGTTTTAACTAGAATAGCTGGATTATTCGCTCGTCGCGGTTATAATATTGAGAGTTTAGCAGTCGGCACTACCGAACAATTTGGTGTCTCTCGCATCACTATGGTAGTACCGGGAGACGATCGCACGATCGAACAGTTAACTAAACAACTTTATAAGCTGATTAACGTTCTTAAAGTACAGGATATTACTACAACTCCCTGTATTGAAAGAGAATTGATGCTAATTAAAATTAATGTTAATTCTTCTAATCGTTCCGAGGCGATCGAAATCGTAGAAATATTTCGCGCTCGGATTGTCGATACTTCTGAAGAGTCTTTAACTGTAGAAGTAGTCGGAGATCCTGGCAAAATAGTGGCAATTATTCAAATGCTTAATAAATTTGGCATTCGCGAAATTGCTCGTACTGGAAAAATTGCTTTAACTCGAGAGTCTGGCGTTAATACAGAGTATCTCAAAACTCTCGAAGCAACGGTAAATAATGCAGTTTAAAAAATAATTTATACCTTAAGTTTTACAAAAATGTAAACTTAAAATTAAACCGATCTTGTCACAAATTAGATCGGTTATGCAGTAACAAACTATTTGTTCTCTTAACAAATTGCTATCGCTATCCTCGAACATAAATAATGTACAGTAAAGTGTGACTCGAAGCATAACTTTGCCGCTAAAGAAAGTATAGTATTACTGCTTTATAATCTACAATGCCTATTTTTAGGTTAATTGTTTTTTGATCTAAATTCCCATTTAGCAATCAACATTTAAGTGGCAGATAATTAGTTAAACGTCGTTTAATTTGTTACCGATGACAAATAAAGTGTTACTATGCAAAAATTACAAACAGATCGAGCAATAGTTTGTTGTAATTAGTGGGCGATACTGGATTTGAACCAGTGACGTCCTGCTTGTAAGGCAGGCGCTCTACCGCTGAGCTAATCGCCCGACAAAAAACATATTAACACAATAATAAAATATTTTGCAAAAAAAATATATCTAACTAGATCGACACCATAATTACAAGTGATTTTTACCAATTAACTACATATGCCCTCTGGTAGTACCCACGATCGCATTACTTTATGGATCTTAGCCCCGATCGCAACTATCTGTTGGTTGTTGACTGAAAGTGGGGAATTGACTTTAATCGTTTCTGGAAGCTTTCTTTTTAGTGGTTTGATGTTCGGCCCGGATCTCGATACTCATTCGAGACAATTCAAACGCTGGGGCAGATTAAAATCGATCTGGTTACCCTATCAAAAACTATTGCGCCATCGCAGCATATTTTCACATGGCTTTTGGATCGGAACAATCTTGCGAGTTTGTTATTTATTTGTTTTTTTGAGTTTAATCAGTGTTTTCACTGTAGCTTTAGGACAAGCAATTTTCGGTTTTCACTGGAACTGGCAAGAATTTATCAAGAATTCGATCGCCCTTTTAACTCGAGAATATAAAGATATTGCGATCGCAACTTTAGTTGGTTTGGAATTAGGATCTCTGAGTCATATTCTCAGCGATACGATCTGTTCGAGTTATAAGAAATCTCAAAAATCCTCTCGGAACAGTTCAGCACGAAAATCTGCTCATCGCAAAAAAAAATAGTTGGATTTACTTATTCGTGAAATTCTTAGCTTTGGAAAATATGGCAAGAAACACTAATATCGTTAAAAATATTTAAGTAGACCTAAAATTTTGATTATATGAAGGCAGAACAAACATCAAAAGCTATTCTCGAAGCATTGCAGAACTTAATTGAAATAGTAGCAAAATTAAGATCTCCCGACGGAGGTTGTCCTTGGGATCTAGAACAAACACCTA
This sequence comes from Prochloraceae cyanobacterium, assembly GCA_030065265.1. Lineage (GTDB taxonomy): Bacteria > Cyanobacteriota > Cyanobacteriia > Cyanobacteriales > JASJDA01 > JASJDA01. Next base: position 5,371 of record JASJCW010000265.1, read on the forward strand.
AAAGTTTAATTCCTTACGTACTTGAAGAAGCTTACGAAGTAGTTCACGCCATCCAAACAGAAGATAAAGAAGCGATCGCCGAAGAATTAGGTGACTTACTTTTACAAGTAGTCTTACAAGCCCAAATAGCCAGCGAATACGGTCAATTTAGCCTCAAAGAAGTTGCTGAAAGAATCGCTGATAAATTGATTCGCCGCCATCCTCACGTTTTTGGAAATGTTAAAGTAAAAGGGGCTGAGGAAGTACGCCGCAACTGGGAACAAATTAAAATGCTTGAAAAAGGAGAAACTTCTCAACAAGCTCAGTTACTTTCTCACAAACTCAGCTCGTATGCTCGTACTTTACCCCCTTTAATGGCAGGAATGAAGATGTCTAAAGAAGCTGCTGCTGCTGGATTGGAATGGAATAATGCCGATGGAGTATGGGATAAGTTTAAAGAAGAATTAGCAGAATTTAAAGAAGCACTCGCTAGTGAAGATAAAAATCATCAACAGGCAGAGTTAGGAGATTTATTATTTACGTTAGTTAATATTGCCCGTTGGTACGATCTCGATCCGATTAATGCTTTACAAGGGACGAATCAAAGATTCATTCAACGCTTGTCAAAAATAGAATCTTTTGCCGATCGCCCGCTAACAGAATACACTCTCGATGAATTAGAAAAACTTTGGGCTGTAGCCAAAGCACAACTAGCACAATGATTATATTAAACCTGCGCTATTTCTAAATTTGATTGCCAATTTTTGTATTTTTAAGATTGCCTGACTCATATATTCAAAAAAAAATAGTTTACTTGCTTGGAATGATTTTCAAATCTAAATCAAGATGAAAGTTAGACAGACAAAGTAAGTAAGCGTAAAATAGTGCCGGGGGCGATCGAACATAAAATTATCAACTCACATGACCGAGCAAACTAAAAAATCTCAATCATCACAATCAAACCAACCAAAAAATCTGGGGTTTTGGCAGCAAGTTTGGGGCAATTTACAAGTAATTGGTATAGCTTTAATTTTAGCTATCTTAATCCGTACTTTTATCGCCGAACCTCGCTATATTCCTTCCGAGTCGATGTTCCCTACTCTAGAAAGTGGCGATCGCGTGGTAGTAGAAAAAATATCCTATCATTTTCATCCACCTAAACAAGGCGATATAGTCGTCTTCGAGCCACCTCCATTACTGCAAATGCAAGGCTACGATAAAAGCCAAGCATTTATTAAAAGAACCATCGGAGAATCGGGGCATACCGTAGCGGTAAGAGATGGCATACTATATTTAGACGATCGCCCTCAACAAGAAAATTATATCGCCGCTCCGCCGAATTATAATTTACCCTCCGTCAAAGTTCCCCCAGGAGAACTCTTTGTCATGGGAGATAATCGCAATAATAGTAATGACTCTCATATCTGGGGCTTTTTACCCCAAGAAAACGCGATCGGTCATGCAGTATTCCGTTTTTGGCCGATTGACCGCATTGGTAAAATATAAATGCGATCGGCAACTAATTTTAATCTTTGAATATTTGCTTTTGGTTAACTTTTTTGAGAGTCCTCTGCGTCTATTTCTTTTTTATTTGCAGTGTTACCGATTTCATCCTTAAAACTACGTAAACTTTTACCAAGTGCTCTACCAACTTCTGGAATCTTCTTGGGGCCGAAAATTATTAATACTACCGCTGCTATGATTGCAACTTCGGGCCATCCTAAAGTAAACATAAAAATAATCTTATTCTTGAATGACAACTTCTACCGAGTACCAATTAGTTTAACTTGGTTTTAACAAAACTCTCTCGATTTATCCTAGAGATCGATCGTATCCTAAATTAACTAATGTCCTTGGAAACAAGCATCGCAATGTTACAAACCTCAAACCTTGCTTTAAAAGAACAACATCCATTAATCGTTCAACTAGCCGATCGCATTATCCTATCGTGGCAAAAATATTTAGATCTCTCTCCCTACATATTGCCTGAAGGACTCGGTTATGTTGAAGGAAAATTAGAAGGGGAAAAACTAATTATTAAAAATAGTTGCTATCAAACGCCGCAATTTCGCAAAATGCACTTAGAATTAGCTAAAGTAGGCAATAATTTAGATATTTTGCACTGCGTGATGTTCCCTCGTCCCGAATACCCCTTACCAATGTTCGGTTGCGATATAGTTGCAGCAGGAAAAAGCGGAATTACTGCGGCGATCGTCGATCTCTCTCCAACTAACCCCGATCGCATTTTATCTCAGTCTTATCAAAACGCCCTCTCAAAACTGCCTAAAATTGAATTTTCCCAACCGCGATCGCTTCCTGAGTGGGGAGATATATTTTCCCAGTTTTGTCTGTTTATTCGCCCCACAAGCACCTCTGAAGAGCAATTATTCCTCGATCGCGTCGGTGATTTTCTCAAGGTTCATTGTAACTTAGCTGTTGCCTCTCGACCTCT
>JASJCW010000266.1 GCA_030065265.1 Prochloraceae cyanobacterium
GTTTGCGACTGCTTAAATTAGTCCCTGGGAGAAGTCCAGCTATACCTGGCAAAACTTCGCCAACCCAATTAGATAATACCGTTATTATGCCTCTGGCCCCTAAATTCTCGGCAAGCCACTGATAATTGTCTAAACTACAATTTCCGCCACTAAAAAACACTAGCACAGGAAAAGGGGCATTTTCAGGATTAACCGGAGCAAAAATTTGCTGTTTTCCTGTAGATTTTGGGCACGGATAAAATATTTTGAGATGAACTGTATCGTAAGGAGATTGAATTTCTTCAATTTTGACGGCTTTCCAAAAAGATCTAATCGTCATTATTCTATTATCTCTTTATCTACAAATAACCGTGTTCGGCTAAAAAGCCTAAACTAATATCCTCTCGATGATTATTATCCCCCAAACGATGGCTTAAAAGTCGATCGACGTATTTACCGAGAATATCTCCTTCAATATTTACCCAATCGCCAATTTTGAGATAGCGTAGATTGGTTTCTGCATAAGTCAAAGGAATGACAGCCACTTTAAACCAACTTCCCTCGCGATCGCATTCAGCTATTGTCAAACTAATCCCATTGACAGAAATACTTCCTTTTGATAAGACTAGCCTAGCAATATAATCTTGCCAGCGATCGGCTAAGGATGGAGGAGAAGCAAAAGTCATTTCCCAAGCGCGATCGGTAGATAAAGATTCTCTTAAACAACCGATTCCATCAACGTGGCCGGTAACAAAATGTCCGCCGATTTTCGAGCCAACCCGCAGGGAAGTCTCTAAATTGACGTATTTAGAAGCGCGATCTCGATTTTCGAGGGTAGATCTCGATAGAGTTTCTGGGGAAACAGTGGCGACAAAACCGTTAGCTAAAATGGTTTCTACTGTCAGACAGATTCCGTCTACAGCAACACTGTCACCAATAGCGAGATCCGATAGAATAGCGTGAGAGCTATTTTTGAGTAATGAGATAGTAAGGCGATCGTTTTCTAAAGAATCGATCGAACCCAATCCTTGAATTAATCCTGTAAACACTATTTTTTTTTGAGAGAATAAAATAAAGCTTAGGTAAGCAAAGAAAAAAACAATCCGATGTTTTTTCGATTTATTTAAATTTTATGGCCCTCATTCTAGGGCATACTGTGAGAGAATATCATTGCAAAAGTGTGACCTAATCTCTCTTAAATCGCTGGTAGCGATCGAACACATTAAGTAATGTAAATAATAGCAGTGTTAAGTTGGCCCGCCAGCCCCTTCAACAAAATTTAACTCTTCGCTTACACACCTAAAATGCCGAAATTTTCCTAGAGGCTAAGCCGATGATTGAAATGAAAGTTGCTGGAATAGCATTAGATGCGGTCACGCGCAGTCCGATAGTATTACTAAAAGACGGTTCAGACCGTCGTGCTTTGCCGATCTATATAGGTCAAGATCAGGCTAAAGCAATAATCAGTGCCCTAGAAAAACAAAAACCACCTCGGCCTTTAACCCACGACTTAATTGTCAATATTTTAGAAGCTTGGGAAATGGAATTGGAGAGGATTGTCATTCATTCGCTCCAAGATAATACATTCTATGCGGTTCTTTGTCTAGGTCGCGGAGAAACAAAAAAAGAGGTAGACTGTCGTCCTAGCGACGCGATCGCAATTGCTTTGCGTACTAACAGCCCTATTTGGGTGATGGAAGAAGTGGTTGCTGATGCTTCGATCCCGGTAGATCGAGAAGCTGATGAAGAAGAAAAGAAAGCTTTCAAAGAGTTTATTGCCAATCTCAAACCAGAAGATTTAATCCAAAGAGGAGGTTCTAGCAGTACCGAAAATTCATAAAAAATAAAAATTTTATGCGCTATCGCAGGTTTGGGAAAACCAATTTAAATTTTTCTGTTTTCTCTTTGGGGACTATGCGCTGTTTGGCGAGCGAAACTCAAGCCTTAGCTACCATAAAAGCAGCTTTAGAGTCGGGAATCAATCACCTAGAAACTGCCTCATCCTATGGCAAAAGTGAGGAATATTTAGGAAATGCTCTCGCTAAAATTCTAGTTCCCCGAAACCAAATACACATTACTACCAAATTGCCACCTACCCTAGATGCTGAAGAAACGAAAGATCTGCTGTTGCGATCGCTAAATCGTCTCGGCCTGGAATATCTTGATTGCGTGGCAATTCACGGTATCAATACTCGGGAACATTTAGCCTGGGTACAAGATAGTGATGGTTGTATGAAAGCTTTAAAATCAGCTCGAGCGGAGGGTAAAATAGGACACATCGGCTTTTCTACTCACGGGAGTTTAGAGCTTATTTTAGCAGCGATCGCAACGGATTTATTTGATTTTGTCAATCTTCACTATTATTATTTCTTCGCTCGCAACCAGATCGCGGTAGAATTGGCAGCAAAAAAAGACATGGGAGTATTTATTATTTCTCCTGCTGATAAAGGAGGGCTGCTTTACACTCCTCCCGAACTTTTAAAAGAATTATCTCATCCTTTTTTACCTTTAGAGTTAAATTATCGGTTTTTATTAAGCGATCGCCGCATTACTACCCTGAGTGTCGGCCCGGCCAGTCCTGAAGAATTAAAACAGCCTTTAGAGTATTGCGATCGCGACGAATTTCTTAACGAAGCAGAAATTAACGCCTTTCAAAACTTAGAAAACCATTTAAAAACAACTTTAAAAGAAAATTTCTGCAATCAATGCTACCAATGCTTGCCATGTCCAGAAAAAATTAATATTCCTGAAATTCTGCGGTTGCGAAATTTAGCGGTAGGTTTTGATATGACAAAATACGGTCAATATCGTTATAGAATGTTTGAAAATGCCGGTCATTGGTTTTGGGGTAAAAAAGGCGATCGCTGTACTGATTGTGGCGATTGTTTGCCAAAATGTCCTCAAAATTTAGACATTCCCACTCTACTGAGAGATAGTCACGATCGCCTTAAAGGATCTGCCCGCCGTCGTCTCTGGAGCTAAAATATCCTTGTTACTGCTATTTTAGATTCGACTACCCTCAATTTGTTTGGTATTATTTGCGATCGCTGCTGTATTGTCAGCTACTTTAAATAAAACGATGGTTGTTTCCAAGGCCATTCTGGTCACAATGACAGACACGAACAATCCTAAAGGAGCTAAAATCAAATTTCTCAGACCGTTAAAAAATCCTAAAGTAAATCCTTCAAATATTGAGATTATCGTTACCACAGCAAACAATATAATTAAAATTACATAAAGAATCCCTATAATTTGGGGAGTAATCAAGTTAGAAAAAGAAAAATCCACAAACAATTTAATTTGTGTATTTTACTACTCTTGTATATTTAATCTTGAATTAAAAATTTAACTTTATCTTGCACTTGTAGAAATTTATTTATCTTTGTATAAATAAAAAATACCAAGCAAATAACAATGTTAAGAGTTATAAATCGACAATTTTTAGCAACCAATAAATTACTATGATTACTCAATGTTTGCATACAGCTATTTTAGTTTCCGATCTCAAAGCCGCAGAAGAATTTTACAGTAAAGTATTAGGATTAGAAAAAATAGATCGCCAGTTAAAATATCCAGGTATTTGGTATCAAATAGGATCTTACCAACTTCATTTAATCCTACATCAAAATTTACACACAGAACTTCAAAACAAAGAAAAATGGGGCAGAAATTACCACATAGCTTTTGCAGTTAGCAGTTTAGAAGAAGCTAAAAAAAGCTTAGAAAAATATGGATATGGGTTGCAAATGAGTGCTTCGGGTCGTGCAGCTTTATTTACTAAAGATCCAGATGGCAATATTATCGAAATTTCTCAAATTAATTAAAAAATGCTCTAACTTACTTCGAGCGAATCGGGCTAATAAAATTGAAAATAATTGCTTATATCTATCGAGATCCTTTGTTAGAATCCTCAGAAAAAAAAGAAATCTGGGGCTTAGAAGTAGAGCGAATCTATGAAGATTTAGGTAAAAGGGAACAACTTTTGCAATTATTAGAAGATTGCGAAAATACAGCCCCAGATTGTTTGTTAATCAGAAATTTAGCAGAATTAGGAGACAATTTAGAACAAATTAGCGATCGCTTCAATAAATTAGCATCTTTAGGAATAGAAATTATTGCTGCCCAACAAGAATATAATTCAACTGAAGATATTAAAACAAATTTAGCGAAAATACTCCAAGAAATTGCCCGAAATCAATACAGCGATCGCCTCAAACAAGGACACGCCCGCAACCGGCTTAAAACCTTACCACCCCCAGGTAAAGCACCTTACGGCTATCGTCGGGGTAAAGATAAATATATCATCGATCGCTCGACTGCTCCAGTAGTAAAAGATTTTGTCGAACGTTTTTTATTATTTGGATCTTTGAGGGGCGCAGTACGTTATTTAGAAAAAAGATACGGTAAAAAAATAGCAGTTTCCACCGGTCGTCGCTGGCTGACCAATCCAGTTTATCGCGGCGATTTAATTTATCAAAATAAAGAAATTATTTCTAATACTCACATCCCAATTATATCTAGAGACGAAGCGGCCCAAATAGATCGCCTGTTACGTCGCAACAGTCGTTTACCATCCCGTACCGCATCTGCACCGCGATCGCTTGCAGGTTTAGTTTTCTGTCAACAATGCGAATGTCTCATGAAAGTGGGCCGAACTGTTAATAGAAGTAAAACAAAAAAATATCTCTATTTGCGCCCATCAAATTGTCAGAATCGGCCAAAATGCAAGGCTATTCCTTATCAAAAAGTTTTAGAAAGAACGATCGACAAAATTTGTCAAGATTTACCAAATGCAGTTGCTAAAATTAATACTCCTAGTATAGAAACTATCAAACAAATTCGAGCCGATAAAATTGCGAAAAAACAAGCAATCTTAGCTCAGCTATCAAACTTAAAACAAGCTGAAATTCTCGATGAAGACACTTTTAAATTACGCAGTTATCAAGTACGTACAGAAATATCAGAAATAGCAATCGAATTAGGTAAAATTCCTCCAGTTAACGTTCAAGAATTAACTAAAACAGTTTTTATTAAACAATTTTGGCTCGATCTTTCCGAATCAGAAAGGAGATTTTATTTTCGCGAATTCATTCAAAAAATTAAAATTAGTTTAGATCGCGCTAAAAATTTGCAACTAGAAATTATCTTTATCTTTACTCGCTCGACAACAGAGAATTAAAAGGCGATCTACGATACAAAACTTTAGCTAAATTAATTTATTTTAAAAAAGATTGAGAACCAGAAAGGGATAATGCAAAGGAATATAAAATTAGTAGTAAAGAAGCCAACCTTGTTAAAAAAATTGACTTAAATATTATATTGTTAGCTCCGATCGGATTATTTATGGCTCCTTTACCTGATTACCGCCCGAAACAACTTTCTTTAGGCCCGTTAGAAAGAGAAATTTTAAACATAGTCTGGGAACTGGGTTCGGCGACGGTTAAAGACATACACGCAATAATTTTGACAGATCCAGATCGAGAATTAGCTTACACTTCGGTTACTACAGTTTTGCAACGCTTGACTAAAAAAGGCTGGCTAACTTGTAATCGAAAAGAAAGGGCTTACGTTTGGCAACCTTTAATCTCCCCCGAAGAAGCTCGGGCGATCGAATCTTACGAACAATTACGCCGCTTTTTAGCCATTAGCAACCCCGATGTTGTCGCATCTTTTGCCGATAGCCTCGATCGCACCAGTATCGAGCAAATAGAGGCGATCGCCTCTCGTTTAGAAAGACTGCGTAGTCAGCGCAAGGAGGGGAATAAATAATGCATTGGTTGATGATTATTTTTGCTGTTATTTTCGCCTGGGCTTTGCGCTCTCTAGATTTTCCTGTAGAGGATAGTTGGCAAAAACGCTGGGGTAGATCTCTATTTTTATTCATTTTTCCACCTATTTTATTGTTAATGACCGCTTTTGCCGTCATTTTTATGGGATCTGATGGTACTATGTTAGGCTTGCATGCAAGTTGGCTGAGCTATGTTTTATGCTTACTTTTCAATATTTTAGCGATCGCCATTCTTTTAAAATTAAGCTATCAAGGATACATTAGCCAACGAGAAATTAATCAATATTCTCAAGAATTAGTTGCAGGGAAAAAAGCTCGCATTCTTGAAACAGATTTTCCTTACAGCGCGCAAATTGGCTTTTGGAATTCACAATTAGTTGTTAGTAGAGGAATGTTAAATATTCTCGATCGCGATTCTTTAGAAGCAGTTATTGCACACGAACAAGCCCATTGCGATCGTCGCGATACTTTTTATTTCTTTTGGTTAGGTTGGTTGAAAGTTTTTAGTTTTTGGTTGCCAAATACAGAACTATTGTGGGAAGAGTTGTTATTATTACGAGAAATGCGGGCTGATGCTTTAGCCGCTCGAAAAGTAGATAGTCTATTGCTGGCAGAATCTTTGTTAGAGATAGCCAAAGCAACAATTGGCTCTAATTATTTTAAATTAGACGATCGCAGTTTCAGCGTCGGGCTTAGTTGTAGTTTGCCTCGCGATCGCTTCACAGAAAGAATCGATGCTTTGCTGAGCGAAACAGTTGCGATCGAAGATTCCAGTTATTGGTATTTAAGTTGGGCGATTTTTGCATTTTCGCCTTTAATAACAGTTCCATTTCACTACTAACTAAAATTTATTAATCGACAATATAAATGTTGATTTTAACAAGATTAGTTGTATTTCTGTTTTTTACTTCTTAGTTTACAGAATTGATATAAGTATTTTTAGATAACATTTTCATGTTTATTGGACTAATTAAAGAAACTGGAACTATCGAGCAAATTAAACCGGAACTTATTATCAAGATCTCTTCTGACTTTGCTAGTGAAATTAAAGTTGAATCTCATCTTTCCGTTGATGGAAGAGTGTTAAGAGTTTTATCCCAAGAAGATAAAGATCGTTTTAGTTGTTTAAAATTTTATCCAAGTAATCTCAATCAATTTCAAAATTATTCGCTTCAAAAACAAGTAAACTTAGAACCAGCAGTCCGTTTAGGCGATGAAATCCCTGGCACTTTTTTCTATGGAATTCCTACTGGGTTTGTCAAATTTATTTCAATGGAAAGATTACCTGAAGAGCGATTTTTGATGAAAGTATCTTTTGAAAATGATTTAATTGAATATTTGTCGGTTATGGATTCGGTATGTTTGAATGGTGCTTTATTACAAGTAATCGATATCAAAGACGATTTACTTTCCTTTAATATCTATTCAACTACCTTTAAAACAACTACCTTCAAAAAAAATAAACCAGGCGATTTGCTCAATATAGAACTAGATCCTATTACCGCAAAAATTGCCCGAATTTTCAAAAAATTAAAGCATTGAGCGATCGCAATATTTAATTTCAATGTAATCTAAATTACTTGTTACTTCTCAAACAATATAAATCGTCGATAGTAACCAATTCTTTGCGATCTTCAGCCCGATCGCTCATTTCAAAGCCATATCTTGCTTTATTCGTGCAATTTTATTATTCGGTTTGTATTTTAAATATCAATCTTAAATTGCATTAATATTCATATTGTTTTTGAATTAACTAAATTAATTTAACTAAATATTAAACTTACTATGACAGAAAAAGATTTAAAATTATAAAACCCTTCCGGGTTAGGGAAGGGCTTTATCAACAGTTTTTTCAATCTATCCCTCGAAAGTCACACCATTTAGTGTAGCTAAGAGAGGGTTTTTATTTACTTATCGGCGATCGCGGGAGCGATGAAAGTGCCTGCGGGTAAAGAGCGAGGATAGCTAAATTCAGTAGTGCTTCGCTCGGCTAGTTGTACTTCTGTGGGTAATGCTGCTTTAGC
>JASJCW010000018.1 GCA_030065265.1 Prochloraceae cyanobacterium
TTAGAAATCAATATCTGCATATTTATTTTTGCTGCTATTATTGTTGCAATTGTCGGCACTAAGATGGCCAAAATAGCAGACCAGCTAGCCGTTCGCACCGGCTGGGGGGAAGCAATTATTGGGGCAGCATTTTTAGGCGGCAGTACATCTTTACCCGGCATTGTTACCTCAGTTACGGCTGCTGCTGGAGGTCATCCCGAATTAGCTGTAAGTAATGCGATCGGTGGCATTGCAGCCCAAACAGCATTTTTAGCGATCGCCGATCTTTTTTATCGCAAAGCTAACCTCGAACACGCCGCAGCTTCGATCGCCAATTTGGTACAAGGTACTGTATTAATGTCTTTACTGGCAATTCCTTTATTGGCAATGTCGGGGCCGCAAATTAGTTTTGGCGGCATTCACCCAGCCACGATCGTCTTGTTGGCAGCTTATATTTTTGGGATGCGTTTGGTCGTAACGGCCGAAAAAACCCAAATGTGGTCGCCTCGTCAAACTACCCTGACTCAAGTCAAAGAATTAATCGCAGACAACAGCGATCTCAGTCTGCCCCAACTCTGGTTTCGATTTGGGATTTATGCGATTCTAATTGCAATTTCTGGCTTTGGAATCGCCAAATCTGGAATTGCGATCGCTTCTCTGACTGGAATTTCAGAATCCCTCGTCGGTGGTTTTTTTACTGCGGTTTGCACTTCTTTACCCGAGTTAGTAACTACCATAGCTGCGGTGCGTCGCGGTGCTTTAACTTTGAGCATTGGCGGGGTTATTGGTGGCAACTGCTTCGATCTGCTTTTGCTCGCTTTTTCCGATCTGGCATATCGCGACGGTTCGATTTATAATGCGCTCGCCAACCGTCAAATTTTCGTCATGTCTTTAACTATTTTGATGATTGGAGTCCTGTTGTTGGGATTGCTGCAACGAGAAGAGAAAGGCCCGGGCAATATTGGTTTTGAAAGTTTTTTAATTTTGATATTGTACGCCAGCGGTGTCGGTTTGCTCTTTGTCTCCTAATTTAGCAATTTAATCCCCAAGCCGAAGATGGGATTTGAACCCACAACCTAAGCATTACGAATGCTTCGCTCTACCGTTGAGCCACTCCGGCATTTTTCAAAAAATATTTTAGCTCGAATCTAAATCTGCCACTCCTGAATATATTATTTAAATTCAGTGTGTAACCATATTGATAGTCTTATCTTAAGGAAAATAATAATGACCCGATCGCCAGATCGTCAAAAGAATAAACTTTCAAAAGAAAAATACGCCCGACTCAAAGCAGAAGCAGAGGCCCCCTATAAAGGTTTAAGAAAATTTTTTTATATAGCTTTTGGAGCCTCTGGGTTCGTTGGTGGTATGGTGTTTTTAGCACAGTTAGCAGCCGGATCTGCTCCAGTTTCTGAGACTTTGCCCAATCTAGCTTTGCAAATTGGTGTAGTCGCACTGATGGTCTTTTTATTTCGTTGGGAACAAAAAGCAGAAAATAAAAAATAATTTATTCTTCTTCAGTGCTGCTATCGTCAGCAGAATTATTAGCTCCGTTAGTGATAGCCAATTTAGAACGCACTTGTTGTTCGATTTTGCTGGCTAGTTCTGGGTTTTCTTCGAGATAGCGCACCGCGTTATCTCTACCTTGAGCGATATTCTCTCCTTCGTAACTGTACCAAGCACCTTTACGAACGATTACTTGATTTTGTTCGGCTAGATCTAACATGCATCCGAGGCTAGAAATTCCTTTACCAAAGATAATGTCAAATTCAGCAATACGGAATGGAGGAGCGACTTTATTTTTGGCAACTTTAACTTTAACTCGGTTACCATATTCTCCTTCGCTGCCTTTTTTGAGGGTTTGAATGCGGCGAATATCCAATCTTACCGAAGCATAGAATTTTAGGGCATTTCCTCCGGTAGTTACTTCTGGATTGCCGTAAGTTATGCCGATTTTTTGTCGCAACTGGTTGAGAAAAATTACTGTAGACCCGGATTTACTGATATTGCCTGCAATTTTACGCAGTGCTTTACTCATCAAACGAGCTTGCAAACCAACTTGATTGTCTCCCATTTCTCCTTCAATTTCAGCGCGGGGGACTAAGGCAGCAACCGAGTCAACTACAACTATATCTACAGCAGCCGATCGCACTAGTTGATCGACGATTTCTAAACCCGTTTCTCCAGTATCTGGTTGACTGACTAGCAGGTTTTTAATATCTACTCCTAATGCTTCAGAATAAGTCGGATCTAAGGCGTGTTCGGCATCGACAAAGGCTGCAACTCCCCCAGCTTTTTGTACTTCTGCGATCGCATGAAGGGCTAAAGTTGTTTTCCCCGAACTCTCTGGCCCGTATATTTCAATAATTCTTCCTTTGGGAAAGCCACCCCCTAGTGCTACGTCTAAAGTTAATGCTCCAGTAGAAATACTTTCTATTCTCATCCGAGCAACATCGCCAAGGCGCACGATCGAACCTTTGCCAAAGTTCCGCTCGATTTGATTTAATACTAAGTTAAGTGCTTTTTCTTTATCTGGGTTGTTAGTAATCGTATTTGCAGCCATTAATCCCTCTGCTATTCTCTAATTTATTGCTGGCGTAGATCGGAAATTCTCGTTTTTATTTTAAACCTTGCTTGGTCTCATCCAATCCCTTTGTTTGACTATGATGGCACTTATTGAGTGAAAAGTCAATAAAGCGGTATTGGTTTCGTTTAGTACATAAGTATTGTTATATTACCTTGTTTTTTGCCGAGGATCTATAAAGTTTTATCAACATCGAACTATCGCCAAGAGAAATCCCTACATTAATAATCCGATTTTGTCAATTCACGTATTTATACTTAGTCAATAAGAAGTTTTTTTGCGGCGTTTAAAAACTGTCTCAATCCAATTCAATTAACGAAATTGCTAGCTTTGAGGTCAGTGAGAAGTCTCTTTTTAAAAAACGGTTATAAAAAAGTTAAAATACCATAAGCAAAAGCATATAATAAAATACCAAAAAACGCAAGTAGGTCGTTTCAGGGGTCTCGTTCTCAATAAGGATTTAAATTTTAAAATTAAAATATTTAAACTAAAAAGAGATAAATACAAGTTTTAATTATTTATTGCTGCGATTTGCTAAAAGTTTCCATTTTGCGATCGCTTCGATCCATTCAAAACCATTTTCGATTGCTAAGGGCTTGTTTATAGTATGCGATCGCAAATTTAACTATTTTGCATCTGACCCCTAACTTCAAAACTAATCTGCAGCATGATAGGAACTGCGAACCAGAGGGCCCGATCGCACGCGAGCAAATCCCATATTGCGGGCAATCTCTGCTAATTTTTCAAACTCTTCGGGATGCCAATATTTTTGGACTGGTAAATGAGCTAGAGAAGGACGCATATACTGACCGATAGTGAGGCGATCGCAATTTATTGCTCTCAAATCTTGCATTAATTCGATTACTTCTGCTTCTGTTTCCCCGAGTCCTAACATCAAACCCGACTTAGTCGGAATGGTGGAATCGAATTCTTTTACCCAACGGAGGACGTTTAAAGAGCGATCGTATTTTGCCCCCCTTCTGACCGGCCCTTGCAGCCTTTTAACCGTTTCTAAATTGTGGTTGTAACAAGCAGGTTTTGCCCTGACGACTGTTTCTACCCGTTCTTTTTGGGCTTTTTCTAAGCCTTGACCCGAAAAAAAGTCAGGGGTTAAAACTTCGATTAAAGTGTCTGGGTTGTGCGATCGCACCGTTGTCATGGTTTTAACGAACCAATTAGCCCCACCATCGGCTAAATCGTCTCGAGCTACGGAAGTGAGAACAACGTACTTTAAAGCCAATAATTTTACCGCTTCAGCTACTTTTTGAGGTTCGTCTGGATCTAAAGACATTGGCGATCGACCTTTATCTACTTGACAAAAAGCACAAGAGCGAGTGCAAGTTTGTCCCATCAGCAAAAAAGTAGCAGTCGAGCGAGCGTAACATTCTGCTCGATTGGGGCATCTTCCTTCTTCGCAAATCGTGTGAATTTGACGTTGTTTAATAATCCGTTGTACTTTAGATAACTCGCTTGCTTTGCCGATCGGACGTTTTAACCAGTGAGGAAGGGAGATAATTTCTTCGCGCCATTGGTTGGCAGTAGATTCGGTTTTATTTGGAAGATTAATGTCTCTAGTCATTTGTGTAGTTGGAATTGAGCTTGTCCCTAGTTAATTAAAGAGTAATGAATTCAAATAAAATGAAAATTATACAGTTACAGCCAAATTTAGATTTGAGCTTAAGATAAAACATATTAAGGAGTTAGTCGTGCCAACTCAAAAAATTTTGGTCATTGATGATAGTAGGTTTATCAGGATGCACGTCAGAGATATGCTACCTGAAGGAGATTATGAGGTTTTAGAAGCTAGAGACGGTAAAGAAGGACTAGATTTAATTCTTAAGGAAAATCCTAATTTAATTATGTTAGATTTTCTCATGCCTAAAATGAGCGGCTGGGAAGTTTATCAAGAAATTCTTAGCAATCACGAACTTCAAGCCATCCCTTTGCTGGTGATGTCGGGCCGCAAAGAAGAGGTGATGGAAAAAATTCCCGAACCTTTCGAGCATTTTGCTTTTGTTGAAAAGCCTTTCGAGCAAGAAGAACTTCTCGCCGGTATTAAAGACGCTGTCAAAAAATCCAAGAAAAGAAGTGGAATGGAAACCTCAGTCGGAGGGCCTAATGTTGCGGCAATGTCGGCTGAAATCGAAAAACTCAAAGGCCAAATATCGGAAATGCAAACGGAGATCGGTACTCTCAAAAAGCAACTGGCTCAAGTAGTAGGTTTTATCAAACAAAAACTGCGATAAAATCTTCAAGGCCTATTTTGGCCAAAAACTGAGGGTAATTACCGATCGCACAGTCGTTTTGCTCTGGCTAGTTTTTTCCCTCAGTTTTGTTGCAATCGCTCGATTTCGATTAACTTTGAAAGGAGCGCAAATTAATGGTGTCCGTCGTGACCGTGACCGCTACCGCCACTAGCTCTAATTTTAGCTATCGCCCCAGCGTCGAGATATAAAAGTATGCCGTTAAACAGTAAGAAGGCGCAAATACAAGCGATCATCACGGGATCGATATAGATGATACCGATTACGATTACTTCCCTCAATACGGATATTAGAGTTACTTCGACTGCTTCTCGAATCGGTATGTGGTGAGTTTCTAGGTAAATTGCCATTAATCGAAAAATTTCGATTAGAATTAGCATAGAAAGCATATCTTTGGCAATAGTTTTGAAATCTGGGTTGCTACTTAAGTGCAAAAATATCGTCACTAGCAATAGGGACATATGCACTAAGAGGGCAAACATTAATATAACTACCAAAATATCTTGGAAGCCATCAAGATTAACCAGAATGCGGCGACGATTAAACAATTTATCGAACATACCACCTGAAGGAGGAGTGGATTTATTTTTCATTTCAACCATAGGTTTTTAATAGATATCCATAAAAACTAACCTTAATCTATGTTACATCTATTATCTATGTTAGATGTCAAATCTACCAACTCAATTACCCCTTCTACCAATGTCTTGGTGAGAAAAATATCTCTGCTGAACCGATCTGAAAATATTTATCCACCAGGCTAAGATTGAGTCCCTCGCAGATTGAATTTTTTAAGCTTAATTTGCGGATTTTTGCCAGTCTAAGCTAATATTACGGGAAATAATCGTAAGTCGCTCCGATAGATAGCCCGATCTTTGAAGATCGGACAAAAAAAGCATTAACTAGCACCCGATTCATTAATAAGAATTAAAATCAAAACAAGTTAATATGAAAGATTATACGACATTCGTTCTCAAAGTATTGACTCTCTCAACCCTGATTTCGCTGGTAGTAAAATACGGCGGTAGATTAGTTGCGATCGCGCCGACAAATCTGGATGCATCCCTTGCCGTGATTAGCTTACCTCTATTGATGTCATTACTATTTGCTTGGCGATGGTTAGAAAAATATAAGTTCGCGCAAGCTCGAAAGAGTTAAAATCCAATTTAATGGCGATACGGATTTAGTGTGAAAGGAAAAAGCGTGAATTTTGGCATTTCCCTGGGTTTTTTAGCGATCGTTGCAGCTATATATATTGTCTGGCAAATTCGGCAATTATTGATGCTATTGTTTACTGCAATTGTTTTAGCAACTGTTTTAAATATTGTGGTGAAAAAGTTTGAAAATTGGCAAATGAAACGCTATTTAGCCATTCCCTTGTCAGTAAGTCTGCTATTAACTATTTTGGGTGTTTTCATCGCTACGATCGCCCCACCATTTTTAGATGGCTTGCAAACATTAATAATTTTAATTCCGCGCATCTTATTGCAGTTAAATAAATGGCGAGATGAAATCATCGCTCATCTCGATTCCCAACTATTAATATCCTTACCCAATATTAAAGAAACGATCGCTTCTTTAGAGCAGCAACTACAAACTTTACTCAACCAAATCTTAGGTGAAGGATTGAGTTTTTTTTTGACTGGGCCGGAGCTACGTTGGGTTTCTTACTGCTATTAGCCCTAACAATGATGTTACTGGCAGATCCGGTTTCTTATCGTCGCGGATTTTTGCGTTTGTTTCCAAAATTTTACCGCTCGCGAATGAATCAAATTTTAGATCGATCGCATCAATGCTTGCAAATGTGGTTGAGCGAGATTTTATTTAGGATGACGGCGATCGGCATTTTGAGCTTCGTCAGCTTATCAATTTTGGATATACCTTTAGCCCTAACTCAAGCAATTTTAGCCGCTCTATTTGCTTTTATTCCGAATATCGGCCCGATTTTAACCGTCATTCCCCCATTTGCGATCGCGATCCTGGATAATTATTGGAAAGCATTTGCCGTAATTCTGGTTTACATTGCGATCGGCATTACGACTAACAAAATTTTGACTCCTTTAGTCATTAAAAAAGAGCAATTATCGGTACTGCCTTTAACTTCAATTTTGGGACAAGTCTTTTTTACAAATTTTTTCGGATTGCTCGGACTTGTTCTGGCCTTACCTTTAACAATTATTACTCGAGTCTGGCTGCAGGAAATATTAATCCAAGATATCCTCGATCGCTGGCAAAGATTGCCGGGGAATAAGCCATGATAAGCAGAAAATCGATAAAGACAAATAATAATTAATCAATCAATATAAATGCGAACGATAGATCGAATCAACGATAAAATTGCCAAATCTAGTGCCGTAGTTTGGACATCAGAAGAACTCAAACTCAAAGTAAAAGAAATCGGTATTAAAGAAGCATTCAAACTAGTAGACGTAATTACTACCGGAACTTTCGAGCCAATGGAATCATCTGGGGCGATAATTAATCTCGGACATACCGATCCCCCGATTAAAATTCGTCAATGTTGGTTGGATGGAGTTCCCGCTTATGCTGGTTTTGGTGCGGTAGATTTATATTTAGGTGCGGGTGCGATCGCCGAATCTCCAAGCGAAATAGCCGAATTGTCTAACGTGACACCTTTATCGAAATTGCGAGGAGGAGGCCACGTCATCGAAGATCTGATTGCTGGCAAATCCGTTCATCTGCGAGCTAAAGGGTTAGTAACTGATTGCTATCCGAGAGCCGCTTTTGAAATCAATATTACCAAAGACAAAATCAATCAATTTTACTTATTCAACCCGCGCAATTTATATCAAAACTTTATTGTTGGCGTAAATGGGGGCGATCGCCCGCTTTATACTTATTTGGGCCCCCTGCAGCCGAGATTGGCAAATGCGGTTTATTCTAACCCAGGAGCGATTTCTCCTTTATTTAACGATCCGGATCTGGAATTAATCGGCATTGGCAGTAAAATATTCCTCGGTGGCGGGATCGGTTATGTTGCTTGGGAAGGAACTCAACATTTTCCCCTGCAAAAAAGATTGCCCAACCACACCCCCATCGGCCCGGCAGCTACCTTAGCTTTAATTGGCGATGCTAAGCAAATGGATCGTCGCTGGGTGCGAGGTTGTTATTTTAAAAATTACGGCTCTTCTCTAATGTTAGGTGTTGGAGTCGCTTTACCCGTTTTAAGCGAAGAAGTAATCGTTAAATGCGCCGTAACCGATGAAAATTTAGTCGCTCCAGTGGTCGATTTTGCCATTCCTAGGCGCGTTCGTCCCACTTTTGGCTTAGTTACCTACAAACAACTTAAAAGCGGTCAAATTGCCATTGAAGGTAAAGCTGTTCGCACTGCACCCCTTGCTAGCGTCTCATTTTCCAGACAAGTTGCTTTAGAACTAAAACAATGGATCGAAAATGGGAAATTTACCCTCAGTAAACCAGTCGCGTCTATTCCCAAGGATAGAACATTTTCTCCTCAAGATCGTCCTTGGTAAAGTTAAAAATTTTCGATCTTTTTTCTTGTTTTAAGTTTTAGATTTCAACAGCTTGGATGTTGTACAATACCCGTAGTTTGAACCTTATCGGTGGGAGTTCTCTAGCTGGGGTTATTAAACTCCTTAGTTAAACTTAAACCTCAGAATCTTTACGAAGTCAGAAATTCTGTTGGTTGAGTTGCTCCCAAGCAAACAAATAGTCATTAATCGATCGCTAAAATCGTGTCCGAATCAGCCACTCCCTTACCTGCCAATCTCGATCGCATCGTGCAACGCTTTAAACGTCGTAGCAATCCCAAGCAGCGTTACGAACAACTGCTTTGGTACGCCAAAAAGTTGGAAGAAATCCCCCCAGAAAGCAAAATTCCCGACAATAAAGTTAACGGTTGCGTTTCTCAAGTTTATATTACTGCCGATTTTAAAGATGATAAAGTTTGGTATAAAGGCGATTCAGACGCGCAACTGGTCAAAGGTTTGGTCGCACTCTTAATCGAAGGACTCAATGGCTTAAGTCCCGATGAAATTTTAGCTGTTACCCCCGATTTTATCGAAGAAACGGGACTGAAAGTCAGTTTAACACCTTCTCGTGCCAACGGTTTCTACAATATCTTTCAAACTATGAAGAAAAAAGCCCTCGGATTTAAAATCGGGATGTCTGCTTAATTAAGTTTCAGTCTCTTTTTTCTGTTCCGATTCTGCAGCAGAATCGGCTTTTTTACTTTCAGAAATGGATCTAGTGCAAGACCAATTACTCGGAAGTCCAGAAGGCCATCCCATCCGTAAAGCTTCGGGACAAATAGCCATTACCGTTAGTTGACAGTCTATGAGCTGGAATCCTTCCTTTTCGCTCTGTTTCAGACTTTGTTTGAGAATCGAATCGTTATTAAATTCGATCGTTTTATTGCATTGGATACAAACTAAATGATGGTGATGGTGAGGGTAGGGTTGATTGACTTCGTAGTGTTTGTGTCCTTCAGCTAATTCTAATTCCCTTAATATACCCATTCGCGCCATTAATTTAACGCTGCGATAAATGGTAGATAAGCTGATTGGTTCGCCTCTTTTTTCTAAAAGATTGTGTAATTCCTCGGCACTGAGATGATCTCCTTTAGGCAGATTTTGAAAAACGTGTAAAATTTTCTCCCGTTGTGGTGTCATTCGCCAACCTCGGGAATTTAATTCTGCTTTGAGTGAAGAGGCTGTATAGGGAGATAAAGAAGCCATAGTTAGTAATAAAAAAATTCTGTCAGTAAACTTTATCTATTGACAATCATAATTGCCCTTATCCCTTATTTGCAACAATCTTGACTAATTGATAATAAATCTCAAATGCTCTTAGACAAAGAGATTGACATTTGTTGCGATCGCGACAATGGATTTATACTACGGACAAAAAGACAATTGAGTGATATAGTGTCTAAATTTTCTTTCTCTAGAAGGGTCAATTGTTTGAGAAATACTAGCAAATATAATTTTTAAGTATTATTGAGAACTTTAGCGGCTCTGTTTCAAAATGTATTTAATTTGAAAAATCCCCCATTTTGCTTTGGGGGAGATAAAAAACGAAGATCTGAATTTGAAAATATGAATTTATTTACCGGCACAAGGATCTATTTTCCCAGCACAAGGACTTTTACCGGCACAAGGATCTATTTTCCCAGCACAAGGATCTTTTACTTCCGTACTATCGGGAGAGGGTTTAGTTTTAGCGGCACAAGGGTTAGCACAACCTGTAATCAGAGCAAGAGTAAAAATAGGAGCTATAGCTAGCATAGATACGGATTTAATTTTCATTAAATTACACCAAAAATATGTCAATTACTTTTAATTGTTTAATAAGAAAATGAGATTTCACTGAGAAAGTCTTTGAAATTACCAGAGTGAAAATTTGTAATATAGAAATTTATTGACTGAGGTAAATTAATATTATAAATAAAATTTCTCAGGAAAATTTCAGGTATAAATCATCTAAATAGAAGATTTTGCCAGTAAATTAAAAAAGAAGAAAAAGCTTTCGAGTGCAGGTAAGATTGAGATGGAAAGTAAAGATTGGTTAGTAAACGATCGCGGTAAATGTATCGATTGTGAAATAGCTAATAATTGGCAATGGTCGGCAAAAAAATACCGACTGTATCGCTTTTTAACTGACATCGAAGATATTATCGATCGCACCCCAGCAGAGCAAGAACTTTTGCAAGAAATTCGTCCTTTAGTAAGACGTTTACTAACAAGTTCCGATTGGCTTCAAGGAGAATATTTAGAACCAGATCCCAAATTAGGATGGTCCGTACTAACTTTATACGATGAGATAGATTTTCCTTTAACTATCCAGACAGTTGCATGGCTACCCGGACAAGTATCGCCAATTCACAATCATGGCACTTGGGGTATAGTAGCATTAATTAGCGGAGCGGAAAAGAATATCTTATGGCAAAGATCGGGCGATCGAGAATATCCAAATCGCATCGATCCCGTGGAAGAAAAAATATTAGAACCAGGGGATATAATCAGCTTTACTGCCGATGCTATTCACAGTGTAGAAGCAATCTCTTTCGAGCCAAGTATTAGTTTTAATATTTACGGCGAAACTGACTATAAAAATAGATTTGAATTCAATAGCGCAACTCACAGCGCGGAAAATTTTTAGTTTAATTAAAAAATAAAATTATTTCAGATGAATTGGTTTAAAAAAATAAAAAAAGTAATCAGTAAAAGCCAGCAAAAAAGCGAACCATCCTCTTTAAGAATGCGGATTACTTTAGGTGTTGCTACGGTTTCTGCTTTAGGATTGGGAAGCGTGACGATTTGGACGAGTATTAGAATGCAGCAAATTCTGATCCAAACTCACAAGGAAAATATTAAATATATTTCAGATCGCTTTCCTGAAGATGTCGGCATTTACAATCAGATGATCGCCCAACCTAAAGGAATCCAAAAAGCAGTAGATAATATCACTACAAATAATACTTTAATTTGGGTCAAAGATACCAATAAACAAGTTATTGCTCAGTCAGATCCGATAAAAATGGGCATTAAAGGTACTACTTTATTATCTTTAACTCGAGTGCCATCCATACCTCAAATACAACGAGTTGAAGGACGTTATTGGTTGTTATGTGCTGCGCCACTACAATTAAAAGGTCAAAATATCGGGAAATATTATATTGCTCAAGATATTACTTCGGATCAAACTATGTTTTTGACGCTGATCGGAAATTTAGGGTTAGCTAGTTTATTGTCTTTAGGGTTAATCACTTTTGCTATAGCTGTTTACGTTAAGCGATCGCTCCAACCTTTAGAAACAATTTGCCAATTAACCTCAGAAATTTCAGTTAACGAGTTAGGAAAAACTCAAATTGAGCTAAAAAATCCTCCTTATGAAGTAAAAAAATTAGCTGCAACTTTCGAGGAAATGTTAGTTCGTCTTTCCGATTCTTGGGAACATCAAAGACAGTTACTGAGTAATGTTTCCCACGAATTACGCACTCCCTTAACTATTGTTTCCGGCTATTTGCAAAGCACCTTGCGACGGGGTGATAATTTAACTCAAATTCAACGAGAAGCTTTAGAAACAGCTGCTTCAGAAGCCGATCGCACCATTCAATTAATGCAAGATTTGTTGGATTTAGCAAGGATAGATAGTGGGAGAATGCACTTTGCAATGGAAGTTATTTCGCTGCAAAATATTGTCGAAGAAATTATCGGGATGGCTCGAGAATATAGCAAGCGCGAAATCAATTTTGAATCTGGCGATCGCTCGATTTCAATTAAAGCAGATGTGAATCGTCTCAAACAAGTATTGCTTAATTTAATCGATAATGCTGTTAAATATTCCGATGAGAAAGAACCAATTACTGTCAAATTAACTCGGTTGGAAAATAAAGTTAATATTCTTATTTGCGATCGCGGAATCGGAATTCCTTTAGCAAAACAAGGACGTATCTTCGAGCGTTTTTATCGGGTTGATGACGATCGTTCTCGCGCTACTGGTGGGACTGGTTTGGGTTTGTCGATTGTTAAAACTCTAGTTGAGGGGATGGGAGGAACTATTTCTTTGCGATCTAATCCAGGAGTTGGCAGCACTTTTATTGTTACTTTTTTGGCGATAAATACTCAAATCAATTCGAGCGAATCAATTATCTATCCAATTCGAGAAACCGGTTTCCAAAATCGCGAAGATTCTTGGGAATTTATTAATTAAGGTTATTTCAAACAGGGGTATTTTAGTTTTTTGATAACACCAATTCTCTAAAATAACACTACAGATCGATTTTACAATCTTTTGCCTCTTCGCTCTTGACTCTTCCCTATTCCCTGTCCTCAGCAAAGTATAGCAACTCTAAACAGAATTAGTATATAAATGCATATTATGTGTAATAAGTCAATTCAAAACTACGCAGAGATATATACAAATAACTGAATTGACAAGATTAAGCAATTATTAAAAAATAAAGATAATTAACATTTATTCGTATAACTACCGAAAAAGTAATGAAAAATTTTGTCGATCCGACTACCAAATACTCTAAGTTAGTAGGATTTGCGCTTGCAGCTACGGGTTTATTTTTAGGTACGGTAAATATAGTAAATGCCTTGGGACTTAAAGATTCGCAAATCGAAAATAGTAAAAATTTAATCGCTCAATCACGAAGAGATTCTTTCGATCGCGAGAGTAGAAGATCGTCGAAACCGAGAATTGCAGTGCTTGATTTTGATTACAGTAGCGTTAATACTCCCTACGTTTACGATTTTAGTCGCTCCAGAGGTGTGAGCGATATTCTCGTAAATAGATTAGTCCGTACTGGAAAATATCGCGTTATCGAGCGCAGTCAAATTGATGCTATTCTAAGAGAACAAAATCTGGGTGCTTCGGGTCGGGTAAATGCTTCTACAGCAGCACAAATCGGTAAACTTTTGGGTGTAGAACGTATGATTATCGGTTCTGTGACTCAATTTAACGTTGAAAAGAAGCGATCGGGAGTTAGTGCTTTTGGTTTTGGTGGCTCTTCTCAAAGGGCAGAAGCGACAGTTCAATTAAATGTTAGAGTTATCGATACGGACACTGGAGAAATTGTTGCAGTGGCTGAAGCGGCAGAAACTAGCAATAGTTCCGATGATAGTGTTAGTGTGATGGGTTTTGGTGGTAATAATTCTAATACTAATGAAGGGAAACTATTGGGTCAAGCAACTATCAAAGCAGTAGACGAAATAGTTAACGAATTAGGTTCTCAAATTTAAAAAAAATAATCTTAATTTAATTAAATTAAAATATTCCTTTTCGGGCGGTCGAGAGGGAATTTTTTGCGATCGCTTAGAAAATTTAAATAATAGTTAAATTCTTAAAATAATTTTTAGTAAAATTAAATTCGATCGAAATTATTAACATTAATATTTTTGAGGGATAAATTATTATAAAAATTTCTAAATACTTCCTATTATGGTATAATTCAAGCTTTTTCGCCGGTTAAATTGTTTAAAATTGGATTTCCAACTCTCGAAAAATTTTGATACAGTAAGGGACAAATCGAGGAGTTGGGATAACAATAGTGAATAAACTATCTTTAATTTTGCTTTCTAGCCCGGCTTTAGCTTGGGTCTTATTAATGCTAGGAGCAACAAATAAACCAGCACAAGCAGCAGAGGTAAACAGCAAAACAAATATTCAAAAAATCAATCTCGCACCAGAAGCTAATTTACCTTGTTCGGAGCAAAATTGTACTGGAAATAACCATTTAGCTAATTATTTAAAGCTGATTGCTAAAACTTCTACCGAAGACGAATTTAGTAACGTTAAAAAGACTCCTGAAGGTCATTTAATTCTAGAATTTACTGAAGAAGAAAGTGATGCGGCGATCGAAATGTTTGGTTGTGATTGTGTCAATTCTATTAACGCACTTCGTCAAATAAGAGGGGTTGCGATCGGTGTTGAAGGTAACACTATTATTCCAGGGCCGCAAATCAAACCTTGCAATCAATCTGCGCCGTCAATCGAAGGTTAAATAAGGCAGAAGGATTAAGCTTATATATTTAAATGCTTTGTCTCTATTTTGTTTCTTTACTGTCTTTCTTGTTTTCTGTTCTTAAAATTGCTGTCGATCGCATTTTGACAGCTTTTTTATTTATCTGGACTTTAGGAATGCGATCGTAAGAAACGTTTGAGATAAATACTCGCGTGTTAATGGTTGTAACTTAGGAATATTGAGTCGATCTCGAATAGCTTGTTCTAAGATTGGATCGGGAAAAGTAACTATTTGATTTTTTTGTGGCTGTTCTGAAATTAAAGTTTGTTTAAAATAGTTAGATGAAGTCGCTTTTACTATTAATTCTCCACAAAAGAAAGTCAAAAAGATAGCTAACACTAGATATTTAGAAGACTTTTTCATTAATTATTCGGTATGAAATAAAAAATGATTAAAATTTCAATCTTAGCTTAATTTAGCGGCATTTTATTATAAATACTTCCGACTTTTAATTTCTAACTTCCGATTTCGTCAAATCCTCCACCTCCAGGTGTTTCGATAATAAATACATCCCCAGGGTGCATTTCTACAACAGCAGTATTTGTTAATTGTTCGATCGCACCGTCTTTTTTTTGCAGGTAATTTTTACCTACTTTACCCGCTCCTCCACCATGCAAGCCAAACGGAGCAATCACTCGACGAGATGATAAAATTCCCGCAGTCATCGACTCTAAAAAACGCACCCGACGAACCACACCATTACCTCCAGAAAACTTTCCTTTTCCCCCACTATTTTCGCGAATAGAGAAGCTTTCTAAAATTACAGGAAAACGCCATTCTAATACTTCTGGATCTGTAAGTCGCGAGTTAGTCATGTGGGTGTGTACTGCGTCAGTGCCGTTAAAGTTTATTCCCGCACCCGATCCGCCGCAAATTGTTTCGTAATACTGATATTTTTCGTTGCCAAAAGTAAAATTATTCATCGTACCTTGAGAAGCTGCCATTACTCCCAACGCACCATAAATACAGTCGGTAATATTTTGGGATGTTTCGACATTTCCGGCGACAACTGCGGCGGGATATTTAGGATTTAACATACAGCCTTCGGGGATAATAATTTCTAACGGTTTTAAACAGCCATAGTTGAGAGGAATATTATCGTTTACTAAAGTACGGAAGACATATAATACTGCTGCTTTTGTTACTGCTAGTGGGGCATTAAAATTATTTTTGACTTGGGAAGATGTACCAGTAAAGTCTATTTTTGCACTGCGGCTATTCTTATTAATTTCGATCGCAACTTGAATTCTATCTCCGGTATCTAATTGGCAAGTAAATTGACCGTCTTTGAGAACGTCGATAACTTTTCGTACCGATTCTTCAGCATTATCTTGAACGTATTTCATGTAAGCTTTGACAGTTTCTAAACCGTAATGTTCTGCCATCGATCGCAATTCTTTTACTCCTTTTTCGTTGGCAGCAATTTGTGCTTGTAAGTCAGCTATATTTTGGGTCAAGTTACGGACTGGGTATTTTGCTTTAGTAAGTAATTGTTTTAATTCTTCTTCTCTAAACTTTCCCCGATCGACTAGTTGAAAATTGTCGATTAATATTCCTTCTTCTTCGATGGTTTTACTGTTTGGAGGCATCGATCCGGGTGTTATTCCGCCAATATCCGCATGATGTCCGCGAGAAGCAACATAAAAGAGGGGGCGATCTTTATCTTCAAAAAATACTGGGGTAATGACGGTTATATCTGGTAAATGAGTGCCGCCATTATAGGGATTATTTAGCATATAAACATCCCCGGATTTTAAGATATCTTTTTTCGCATCAATTAAACTACGAACGCTTTCGCTCATCGAACCTAAATGAACGGGAATGTGAGGGGCATTTGCTACTAATTGACCAGCGCGATCGAATATGGCACAAGAAAAGTCCAATCTTTCTTTAATATTGACCGAGTAACTGGTATTTTGTAATGTCGTTCCCATTTGTTCGGCGATCGATTTAAAGAGGTTATTAAATATTTCTAACATTACCGGATCGGGAGAGTTTAAGTTTAAATCTTTGGCTTGTTTAGTTGTTTTTTTTGCTTCTTTTTGCTGTCTTTTTAAAATTAAATGATTTCGCTCGCTTATTTCTGCTTCCCAACCTGGCTCGATCGCGTTAGTTCCAGTTGGTTCGACTATTATTGCCGGACTGTTTATAATATCGCCTGGTTGCAATTCTTCTCTTTTATATACTGGGGTTTCTTGCCAAGTATCGTTAGTATATACTGAAACTTTTTTCACTGGTTCGGGCGGATCTTTTCTAGTTCTTTTAATTATGGGTTCTTCGGGGCTGTATGTAGGGCAAATTAATTCGATCGAAACTTCTTCGACAATTAAAGCGCGATCGCTAATAATAAATCCATATCTTTGCCGATGTAAGGTTTCAAATTCTGTTCTTATCTGGTTCAGATCGCGATCGAAGTTGACAATTAAACTGGCATCAGTTCCGCTATATTTCAAATGCACTTTAGCAACGATAATAATCTTATCTCGATCCAAATTTTTTTGCTGTTTTTCTAATTCAGTTTCGCACTCAATTCTCAACTCGTCTAATATTCTCTCTAAATCGAAAATAAGATCTGAATTTAACTCTGCTTCTACTGCTTTCTCTCGCAAAATTCTAATATCTGCCAAACCAATACCGTAAGCAGATAAAACCCCTGCATAAGGATGGATAAATATCTTTTTAATCCCCAAAACATCGGCAATTAAACAAGCGTGTTGTCCTCCCGCACCACCAAAACAACAAAGGGTATATTCAGTAACGTTATAACCCTTTTCTAAAGAGATTTTTTTAATCGCATTCGCCATATTTTGCACCGCGATCGCGATGAAACCTGCTGCTATTTGTTCCGGCGATCTGCCGTCATTTATTTTCTTAGCAAGATCGGCAAACTTTTCCGCTACTATTTGATAGTTCAAAGGCTCATTTCTTCCCCTTCCAAATACTTTTGGAAAAAACTCGGCTTGCAATTTACCCGTAAACAAGTTACAGTCTGATAAACTAAGAGGGCCGTTCTGACCGTAACAAGCAGGGCCGGGATTAGATCCTGAAGACTCGGGCCCTACTCTATACCTTCCAGCGTCAAACTTTACAACAGATCCGCCACCAGCAGCAACAGTATGAATAGCCATCATCGGAGTGCGAAATCTTACCCCAGCTATCTCAGTTTCAAAACTTCTTTCGTATTCTCCGTCATAACGAGCGACATCGGTAGAAGTGCCTCCCATATCGAAGCTAATAATTCGCTCCAGTCCGGCCATTTTAGCCGTCTTTACAGCCCCGACAATGCCCCCTGCGGGGCCCGAAAGAATGCTATCCTTACCGCGAAATAAATTAGCATCTGCCAATCCGCCATTAGACTGCATGAAATGCAATTTAGTTTGAGAGGGTAAATTAGCAGCAACCTGACTTATGTAGCGATCGAGGATTGGAGATAAATAGGCATCGACTACGGTAGTATCTCCCCGAGAAACTAATTTCATCACGGGACTGACTTTATGAGATACTGATATCTGTGTAAATCCGATCTTAGATGCTATGTTGGCTACTTCCCTTTCGTGTTGAGGGTAGCGATAACCGTGCATGAAAGAGATCGCGCAACTGCGAATACCGCGATCGTATGCTGCGAGTAAATCTCTTTCTATTTGTTCGTAATTAAGGGCAATTAATTCTTCTCCTGCGGCATTATATCGCTCTTCGACCTCAATAACTTCCTCGTAAAGCATTTGAGGTAAGATAATTTCTCGGGCAAAGATATCGGGACGATTTTGATAGCCAATTTTTAAAGCAGCTTTAAAACCCTTTGTAATCGCTAAAACAACGCGATCGCCTTTTCTTTCTAAAAGAGCGTTAGTTGCTACCGTAGTCCCCATTTTGACATTTTCGATCGAATCCCAATCCGTGCTAGGTATTAAATCTTTAATTCCTTGAATTGCTGCATCTGAATATTGTGCGGGGTTTTCAGAAAGTAGTTTGTGAATTATAATTTTTCCATCGGGATTTTTAGCAACAATATCGGTAAAAGTACCGCCGCGATCGATCCAAAATTGCCAAAATTTACCCGAAGAACTGCTGATCATACTGTTTGTCTTCAACTTTTAATTGATGATATATCGAAATTAGTTAATCGATCGAGATCTTTAATAATGCAACCTGTTTAAACGAGATTTTCTAAAAAGTTAGAGCGATCGCTAACCGAGCAAAAAGAGAAAGAGAATGCGATCGCTTGAAAATCACCAAAACCAGAGGAATTAAAAAGCTCCATTTCCTAAATCAAACAAATCGATAACAAGACTAAAGCTACCCAATAAAGTGTCTCGGACTTTTCTTTTTCTAATCCTGGTAAATTCATAATTTCCTTGTCAAATCCTTAAAATACAAACCTTCTCGATCGCTGCGTTTTTTTCGAGAGAAATAGTTTTTGTCGGACTAAAACTAAAGATTTTTATTTAACTAGGTTTACTGTTTTAATCGCTGCAAGGATTATTATAACTTTAAACGTATCGATTCGATCCGATCGATCTTAAATTTTTGCCGAGGTAAACGCGATCGTGAAACAGTTACTTTTTTCCTTAGCCTTGACTCCCATCTTTGCCATAATTACAGCAATTCCAGTCAAAGCAGAAATACGCACTTCCGTGATTGAATACAAACACGGCGATACTATTTTAGAAGGCTATCTAGCTTTTGACGATGAAATAAAAGGCCCTCGTCCCGGTGTAATGGTAGTTCATGCTTGGAAAGGGTTGGGAAAATATGAAAAAAGACGAGCTAGAGAATTGGCAAAATTAGGATATGTCGCTTTTGCTGCCGATATCTACGGTAAAGGAATTCGGCCGCAGAATAACCAGGAAGCAGCCAAACAAGCAACAATTTATCGCTCTAACCGCAAACTAATGCGAGAGAGAGCCTTAGCTGGTTTGCGAGTTCTCAAAAGACAGAGATTGGTCAATTTTCAAAAAACTGCGGCGATCGGCTATTGTTTCGGGGGCGGAGTTGTTTTAGAATTAGCTCGTAGTGGTGCTAGAGTGGATGGTGTTGTCAGTTTTCACGGCAATTTAGATACGCCCAATCCTCAAGATGCTAGCAGAATTCGCGGCAAAGTTTTAGTCTTGCAAGGTGCTAGCGATCCCTTAGTGCCGATCGCCCAAGTAGACGGCTTTATTCAAGAAATGGATGCCGCTCGAGTAGACTATCAATTAGTTATGTACGGTAATGCCGTACACAGTTTTAGCAATCCTAATGCTGGAGACGATCCCAGTACGGGAGTAGCTTACAATGCTAAAGCTGACAGGAGATCTTGGCAAGATCTGAAAACTTTCTTTGCAGAAATATTCAAAAATCGATTTGCTAGTAAGTAAATAATAAGGTTACCCCAGCTAAAGCTACTAAGGCACCGAGAATAGCTCTAAAACTTATTTTATCGCCCATTGCCACAGCCAAAGGCAAAATAAATAAAGGACTGGTTGCGGTTAAGGTAGAAGCGATTCCAGCAGCGGTGAATTTATAAGCGGTTTGCTGCAACCAAACACCTAAATAAGTACCCGCGAAAGCAGCAATAAAGATTGCTAGCACTTGTTTGACCGATTTTGGGGAATAAATACTTTTAATTGGCGATTTTTTTGTCAGCAGCAAGCAAATAATTATTCCCATACCGCCAATAAGCCTAACAAAGGTACTTTGTAAAGGAGTAATATCCGACTCGAGCAAGGCAAAACGAGACAGAATTGCTGCTATTGCTTGAGATAAATTTGCCAATATCCCCCAAATTATGCCCAGTTTCAGAGTGCGATCGTCGGTTGTTGCGGCGACATTAGTCCGTTCGCTAATTACCCAAGTAATGCCGATAAGAGTAATGAAAATACCGCACCAAGCCCCGTAACTCAAGCTTTCCCCTAAAAAAATCAATCCCAAAACTGCGGCGATCGGCGGGGTTAAATTTTCCATTAAAAGGCTTTTTCTGACACCCAAATGATTGATTGCTAAAAAATAAGCCGTATCCCCCAAGCCAATGCCGATCGCCCCGGAAATTAGCAAAATCACAACCGAACTTTGCAGGGAAAAATTAATTTCTCCAGTAAGACTTAAAGTAAGAATCAGTAAAGCGATCGCGATCGCTCCTTTGAAAAAATTCAATTGGAGCGGGCTAATTTTTTGCCCCAAACTCCCGTAAATCGCTGAAGAAACAGCCCAAAAAAAAGCCGCCGTTAAAGCTGCAAATTCTCCTTTAAAATCGCTCACTAACCAACTAAATAAATAACAGGCGACGAGTCTTAAAATTATAAAATTAAAACTACTCGTCACCCTAAAATTATAGCTATTAACTTTTTCCTTCTAACTCTAAATTATTCCAAAACTTATCCTAAAGGATGGAAAAGTAGGTCGGGGAAAAAACGATTAAATTCAATTAAAAGACCTGCTGTAAATGTTAGCAAAGCCATGATTAAAACGGGTGCAGTAGAAAGAAATTTTTGGAAATCTGCCATATACTTTTCTCCTGTGAGAATCTATTTAAAACTAATTAGCGAGGGGAGATGGGAACGTCAGCATTGTTAGCAACTAATTCACCAGATTGGAATTCTTTGACTGCTTGTAAAGGCCAAGCGAATCCAGTCAACATAATGCTAAATGCTTTGGGCACGTCAAGAACGATTTCTAACATTTCAGGATTCTTTTCATCTCTGATGGAAATGAGGTAAGCGCGACCTACCCAGCCAATCCAGCCAGCGATATAAAGAAAGAGGATGCTAGGAATTAAAAAGTCACCAGCGTGGGTAAAACGACCGTCTACGATTAAGTGAGGTAAACCTTCGTCACCGCATAGTGCTTCAGCGTAACGTTCTGCTCTTTTTTCTCCAGACTCGGGATCGTCAGTCGTGTTGCGGAAAGTTTTTGCTCTTTCTTGATATGCAGCAGATTCGCTACAAGGAGTCAATCCAGCTACACCATCACCAGCAGTAGCAGGGGGAGCAAAATTAAACCATAAAGCACAGATCAAAATTAAAGTCAACAATCGACGCATAAAAATTGTTTCCTTTTGTTACAAAATAAATTAACTTTCTGGTACAAAAGATTAAAAAACCGTTTGCACGCCGAGTGAGATCTTACTGCGATTGGTGGATCGAGTAAAGTTTAGATCGATAAAAAAAGTTGGTTAGCAAGGATTAAAAGATAGCTATGACGACGATTCTAGCAATAGAAACAAGTTGTGACGAAACCGCAGCAGCGATCGTAAAGAATCGTAAAATTTGCAGCAGTGTAGTTGCTTCTCAGATAACAATTCACCAACAATATGGCGGCGTAGTTCCAGAAGTAGCATCGCGGCAACATTTAAAAACAATTAATGACTGTATCCTGCGGGCATTTAGTGATGCTAATTTAACCTGGCAAGACATCGACGGGGTTGCGGCAACTTGCGCCCCCGGATTGGTAGGGGCTTTACTAGTTGGGGTGAGTGCGGCGAAAACATTAGCCCTATTGCATCGAAAACCCTTTTTAGGGGTGCATCACCTCGAAGGACATATCTATGCCAGTTATCTGAGCGAAACGGAGCTAAAACCGCCTTTTTTGTGCTTGTTAGTTTCTGGTGGTCATACTAGCTCGATTTACGTTGAAGATTGCGGTAAATACGAATTGTTGGGTACGACTAGAGACGATGCGGCCGGAGAAGCCTTCGATAAAGTGGCGCGGTTGTTAAAGTTGGGTTACCCGGGAGGCCCGGCAATCGATCGCCTGGCAAAATCTGGCAATCCCGAGGCTTTCCCAATGCCTGAAGGTAAAATATCTTTGCCCCAAGGTGGCTATCATCCTTACGATTCCAGTTTTAGCGGCTTAAAAACAGCCGTATTGCGATTAGTGCAAAAATTAAGCCAGGAAGATCCCGATCGTCTACCAGTGGCAGATTTAGCAGCGAGTTTTCAAGCAACAGTAGCTCGCAGTCTGACTAAAAGGACTATCTTAGCAGCCCGCGATCGCGGATTGGAAACTATTACCCTCGGGGGTGGTGTCGCAGCTAACAGCGAACTCAGAAAACAGTTAACTTTAGCCGCTTCTAAAAATAATCTAAAGATATGTCTTCCTCCACTCAAACTTTGCACTGACAATGCTGCTATGATCGGTTGCGCGGCGGCCGAACATCTCGAGAGGGGTCATACTTCCTCAATCAATTTAAAAGTCAAATCTCGTTTGCCAATTACAGAAGTCATGCAGCTATATCAATGAATTGAAGCAAGCGAGAGCATTGATAAAAGGATCTATCCCTTCTTGAAGATTACTCCGTAGAAATGTTTTAGCGAACATTTTTAACGCAGATCTTACCGTGAGAAAATTAATGAATTCAAAACAGATCCAAAAAACTCCCGCGATCGGGCTGTTTACTTCCATCTGTTTGGTAGTGGCCAGTATGGTGGGTACGGGAGTATTTACTAGTTTGGGCTTTCAAGTTCTCGATATTAAATCCGGTTTTGCTTTACTATCTTTGTGGATGGTAGGGGGGGTTTTTGCCCTGTGCGGCGCGCTTTGCTACGGTGAATTAGGTGCGGCCATGCCAAGATCGGGGGGAGA
This sequence comes from Prochloraceae cyanobacterium, assembly GCA_030065265.1. GTDB lineage: Bacteria > Cyanobacteriota > Cyanobacteriia > Cyanobacteriales > JASJDA01 > JASJDA01. The sequence continues at coordinate 22,901 of JASJCW010000018.1, forward strand.
GTATCATTACTTGTCTCAAATTTACCACCCCGCGATCGGATTTCTTTCAGGATGGGTTTCGGTAACGGTGGGTTTTGCTGCACCGATCGCAGCAGCAGCAATGGCTTTAGGCAAATATTTGTCTAGTGCTTTTCCCTTTCCTGCTTTACCCTTAGAACTTTTAGCCTATATTCCCGATAATCTGGCTCGAAATTTACCAGAAAAACTAGCCAGTATCCAATCGATGGCGATCGCCACTTTTGTGGTAATTGCCGTTTCTTTGATTCACAGCCACAACCTCAAACTCGGCAGTCGTTTTCAAAAGATTTCTACTCTACTCAAAATTCTTTTGATCGTCGGTTTAATCGGCTGTGGAATTTCTTTAGCCACACCTCAAGATATTAGCTTCTTACCCGGTCAAGGGGATCTAAATTTAATTTTTAGTTCGCCTTTTGCCGTTTCCCTAGTTTACGTTACTTATTCTTATTCTGGTTGGAATGCCGCAGTTTATTTAGCTTCTGAAGTAAAACAGCCAGAAAAAAACTTACCCAAGGCTTTGTTTTGGGGTACTGCGGTTGTAATGATCTTGTATTTGTTACTTAATTTTATTTTCCTTTACAGTACCCCGATCGAAGAACTAGCGGGCCAATTAGAAGTAGGCTATATTGCCGCCGATCGCATTTTTGGAGCTAGTGGAGGTAAAATCATGGGCTTGTTAATTGCTTTTGGTTTAATCTCTTCAATTAGTTCAATGGTTTGGGCCGGGCCGAGAGTCGCTCAAACTATCGGCGAAGATATTGCTTTATTTCGTCCTCTTGCTAGAAAAAATGTTCGCGGCATTCCCAGCTATGCAATATTTTTTCAATTGGCGATCGTCTTAGTTTTATTAATTACTGCTAGCTTTGAATCGGTAATTACTTACCTCGGATTTACCCTGACTTTCTCTTCTTTTATTACTGTTTTGGGTTTGTTCGTTCATCGCTGGAAATATCCTCAGCTCGATCGCCCTTATAAAACTTGGGGCTATCCAATCACTCCGCTTATTTTCTTAACAATTAGTCTCTGGATGCTTGTCTTTATTTTAATGAAGCAACCAACAGAATCTTTAGCGGGACTCGGCACGATTGCTTTCGGTTTACCTTTCTATTTTTTCGGTAAAGCAAAAGTTAAAGTCGCCCGATCTAAATCTTAAATTTGACAATATTTTGTCAAACTTTCAGCAAGTAAAGATTTTGCAAACTCTAGCATTTTCCAACTAAATAATTAATCCACTTACGAAGTAGAAAAATGAAGCGATATTTATCCTTATCCGTCCTCGTAGCAACTTTAGGACTTGTTACTTTCCTAGAATCCTGCGGTAAAGTTTCAATTACTAAACCAGAAACTAGTCAAGCAGAAAAAACTGCTAAAACTCAGCCAATTTCTGGTCTAGAAACTGCAATCAAATCAGCTCCAGAAGAGGAAAAAGAAATCGATCCTTTAGCCGAATTCGATCTAGTTAAATCGGCACATTTAACTAATAATGCTAAGCTGCTCGCCGGAATTAAGGTTAAAGAGAATAAGAGTTTTGCCGATCGCATTCAGCAAGCTGGTTATTGGTTGAATCACCACAATACTTTAGAGAATTCTTGGGCGAAATTAGAAGCCAGACAATTATCTAAAATCAGAAAATGGGCTACAACAGAATTGACTGAAGTTCACAGCGAATCTCACGATGTTTTCTATCCTTTCAGCGGCCCGGATTTCTTATATGCTTACAATCTCTTTCCCAATGCTAAAAAATATGTTTTAGTCGGGTTAGAACCCGTTGGGAAATTGCCAGATTTAACTGCAAATTCAGGCATTTCTAACAATCAAAAACTACAAAAAGCCCGAAGTTCTCTCTATGCCATTTTACAATGGAGTTTCTTCCGTACTAACGATATGAAAGTGGATATGGCAAAGCAAGGTAATTTGCCGATTGTCGCTCTATTTATGGCTCGAACTAACAATCGTATTTTAGATGTAGAATACATTAGTTTAGATAACGAAGGAAAGGTTCAAAAAGAAGGACAAGGAAGTATTTCTGGCGTTAAAGTTGACTTCGTGCCTGAAGGAAAAAAAGAACCGAAAACTCTCTATTATTTCTCCGCAGATTTATCTAATTACGGACTGCAACAAAGACCCCAATTAAAGCAGTTTGTCAAGCAAGAATTGCACCAACCAATTACTTATTTAAAAGCGGCATCTTATCTGATGTATTACAATAGCTTCTCTGAGATTAAAAACTTAATTTTGTCCCAAAGCAGCAAATTGTTACAAGATGATTCGGGGATGCCTTTAAGTTCTTTCGATCGCAGTAAATGGAATTTAAGTTTTTACGGCAATTATACCCAGCCGATCGCTTTATTTAGCAACCGCTATCAACCAGAATTGAGAAAGATTTATCAAATTGATAAGTCAATTAAACCCCTCGATTTTGGCATCGGTTACAAGTTTAAAGTCAATCAATCTAATTTAATGCTGGCTGACGTTAAATAAGAGGCAAAATAGAAGTCAGAAGTTCGATATCGTTATCTACGGATCGGCTCGATCTGACTTCTTTCAATAGCGAATCATCGGGAAAGAAAAAGCGGGATGTTTTCCCCCAAGAGAATTTTTGACGATATCGGGGCAAATTTTTAAACCGTTTTGACTGTTGGTGAGAATCACGATCGCAATTTTCTTTTCTAAAGAACCGATGGTAAAACTTTTTTGAGTCCCACTATCCCCCCAATGCCAAAAATAATCTCCTTCTGGAGTGCTTTCTAAACCCCAACCTAACCCCCAACTAATCTGAGGGTTAATTTTTATTTGGGGGCGCAACATTTCTTTGATACTATCTTGAGTCAGTCGAGGATCGTACATATCTCGACCCGGCTGCATCATCCCTAGTAAAAAACGAGCGTAGTCGACCGCGCTAGTACGCAAACTACCGGCTGAAATCGCTTTTTTGGGTTTGCTGGTGGCGATCGCCTTACCGGCGCGATCGTGTCCGTCAACAGCCATCCAACGATACTTATCTTCCCAGATATAACTGCTATCTTTCATCCCCAAAGAGACTAATAAATTGCGATCGATCCATTCTTGTAAATTAGTTTGGGTAATCTCTTCGATCGCTCTTTGTAAGTATAAATAGCCTTCTCCAGAGTAACCGAATTTAGTTCCTGGGGTTCTTTCGATCCAGACGGGTGCGTTTCCGCTCCAGTTAGGAAATCCGGTGGTGTGGGATAATACCATGCGTGCCGTAATTTTTGCTATTGCCGGATCTTTAATGTAGGGTTTAGCAGTATATTTTGTCAGGGGAGTATCTAAATCTATTTGACCTCGTTCCCGCATTTTTAGCACCCCGTAAGCAAACAGCGGTTTAGCTAAAGATGCTGCTCCAAATACGGTGCGATCGCTGACTGGTTGGCTTTTTTTAGTGCTTGTAACCCCAAAACCCCGACTCCAAACAATGCGATCGTTTTTTACTATAGCTAAACTGAGTCCGGGAATTTTTGCTTGCTTCATCGCTCGCGGAATTTGCCGCTCTAAAGCGGCGATGATATTATCTGCTTGAGTTAGATCCAGTTTCAGACCAAAAACAGCCGCACCCAAAGCCGTAATTGCCGAAATTTTCCCGTATTTAAGTAAGTCCCTTCTTAGCATAAGCGCGATCGCCAAAGATTTCAGAAGTAATATCCAATCGTATTAAAACCGAAATTTCTTCGCGATCGCCTTAAGATGCAAAAAAATACACAAGATATTAAGTTTTAAGCAGCCCGAACTCAGAACTGGGTTTAAAGTCCTGCTGCTTCTGACAAATCAACGATCCGGCGGAATAAATAACCCGTACCTCTTTCTGTAATAATAAATTCTGGCTGTCTGGGATCTGTTTCAATTTTGGCTCGCAACCGAGAAACATGAACGTCAACCACGCGCAAATCGCTGTTGCGAGTAGGAGCGTAGCCCCAAATAGCTTCTAAAATATCGCCGCGACTGAGAGCTTGACCGGACTGAGCGATCAATAATTCTAGGAGATCGAATTCTATTCCCGTCAATCTGAGCAGTTTATTTCTGAGGGTAACCCTTCTTTTATTGGTATCGATCGACAATACTCCCCCGATATCGATCGCGCCCGAGTTACTAGCAACCGAGCGATGATTTTTTTTAACCCTTCGCAAGATCGAGTTTATTCTTGCTTCTAACTCTTTAGGAGAAAAAGGTTTAATTAAATAGTCGTCCGCGCCAAATTGCAGCCCAGTAATGCGATCGGCTACATCTCCCAATGCGGTTAACATAATTATGGGTACGTCCGATTCTTTTCGTAATGTTTGCGTGACGTAATAGCCGTCACCTTGGGGCATCATGACATCGAGAACGATTAGATCGGGGTTTCGCTCTCTGAAAGCTTGTATTGCTTCAGTTCCATCGCTAGCGGTCACGACATCGTAACCGATCATGGAAAGGCGCGTTTTCAGTATTCGACGAACTGCTGCTTCGTCGTCTACCACGAGGATTCTTTCCTTAGTGTTTTCCACTCTTTATTATGCTCCTTAACGGAATTTTATGGCAATTAGTGGTGACTTCTGGCGAACTCGATCGCCTTAACAAAAAATTAACATATTGGCGGCTTCGGGTTGAAGCCTTGGTTTACTGTTATTTTCTGTTGATTGTTGGTAGAATTACCAGCAATTAAGTAACAATCTGTGAGTATTTTTATTGATATTTATTAATTCTATTATCTTTAATCAATTTTTTAGAAATAAATCTAATTATTGTTGTCTTTTATTAAAATATATTATTTTTTGGCTTTAATTTAATTATGTTAATGCAAGTAAATTTATTTGTATTAATATTAAAATTGCACCATAAAATGTTGTAATTGTGCTAGGATTTCTAAACTTAAATAAACCGGCCGGATTAACCTCTCATGATTGTGTTGCCAAAATCAGAAGGCAATTAAAAATAAAAAGAGTAGGACACGGGGGAACTTTAGATCCTGCGGCTACGGGTGTATTGCCGATCGCGGTAGGTAGTGCGACGAGATTGCTATCTTATTTACCCCAACAAAAAGCATATCGCGCTACAGTTCGTTTCGGAGTCAAGACAACTACAGACGATCTTGAAGGAGAAGTAATTGCCAAGATTGCGACACCGCAATTAACGCTCCAAGAAATATTACCTTTATTACCTCAATTTAAAGGAAAGATCGAGCAAATCCCCCCCCAGTACAGTGCAATTCAGCGCGGAGGAAAAAGGCTTTATGAATTAGCCAGAAAAGGGGAAAAAGTTGAAGTTCCTTCCCGAATAGTGGAAATTAACGGGATTGAAGTTTTAGGCTTTCAAGGGGGAGAATATCCAGAATTAGAGTTAAATATAAATTGCGGCCCCGGAACTTATATCAGAGCGATCGCCCGGGATTTAGGCGATATTTTAGGGGTAGGAGGGACGTTAGCGAGTTTAACCCGAACCCTTAGTTGCGGTTTTGCAATTGAGAACAGTTTGAGTTTTGAAGAAATAGCAAGTCAGTTAAAAACAGGTGAGTTTGAGCCAACTCCCCCGGCGATCGCTCTCAAACATTTAAGTAAAATTACTCTTAGTGCGGAGCAGTCTCGACGTTGGTGTATGGGACAGCGTTTGAGTTTAAAAGAAATTCAAGCACTCGAATTAGAGCGAGATTGCCAAACAATCCAAGTAATCGATCCAAAGAGAATTTTTCTAGGTCTTGGTAACATTATTAAGGGAACAGAAGGGTTAGTTTTAACCCCAAAGATCGTGATTGGATCTGTTGGAATCAATTGACTTAATTGTCTCAATACTTAGGTATTAAATCGATCCCCTTCGATTAGTCCCTAGGCACTTAAATGCAATTAATCCTCGAGCGTTGAATTTTTGCTCCCTAAGCTGGCGATCTGAGTAAAATAATATGTAAGATTGTCGCTACTTTGTCAAACTTTCTGACCACAATCGATCGGAGACGACAAGTGTAGGACTTGTTGTTGCAAAACAGATTTAAAAAAGTTTAAAAAGCAAAGAAATTTTTCCTGGGCTAGAGTATAGCTAGGGGTCTTTGATAACCTATGACTAAAATAATCTTATTAAATATCCTTTGTCTGGTAAAACGGCATGAGGATTACTTAAGTATTAGCGATATTATCGAACGAATAACTAAACCTAAGTTAAAACCTTTACGTATCGAAACGTTAAAGGCTCTAAAGCATAATATTGCTCGTGCTGAGGCAGATATTTATTTAATAGAAGATCGATATTTTCAAAAAATAACAAATGCTAGCCTCAACTCGAAACCAATAATTGTTATAGTAGACGATTTTAATTCTGGCATAAAAGCTCTTGCTTCGGGTGCAACAGAATTTATAGAAAAAAATAAATTTACTGCAATAGAGTTAGAAAAATCTTTGAATTTAAGTCTGGCCCGTAGTGGTGCGATCGAGACAAAAAAAACTCCAAAATTGAGAGCTGATTCCCTGACGACTTTAGTCGAACTCGGGGAAAAACTGCTTGATTCTCGCCAAAATCCCCTCGAAAACGAGCGAATTATCCAACTTTTAGCTGGAGCGATCGAAGCAGAGCGAATTGCTTTTTTTAAATACGATCGCGCCACAATGGTAATGAATTTAACTGCAGAATGGGCTGCTTGCAAACAAACAAATTGTCTGCCAAAAATTTTCGATCGCCACTCCATAGAAATTTTAGCCGCAGCTCAAATCTATCGGGGAATCCGTGCCATAAAAATAGCAGATTGCGATCGCTTTGAGTTCGTAGCAATTTTAATTTTTCCCATAGTTATCGCAGGTAAATTATTTGGCGCGATCTGCTTGGAAAATTGCCAGCAAATGGAAACAGAAATAATCCCCTTATTGCAAGCAGCAAGTAAGGCAATTTCTCTAAAGTTAGAAAGCTCGATTGCCGAAATAGCTTTAGGAGAATCAAAAGAAACATTTCACACTATTTTTAACCGTGCTGGAGTCGGAATCGCTCAATTAGACTTAAATTATAAATTTTTATTAGTCAACCAAAAATTATGCCAGCTAACCGGTTACAACAGCAGCGAATTCACTCGGCTTACAGTCAAAGATATCACCCATCCCGAAGATATTGAAAAACAAATTTTGCTCGAAGAACAAATCTTAGCCGGAAAAATAGCAAGTTTTTCCCAAGAAAAACGTTATATTTGCAAAAATGGCAATTATATTTGGGTAAATGTAACAGTTTCAATCATCAAAGATCGCTCGAAAAAAGCTAAGTACACGATCGAAGTAATTGAAGATATTAACGATCGCAAAATTGCTGAAGTAGCTTTAAGAAATAGCGAAAAAAGACTCCATTCGATTGCCAATTCTTTACCAGTATGTATCGCTTATGTCGATGCAGAACAATCTTACCAATTTGTCAACAAAAATTACTATAATTGGTTCGGATACGCTCCCCAAGAAATTTGCGGCAAAAAAAAAGTCAAAGAAGTCTTGGGAGAAGAAAACTACAATGCGATCGCAGATTGCATCGCTCGAGTGCTTCAAGGGGAAGAAGTTACTTACCAATCAATTATTGTTTGCGACAACAAAGAACGCTACGTCAATGGCACTCTCGTGCCGGATTTTGATGAAAATAACCAAGTCAAAGGCTATTATTCTTTAATTGCCGATATCTCCGCTCAAAAACAAACAGAAGAAAAACTGAGAGCTTCAGAAGCTCTCTATGCGGGAATTTTCAATCATTCAGCCGATGGAATTTTTTCCCTCGATGTTTTACCCGATGGGGAATTTGTTTACGAAGCAATTAATCCCACCTACGAAATGTTAAGAGGAACTAGCGTTGCAGAAATAGTCGGTAAAAAAATCTCTCAAGTAGTCTCCCCAGAAACCCTACCAATGCTAACTAGACTGTATCGCAGTTGCATTGCCAAAGGCGAACCGATCGCTTACGAACAAACCCTAGAATTGCCCCAAGGAAATCGAATTTGGCGAACTATTTTAGTACCAATCCGCGATCGCAACGGCAAAATTGTTAAATTACAAGGTAGTGCCAGAGATATTACTCAAGAAAAAGAAATCGCAGCAAAACAAATTCGTTTCACCAGACACCAACGCTTATTAGCATCTTTAACATTACAAACTCGACAATCTTGGCATATTGATGAGATTTTACAAACTGCCGTCACCGAAATTCGTCGCACCCTCAAAGCAGAAAGAGTCTTGTTCGTTCGTTTAGAAAAAGATAGTCTGACTGGAACGGTAGTCAATGAAGATGTAGACTCGGATTATCCTGCCATTGTGGGAGAAACTATTATTAATCAATCTTGCTACCAACAGTGTCAAACTAAATATCAAAGCGGTTACATTCACATTTCTTCTGATGTATTAAATGATGAATTTGAAGATTGTTATCTGCTGTTTTTCCAAAAATATCAGATTCGCGCTCACTTAATCGTTGCGATCTCGATTTCTCCGAAACAGAGCGATTCTCCTTCAATCTCAAAACAAGCCAAACTCTGGGGTTTATTATGCGTCCAACAATGTTCTCGCCCGAGACAATGGAAAAATGAAGAAATAGAATTGCTCCAACAACTAGCCGATCGCTTGAGTATCGCTTTATATCAAAGTCAATTGCTAGAACAGCAAGAGCAGCAGCGTCAAGAATTGCAAAGATCTAATGCAGAATTAGAACAGTTTGCTTACGTCGCTTCCCACGATCTTCAAGAACCATTGCAAACCGTTGCTAGCTACGCTCAACTTCTACAACGTCGCTATCAAGAACGTCTCGATCCTAAAGCGGATAAATATATCTATTACATCGTCGATGGAGTCGGGCGAATGCAAAGACAAATTAAAGATTTACTCGAATATTCTCGAATCGGTAAAAAAGATCGCACTTTTGATGAAGTTGATTGCAATCTTATTTTTAAACAAGCGATTTCTAACTTGCAATCGACGATTCGCCAGCATCGAGCTGTAGTAATTACCAAAAATTTACCCCGACTCAAGGCCAATTCAGCACAAATTCTGCAATTGTTCCAAAATTTGATCGGTAACGCTCTTAAATATCATCGACAAGAACCTCCAGTGATAATCATTCAAGCTGAATTGAAAGAAAATTGCTGGCTGTTTAGTATTGCAGATAACGGTATTGGGATCGATTCTAAGCACAAAAAACGCATTTTTCAAATATTCCAACGCTTGCACGCTCGAGAAGAATATCCGGGTACTGGAATTGGCTTAGCAATTTGTGAAAAAATTGTTAAACATCACGGCGGTCAAATATGGGTCGATTCTCAACCAAATTTGGGTTCTACTTTTTACTTTACTCTCACAGAAATGAGCGAGTAATTAATCTCTTCAATTAACGAATCCGAGGCGAAACTAAGCGAATCCAAACATTGAGAATTATTTTGGCTTAGAAGAAAATATCTCAATCTCAATATAATTCCATAGTTGCTACACTTCGGCGACGATAGGCAATAGCGCACCGCCCGTGGCAGTTACTGCCTATAAGGACGGAGCAAGCAGGACGGAGCAAGCAGGCAATAGATTCGGAAAATCGATCTATAGCATTATTTTAGGGAATTGATAGAAGAAGCTTCAAGATACTATCAAATCTTATCAAAATTTAAATCTTTTTTCTGCCGATCGCAAGTATTATTGATTTTTGTGGTTTTCCAAAGTCAAGCTGTTATTTAGCGCACAATTGTAAATATATCGTCAGGAGTTCAAAAAAATCAAATGAATTTTTGTAAAGTGCGATCGCAAATTCTTTAAAGTTTTGCTGTGGCGGCAAATTGCTAAATATCCTATCCTTATAAAGTGTGTGCTGCAAGCAGCAAAAGAAATCTAGATAACAATTTCCATACTATTTAGCAATCGTTTTTAATCTTTTGGGATTTGGTCGAGATATTAAGTGTACGATAAATTACTCTCAATTTTATTGGTCGAAGATACGCTAGCAGAAGCAGAATTAATAGAGGAACTTTTAGACGAAGTAATACCAGATCGATTTAAAATAACGACGGTAAAGCGTCTAACTCAAGCATTCGAGCAATTAACAGCAGCAGAATTTAACATAATTTTATTAGATTTATCTCTACCGGATAGCCGAGGCATAGATACGATCGCGCAAATGAAGGAAAAAGCCTTTAATTTGCCAATTATAGTTTTGACTTCCTTAGACGATAGCGATACAGCTCTAGAAGCAGTTCGTCGAGGAGCGCAAGATTACTTAGTCAAAGGAAATTTTGCCGGAGAATTATTAATCCGAGCGATCCATTATGGGATTGAAAGACACAGTATTGAAACTAGATTGCGCCAACAAGCCGAGCGAGAAAGATTGATGGCAAGAATGGTAGAGCGAATTCGTAACTCTCTCGATCTAACAGTAATTTTACAGAATACAGTCCAAGAAGTCAGGCAATTTTTACAAACCGATCGAGTTTGTATTTACCAGTTTCAATCTAAGCGAGCTAATTCGATCGCCGCCGAATCGGTATGCTCTAATAATAGATCGGAACGAATCATTCAGCCATCGTCTCTGGAATTAGAAAATCTCGATGCGATCGCCGATCGTTTGATTAAAACAATTTTGATCGTCCCTATTTGGAAAACCGACACCAAACAGAAAAACCACTATCCTCTCAAAAAAACCCACAAACAACTTTGGGGTCAGTTAGTTGCCAATAATTATAATAAATCTCGAGAGTGGCAAGAGTGGGAGATTGAATTTTTAAAACAGTTAGCGACTCAAGTTGCAGTAGCAATCCAACAATCGGAACTTTACCTCCGCTTGCAAGAATTAGCAACCTTAGACGGTTTGACTCAAATAGCTAATCGCCGCCATTTTAACGATACTCTCAATTTAGAGTGGAATCGTCTAGCTAGAGAGCAAAAACCTCTTTCGCTTATTTTATGCGATGTCGATCATTTTAAACTTTATAACGATACTAACGGACATCCTAGTGGCGATCTTTGCTTGCAATTAGTTGCCAAAGAAATTGCAAGATCCGTGAAAAGATCGTCAGATCTGGTTGCTCGTTATGGTGGAGAAGAATTTGCAGTTATTCTCCCCGACACTAACATTGAAGGAGCTACTTACGTTGCAATGCAAATTCGCGAACAAATAGAAAAGTTGCAAATACCCCATCTTAATTCTCCAACTATGCCTCATGTTACCGCAAGTTTCGGCGTTAGCACCATGATTCCTAGTTTAAATTTACCTCCCAATCATTTAATTGAAGCGGCCGATCGCGCGCTGTTTCAAGCTAAAGGAAATGGTAGAAATCAAGTAGTGCAAATCACTTAATTATTCCCTACTCTGCACTATTACCATCGCGATCTGCATTTTCTAGATCGACTAAAAACCAAAAAGTAGTCCCTCTATTTAGCTCACTTTCTACCCCAATTTCTCCGTGCATTAATTTAACTAATTCTTGACAGATAGCTAAACCCAAACCCGTACCTTGATAGCGGCGAGTTCGCGAACCGTCTACTTGAAAAAAACTAGTAAAAATGCGATCGAGATTGTCAGAAGATATCCCTATTCCAGTATCTTTAACTGCAAATCTCAATCCGACTTTATGCTTATTTATTGGTTGTTGTTCTGATAAAGAAACCAAGACAACTACTTCTCCTTTAGTCGTGAATTTAATCCCGTTTCTAACCAGATTAATGATAATTTGCTGTATTTTTTTGTTGTCTCCAAGTACCTTTTTAGGCACGCCTTTTTGAATTAATAATTCTAAATTAATATTTTTTTCTTTTGCTTGCGGAAGTAGCATTTTGAGAGTTTGAGATAAACAGTCATAGAGATCGAATTCTGAGATTATTAAGGACATTGTTCCCGCTTCTAACTTAGAAAAATCGAGGATATTGTCGATTATACTTAGTAAGTTATGACCGCTAGCTTTGAGAGTATTAACGTAATCTAATTGTTCGCTATCGAGATCGGTAATCAGCAACAATTCTGTCATTCCTAAAACTCCATTCATGGGAGTTCTAATTTCGTGACTGATATTAGCAACAAATTGAGATTTTATTTCTACAGCTTCTAAGGCTGCTTCTTTGGCAGCAATTAACTTTTGTTCGTATTCTTTTCTTGCTGATATATCTTGAATTAAACAAACGATTTCATGGCCGTTTTGAGATTCTTTTTCTAAGCGAGATGCGTTAATATTGATGGGAATTATTTTATTTTGTTTGGTTGACAAGTAAGACTCTATTCGCTCAGAATTATATCTTTTGTTGTAATTGTTTCTGAGTTCTTCTAAATAATTAATATCGTCTATTTCTGCGAATAATATTTTCATTGGTTGACCGATTAATTCTTTTTTTTCGTAACCGGTTAAAATCGACAAAGCTGGATTTAAGTCTGCTATTTTGTTATTTTCATCGATAATAATCAGACCTTCATTTAAAGATTTTATTATTTTATCTACGTAGGTTTTAGACACTGTAGATTCTTGCAATCTTTCTGCCATTAAATTAAAAGAATTTCCTAAAAACTCAATTTCATCTGCCGAATTAAGGAAAACTCTAGTATCTAAATTACCATTGCCAATTTCTATAGCAGCTTTTTTAAGTTTGAGAATTGGCGTTGCAATTAAATCTGCTAAAACTTTACCAATAAAAATTGAAAGTACAATTAAAGTAAGTGTAGATATTAAGTTATATCGAAAAGAGTCTTTGGCACTATTTTCTGCCGATTTAGTTTCCGTTGCTAATTGTTGTAATTCCTTGCGAATTAAGAAGTCGATCGCTTTTAAGAATTCCCCTTCTATTAATTCTAATTCTTCTTGCTTGATAATAATTTCTTTACCATTAATATTCGATTCTTTTAGTTCGATAATATCGCGAGCAACTTTTTCCATTCTTTTTTGAACGTTCAGCATTTCACGATACATTTTTTTATTTTCTGGATCGCTCGAAAATCGCTCTAATTTGTATAAAGATTTTTTTAATTCTCGAACTGCTTCTTGCCATTCTTCTTCTTCCTCTTCTTCTACTGCTTCGGCGCGATCGCGAATGGAAGAATCTGTATTTTCTTGGGATTCTCCGATAATTAAAGCAGAACTATAAGCTTCAGACAGCAATCTCAACGCGCTGATTTTAGTTCTTTCTAATTCGAGCAGTTCGGGAATAGTTTTTTCGGTTATTCGATCGATTTGTCCCGTGAGAGTTTTAGTGGTTTGAATGTGAAAAACGCCAATAATTCCTCCCAAAGATGCTATGTATAAAAAAGCCAGTATAAGTTTGTCTTTTAATTTCATTTTTATTTTATTATTTTGCTGAATTTAAAGTGAATTTTAATTAAAGTAAAATGCTAAATATATTATTCACAAAATTATAACCTTTCACTCTAAACTTAGACTGTGAGATCTTAGTTTAAGTATTATGACTGAAACTCCGAGCAAATTAGAAAATCGAATAAAATACAATAGTTTTATCATTTGAAAGCAGCAGAGGTTGACAGCTAAGACAGTAAAGATAGGAATATAACTTTAAAATAAATTTAAACTATCTTCAATAACGAACTCTTAATCTAAAATAGGCTAAGTTTGGTTTAACAACAACGGGTCAATTTTGGTTTAACAACTTTAAGCAGTCAATTATTCACTAAAATTTTTCTAAGTATTGAAGTCGAGCAAAAATTCTCGATGAGCTGGATATTTTTGAAAAACTTCGCTGTAAATAGCAATCTTTCGATATTTTAGCATTGAAGTAAATTACCTCACTCGAGCATGAACGAACCTCAAACAGCAGCATTTGGTTCTTGGAAATCCCCAATAACTTCGGATTTAATCGTTTCTAAAACTATTAAACTCAAAGAAATAAATTTAGACGATCGCGATAATGTATATTGGCTTGAAGGACGGCCGAATCAAGGGGGCAGAAATGTCATAGTAAAATTAAATCAGGCTCAAGATGCGATCGATCTGAGTCCGTCTCCTTATAACGTTCGCAGTCGAGTTCACGAGTACGGTGGAGGGGCTTATACTGCGATCGAAGATACGGTATATTTTACTAATTTTAGCGACAGACGTATTTACAAACAAGTTGGAGGGAGCGACCCCCAACCAATTACTCCAGAAGGTGAAAAAAGGTATGCAGATTTAACAATCGATCGCCGCGCAAATAGTTTAATCTGCATTTGCGAAGACCATTGCGATCGAGAAAGAGAACCAGAAAATAGCATCGTCAGTATCGATTTAAAATCTCAAACAATAACAGTTTTAGCATCGGGAGAAGATTTTTATAGCAGCCCCCGTCTCAGTCCCGACGGAAATCGACTAGCATATATAAGTTGGAATCATCCTAATATGCCTTGGGACAGCAGTAAACTGTGGTTAAAAGACTTAGAAACAGATGATACTCAATGCATTGCTGGAGATAGTGAAGTAGAATCTATTTGCGAACCAAAATGGTCGCCAGAAGGTTTATTATATTTTTCAAGCGATCGCAGCGATTGGTGGAATATCTATCGAGTAACTCGGGATAAAGTAGAAATAGTATGCCAATTGGCTGCAGAATTTGCCTATCCTCATTGGATCTTCGGACTGTCTAATTACGATTTTGCTGAAGATGGCACAATAGTTTGCAGTTACACTCAAAACGGACGGTGGTACTTAGGTAAACTAGATCCCGAAACCAAAGATTTAGAAACTTTTGACCTGCCCTATACCGATATAGAATCGGTTAAGGTACGGAAAAATAAAGCATTTTTTATCGGCTCGAGTCCGACTCAACCCAGCGCGATCGTACAGTTAGATTTAACCACAAAAACCACTAAAATACTCAAAAAATCCAGCGCAATAGCAATCGATCCGGGATATTTATCGACACCAGTCGCGATCGCATTTCCCACTGAAAACGGACTTACAGCTTATGCTTGGTATTATCCGCCTAACAATAAAGACTACATTACACCAGCAGAAGAATTGCCGCCATTATTAGTAAAATCTCACGGCGGGCCGACTGCGACGGCATCTACTAGCTTTAATTTAAGAATTCAATATTGGACATCTCGCGGTTTCGGATATTTAGATGTAAACTATGGCGGTAGTATTGGTTACGGGCGAAAATACCGTCAAAGACTCGATCGCAATTGGGGCATAGTAGACGTAGATGATTGCGTGAATGCAGCTAAGTATCTAGTCAAACAAAACAAAGCCGATCGCGATCGCTTGGCTATTTCTGGAGGAAGTGCTGGAGGTTATACTACTATGGCCGCACTGACATTTAAAGATACTTTTAAAGCCGGTGCGAGTTATTACGGTGTTAGCGATCTCGAAATATTAGCTAGAGATACCCATAAATTTGAATCTCGTTATTTAGATGGCTTAGTAGGTAAATATCCCGAAGAAAAACAAATTTATCTAGATCGCTCTCCAATTCATTTTACAGATCGCCTTGCCGTTCCGATAATCTTTTTCCAGGGTTTAGAAGATCGAGTCGTCCCCCCCAACCAAGCAGAAATGATGGTTGAAGCGATCCAAAATAAAAAAATCCCCGTAGCTTATATTACCTTTGCTGATGAAGGACATGGTTTCCGTCGCGCTGAAAATATTAAAACCGCATTAGATGGAGAATTTTATTTCTATTCTCGCATCTTTAACTTCCAACCCGCCGAAGATCTGCCCACCGTTAATATTCTTAATTTAGATTAGAGTGTTGGATCGGGGGTCGGGGAGTGGGTAGTGGTTAGTGGGGTTTTATGTTTAGCATTGCTTAATTAATTTCAAGCTTAGTAGCACAATTATTATATTTGAACCCCTGACCTCCTACCCAGACCTCTGACCTCCTACCTAGACCTCTGACCTCCTACCCAGACCTCTTTTTCAATGACAGATAATAACTACCTTCCTCCCCAAAATATAGACGCAGAAGAATCGATTTTAGGAGGGATTTTACTCGATCCTGACGCATTGGGTAGAATTCTCGATTTAATCGTCCCAGAAGCATTTTACGTCCAAGCCCACCGCGATATCTATCAAGGGGCGATCGAACTTAACAAAAAAGGACAACCCACCGACTTGATGACCGTAACCACTTGGTTAGCCGATCGTAACCTGCTAGAAAAAATCGGTGGAACGGCCACTTTAGTCAGGTTAGCAAGTCGCACAGTATCGGCCGTCAACATCGATCGCTATGCTGAGTTGGTGATGGATAAATATCAGCGTCGCCAATTAATTTCGGCCGGACATGAAATAATCGAGTTAGGTCACGATACTGCTTCTGAATTAGAAACTGTTTTAGATCGATCGGAACAAAAGATCTTTGGACTGACTCAAAATCGCCCTCAACAAGGTTTAGTTGCCCTCAACAAGACTTTAAACCAAACTTTAAGTAACATTGAAAAACTGCATCAAAATGCCGAACTTCCGGGAATAGACTGCGACTTTTACGATCTCGATGCGATGACTGGAGGTTTTGGGCGATCGGACTTGGTTATTGTAGCCGGTAGACCTTCAATGGGTAAATGTTTGGCGGCTAATTCAGAAATAGTTTTAGCTGACGGTTCGATCGCCACGATCGAGGAAATTTATCGACGACAAGAGGCTATTTTATTAACGCTGCAAAAGGATTTTCAATTTAGTTTTACTCGAGCTTCGGCTTTTATTGATGACGGAATTAAGCCAGTATTTCGAGTTACTACTGCTTTAGGAAAAGCGATTGAAACAACTATTACCCACCCATTTTTAACTCAAAAAGGATGGCGATCGCTCGGGGAACTTCAACCAGGATTTAAAATTGCTATCCCGGCACAAATTAATATTTTTGGCACGGAAAATATTGCCGAATCGGAACTGGAGTTATTAGTCGATCGCTTAACATCTAGTAGTAAGAAAAGCGAAGCAAAATCGATACCGAGTTTTGTTTTTAAGTTATCAAAAGATTTAATCGCTTATTTTTTAAATAGCTTTTTTGAAAATATTAATCCGGTTAAAGCAACGGCAGAAAATTTAGAATATACTCTATTTAGTTATGGTTTGGCGGGACAATTACAACATCTTTTACTGCGATTTGGAATTATTTCGACTTTGGCAAAAATAGCGATCGATTCCGAGAATGAATTTTATCGTTTGAAAATAAATAACGAACAATTTTTAGAAACAATTCAGAAACAAAAGCAAAAATCTTCTTTAGCAGTATTAAATAAAAAACAAATATATTGGGATGAAATAATTGCGATCGAATCAGTCGGTAAAAAACAAGTTTACGACCTGACTATTCCGAAAACTCATAATTTTGTTGCTAATGATATTTGCGTCCACAATACCAGTTTTGCTTTAAATGTCGCATCTAATATCGCCCAAAAACATCGCTTACCGGTAGCAGTATTTAGCTTGGAAATGTCTAAAGAACAATTAGCTCAAAGAATGCTATCTAGCGAGTCAAGAATAGAAAGCAACCGACTGCGATCGGGAAGGTTAAGTCAAAACGAATTTGAACCTTTAACTGTAGCAATGGCAAATTTAAGTCAGTTACCAATTTTTATCGACGATACTGCTAATTTAACAGTCATGCAAATGCGGGCACAATTGCGCCGACTTAAAGCAGAAGCAAAAAATGAATTAGGATTAGTTTTGCTCGATTATTTACAATTAATGGAAGGAAGTGGCAGCGAAAATAGAGTTCAAGAATTATCCCGAATCACTCGATCGCTTAAAGGTTTAGCTAGGGAATTAAACGTTCCCGTGATTGCACTTTCTCAACTGAGTCGCGGAGTCGAACAAAGAACTAATAAACGACCGATGCTTTCAGATTTACGAGAAAGCGGCGCGATCGAACAAGATGCCGATTTAGTCTTAATGTTATATCGAGATGAATATTATCAACCCGATAGCGTCGATCGCGGGGTGGCTGAAATTATTATCGCCAAGCATAGAAACGGGCCGACGGGAACGGTAAAAATGTTATTTCAAGCTGAATTAACTAAGTTTCTAAACTTGCAAAGAGGACATGATTATTGATTTAAATTTTATGGCTTGAATTCGATAACTAATGGATGGTCGGGTATTTCAAGATTCAATTGTTTTGGATTGTTATATCTAGCGATCGGATTGAGAGAATTAACAGGTTGATAAATATTTACTCGGGAGATCGCAGTATTTAATCTTAACTTAATCGATTGAGACGGTACTTGTAAATCTATTTCATCGCCAACTTTATAACTGAGAACTTCTTGCCACAAAATCAAATAAAATCTACCGTCATTTTTTTGCAACAGAGTATGATGTATTTCCGGTGTCGCATTAATAAGTTCGTAATCTAAAGCTTGCAGTTGGATTGGATTATTTGTTTCGGGTTCTTTTAATAAAGTAATTAAGTTTTTCAGGGAGTTAAAAGCAGGTTTTGGCGAACCATCATTATTTAATAATCCATAATTTAAATTAGGGCGATCGCGATTTGGATTGGGCTTAAGATCGATTAATTCATAATTGTAAGTCCGCAAAATACCGCGATTAAAATACTCTAAAAATATTCTCGGTATATACTTAGCCTCAGCTTGTTGTGAAACTCCAGATATTTTCGATTTATTGACTGCATTGTGATAACCTGTTTCGGTAGCGATAATTTTTTTACCAGGACAAACTACGTTCGCGCTAGGAATCCAAGTATTATCCAATCCGTGACTGGGTTTGTAGCCGCTTCCTGGATAACTGTGGATCGCTGCGCGATCGCAATCAACTCGTCCTAGACTGGAAATATTTTTAGGTTTTGCTAATGTCGGACTTAATACTTCTAAATTGGCTGTAGCAGGATCTGCTTTAATCGCTGAATAAAGATCTTGTTGATATTTGCGAGTACCTTCGGGAAAATATAGCCCTTGATATTCAAAATTAGCGTGGATATCCGATTCATTAGGCCCTTCTACTGCTTCGATTGATTGGGGTACTTTCTTCGCGATTTCTACCGCTTCGCTTGGAGTTTCTCTAAGAGGGTTCATCACTAAAGTTGATTTAATACCAATTGCAGCCAAGTCATTAAATTTTTGCTGAGTTTCGCTATCTTTTAAACCCACATTGCTGCGAAGGTGATGAATTCCTAATTCTTTGAGTTTGGGGACAATTGTTTGATTGTATTTTTGATAGTAAACCGTATCTCGATAATTTAAATGAACGACTAATCCAATTGAATCGACAAAGGAACTAGCACTACGAGATATTTCTAATTGGGTGGTTGAAGCACTAACTAAGTTGGTACAACAAGCTAAAATTGCACTGCAAAAAGCTAGCGCAAAATAATATTTGTATTTATGATTTTTATACTTTTTCATAAGAATGTTTTGACTATTTTTTTTAGTTAGAAAATTGTTTTGAATTAGTTTTGTTTAAGTTCTTTGCATTGCCAATTCTTCCCAAAATGCCGCAGTGTCTTGTTGAGAAATTGAGCTGAAATTTTCAATTGATTGGAGGCGATATAGAAGAGATCCGCTTTGCGATGGATTTTTTTTCGATGGTTTTTGATGTTGAGAAATCTCTTGCCAAAATATTGATGCTGCTCTATCCCAGTTTTGGCTTACTTTTTCGCTGGCCAAATTGTTAAACTTTTTCATTTTAATATCTCTTTCAATAATATTTGCTATTTGCTAATTATTTCAATTTTTAACTGCTACTATCCTGAGATCGTTCTTTTATATTCAAACCTTCATTAATTTAACTTTTTTTCAATTCTGTGACAGCAAAATTTTTATCAATTTATCTATTTTTTAATTATTAATTTTTCTATTTATCTAAACTTTATTAACACTTTACAAAACAGGATAAATACTTACGTAATTAAAATTTGATTTTCCTCATCACCATATTTTAATACCGTTTCTATTTAAGATTGCTACAGTTGGGTCAGGGGTCAGTCGGTCTAGGTAGGAGGTTAAATAAGGTTTTAGCCGATCTTCGCTTTTAGCGTTATCTGTAGCATTATTTTGACCTTCTACCTGTTGCCTGCTTGCTCCGTCCTTATTGCGGAGGAGACCGTCTTGGCAGACTTTCCCTTGCGTCTTGCGCCGACGCGGGCTTCT
>JASJCW010000019.1 GCA_030065265.1 Prochloraceae cyanobacterium
GTCGTTTAGTTTCAGTCGATCTTGCGATCGCCCTTCCTAACGGGGATACGACTCAAAATTCTACTGTATTGTGGACGCGCAGCAATAATTTAATTTACTAATGACTAATCCGACATCAGTGTAAAGCTCCTTTCGATCGATTAAAAAACTTGAATACATTGTTAAAAACAAGTAGTTTATAATTTTAGTAATTAAATGTTTATTTGATTTTATTTAATCATTTTTTACTGCAAGAGGAAATTAATGTTTGAATATATGAAATATTTTGGTGCGAGTGGATATTTTAAATTATTTGTTATTATCTGGTTAACAACAATATTAGTTGTTTTAATCTATCCTGCAAATCAAATAAATCAAATAAATTCAAGGAAATTGATCTATAAAATAAATCCAAAAACTATTTGGTTTTTTGCCTTATTTCCTGAATTTTGTGGATTACTATTTTTAACTCTTCCATTAATTCTTCCTTCAATGACTACTCTTGCTTGTCATCATAATATCGAGGCTACATCTATCAATAATTATGAAAATAAAACAGCTATCGTAGAATGTAATATTATTGAAGAATACCAGTTAGGTAGAATTAAGAATATTCCAATATCTCAACTGAAAAAAGCAATTTTAGACGAAAAAATAAATAAAGATAAAGATATTCTCTATCAAATCTATCTTCTTTCTGAAGCGGATAAAAAAATACCTTTGTACTGGCAGGGAGATTTAAAACGCAAAAGTTTTGAAAAAATAATTGAGCAGATAAATTCTTTCATAGTTAAACCACAAAATAACACTTTGACAATAAAGCAAGACGATCGAGCTAATTCTTTTGTCTTTGTCTTGGGAAGTTTTTTTTTGCTAGTAACTTTGTTGATTATTTTATTTGCTCCTATTCGCTACATTATTTTCGATTTAGATTCTGAAAGTTTAATCGATCGAAAGAAAATTTTGTTTCTTATAAATACATCTACTACAAAGCTTAATTTAAAAGATATTACCCAAGCAACAGTAGAAGCAACTGAAACATCAGAAACCAGTAGAATTACACTTTTATTAAATTCTGGGGATAATTTTCCATTAACTTTTGGTTATGATTCCGGGACAGGAAAAAGTGAAATTTCCCGTTTAATTAATCGATTTCTTGCCCGGTCGTATGATGCAAATAAATTGAATAATGTCAAAAATGATTAACTATTGTTTGGTTAACTTTAATCGATCCGCTTTCGGAAAAGGAAAAAAGGCAGAAAGTTAAGTTACCGATAAGTTTAAAACTTTTATTTTAATCCGATTGGGTTAGACCTCCACCTGCTCGCTATATGTAGCACGTCTGCGTCCGCAAATCGATATTTCTTTTCGGATCTTCACAATTAGTGAGTAGTTAGATCTTATTAATTGAAACCTCCCCCTTTTGTCTTCTTCGATACCGAATTATGATTAAGTAAATAGGGTACTGGAGGTAATAATATTATTACTGGCGGTGCAGGTGCTGAGGTTGTAATTAATTAAAAATTGATAATGGATAATTAATAACTGCTCAAAATAAATCCTCAATTATCCATTATTTTCTAATCTTAAGCTCAGCTTTTTCCCTTACAAAATTTGCGAGAGAAACTTACGCGATCGCTCTTGTTGAGGATTTTCAAAAAACTCTTGCGGTTTAGCTTCTTCAACTACAGTACCCGCATCCATCAAGACGATGCGATCGGCTACTTCTTTAGCAAAACCAACTTCGTGAGTCACGCAAACCATCGTCATTCCAGCATCAGCCAAACTTCGCATCGTATCCAATACTTCCCTAACCATTTCCGGATCTAAAGCTGAAGTTGGTTCGTCAAATAGCATAATTTTTGGTTGCATTGCTAAAGCCCGGGCGATCGCAACTCTTTGTTGTTGACCTCCAGAAAGTTGACCGGGATATTTATGTGCTTGCTCTAATATTCCTACTTTTTCTAATAATTGTATTGCTCTTTCTTCGGCATCTTTGCGGTTCTTTTTTCTGACCCAAATTGGGGCTAAAGTTACGTTATTTAAGACTGTTAAGTGGGGAAATAAATTAAATTGTTGGAACACCATTCCAACTTCTTTGCGAATTTTTTCAATATTTTTCAAATCGGCAGAAAGCTTAATCCCATCAACTTCAATGCTTCCTTTTTGATAAGGTTCTAAAGCATTAAAAGTCCGAATAAAAGTAGATTTTCCCGACCCAGAAGGCCCCATAATGACTACAACTTCCTGCTTATTTATAGTTAAATCCACTCCTCGTAAAACATGAAATTGGTTATCGTACCATTTATGAACTCCTTTAGCGATGATAATGGCTTCGGATTGCTTGGGTAGGGTGGAAGTTGAATTTAATTCGGAATCTTTCATAGTTGTGGGATTGAGAGCTTTTATATCAAGTGCATTTAGAGTTGAAATTTTAATTATATTAAGTGTAAAACAAAAAAAAATGAAAGCCCATAGAATATAATTTTTGTAAAGAAAGATTGTGGTTAAGTAATGATGGATAGCTTAAATTTAAAAGTACCCGAATCAGTATCGTTTGAAGAGGCGATCGCTGCGACTGAGTCTCTCTTAGGACAGATGGAAAACGGTAAATTGACAGAAGCCGAAATTCAAGAATCGATCGAATCTCTAGTCAAAAGCAAAAATGGGGCTAGAGGCTTTTTTGTTACTTATTTAACGGACGATCGTAATTTAGCAGATAATCCCACAGAAGCGGTAGTAAACGCGCTGAAAACCTCTCCAGAAATCGTCGGCGAATTATTAGTCAAAAATTTAGCTATGTCGGCCGGAATGTCAGTAACTCACCGTCGCAATAATAATGAAACAATGGCAAAAAGTTCTCAAAGAGTTACTAAACGAAATGGCAATCTTATCCAACTAACTAATTTGGATCTAGTCTCTCAAGAGTTAAAAAAAATGCGCGAAAGTGCCTTAACTGGAGAAGGTGAATATCAGGAATTTATCAAACGTTGGGGTTACGATGAAGAGCAAAGAAAAGTAATTGAAAAAGCTTTGTCTGAAATTATTAAATAGATAGCATTTTTTTAATAATTTGAGTTTTGAATTTTTACTGAAAATTTTCAATCTTGTTGAGAGGGTCGAAATCTTGTCTGAATCAGTTTTCTTCCCTTTTTTATTGAGAAGGCGATCGTCTTCTTGCTGTCTTTCAAAAATTAGATTGTTTCGATCGCTATCGGGATAAAATAAAGCCGATCGACAATGCGAGCCTCTCCTAAAAAGCTCAAAAAATCAGCTATTTTCCGGGAAATTTACGGAAATTAAGCGATCGCACCTAGAAGATTCAAAATTGATTGATTGATTCAAATCAGTCTTTACAAAAATTAATACAATTGCGATTATTTCGCTCCGATTAATTAATTATTTATTTAGAATCTCATCCTAAAAATCGAGTATTCTTGGCGAAGCGATCGGCATTCATTTCTATTTTCTTAGTTTGAGTAAAATAAAATTGGATGTAAACTGTATAGCATAAATTATTTCGATCCAAGGAGCTGAGGATAAATGTCCAATGCCGCTAAAAAAGATCTTTCTCTATCGACAGAAGGATCGTTATTAGCAATTATCATGCTAGCAATTCAAGCTGATGGTGTTTTCTCGTTAGCAGAAAAAGAAGTAGTCAGATTTACCGTACAACAAATCAAAATTTTTAGAGAGTATTCTCAAGAGGAATTAATCCAAAAAATGGAAGAATCTCTCAAAGCGATCGCTGAAAATGGAGAAGAAGTCGTCTTAAAATCGGCCGTTGAAGGACTGCCCGCTCAATTGTACAATACTGCTTTTACGGTTGCTGCAGATTTGATTACAGCCAACGATAAAATAACTAAAAATGAATCAGATACTTTAAATAAAATCCAAAAAGCTTTAGCTATACCTGAAGATACCGCAGATAAAATCATTGAAGTTATGAAGTATAAAAACTATCATCACGATTAAATTTATCTTTGGATGTCTATTATTGTTTACCAATAAAAGTTTGTTGAATAATTTCAATATTTTCTAGTTAACCTGGAATTATTCAACAAAAAAATCTAAAAAGACCAAAGTAATTATCTCTTTTATTGGAATAAAAAACCCGTTAGTAAAAGAGGTAATAATATAGCAACAGCAACAACAGCGACAACTGTAATCGGATCGATATCGACAATATTTTTATCTGGTTTGTTCATAAAAGTGCACCTCAAAACAAAAAATTAATTATAAAGTTATTATATAGCTACTTTTTTTGTCTTCTCGCTTCGTAAAGTAACAATGCAGCAGCAATCGCAACATTTAAAGACTCGACCTCACCTGCTAAAGGAATATTAACTTTTATGTCGGCAAGATCGATTAACCGATCGCTCAACCCCGCACCTTCGTTACCCAATAAAATCAGAGTCGGGCGATTGAAATCAATTTCCCAATAAGTCATCGTCGCTCCCGGTACTGTAGCAATTACTTGACCTTTGCGATCGCGAAAATCTTCAATTATTGCTGGTAAATTTTCACTAACGGCGATCGGCAATTTGAACCATTCTCCAGCAGAAGCGCGCAACACTTTTGGACTTTCGGGATCGACACTATCTTGACTCAACCAAATCCCATCCGTATTGGTAGCTACAGCAGTGCGAACGATCGTGCCTAAATTTCCAGGATCTTGCAATCTTTCTAACACTAAAGCGAGATCGATTCGATCTAAAGTTAGTTTGGGACTCACTTTTTTGGTTGTAGTTGCGACTACACCGTCAGGATTAACCGTAGTTGCGATCGCCCTTAATACCTCTGGAGAAACTAACTCAATTCTTTGAGAGCAACTCGAAAGGGCTGCAAATAAATCTTGATTGCGATCGCGCCAAGCAGAAGTATGACAGACCGTTACTAAAGAATAATTTAATTGAACGACGGCTTTTATTAAATTAGTCCCTTCGAGTAGAATTAGATTCTGTTTCTCCCTTTCTTTGGCGCGATGCAGTTTACGCATTTGTTTGACCAAAGAATTCTGCCGGCTAGTTAGCACGATTTACCCCTCCCAATGCGGAACTCGGGACTTGAACCCGAAAGTCCTTGCGAACACTAGAATCTGAATCTAGCGCGTCTACCAATTCCGCCAGTTCCGCAGGTCACAGACATAAATTATCACTTAATCTTCTCGATTGAGTCAAGATAATAAGGAAAATTTAGTAAAAATTGTTTAGCCACCAAACAAAAGAGGAACTTAAAGCTTAAATTTGCCATCTTTGGGCTAAAATCAAAACCAAATTTTTCCCCTAACTAAATTGTAGATTGTCCTAATTTTGGAGGATAGAGCCATCAACTTCCCTACCGAGCAAACAACAACCATTTTGACCACCGCACCAGAAGAAACTGCATTAGAAATTTGGGGTGGAATGCCTCTTTCTGGAGAAGTCAAAATCAGTGGAGCTAAAAATTCAGCCCTAGCAATCATGGCTGGAGCGTTACTTTGCCCTACAGACTGTCGCCTTCGCAATATTCCGGCTTTAGTCGATATTGCCCGCATGAGTCAAATTTTAACAGCAATAGGGGCTAAATTAACCACCAAAGGCGACATTATCGATATAGATACTAGAGAGATCGGCAATCGAGAAGCACCCTACGATTTAGTATCAAAATTAAGAGCTAGTTTTTTTGCGATCGGCCCCTTATTAACCAGACTGGGAGCGGCAAAAGTTCCTTTACCTGGAGGCTGCGCGATCGGAGCTAGACCGGTCGATTTACACGTGAGAGGGCTGGCAGCATTAGGAGCGGAAGTACAGATTGAAAATGGGGTAGTTAACGCTCGGGCCAAAGGAAGAAACGGCCGCTTAAAAGGCGCAAAAATCTATCTCGACTATCCCAGCGTGGGAGCAACTGAAACCATTATGATGGCTGCAACCCTCGCAGAAGGTGAAACGAGAATCGAAAATGCCGCTTGCGAGCCAGAAGTAGTAGACTTAGCTAATTTTTGCCGCTCCCTGGGCGCAAAGATTAAAGGTGCTGGCAGCAAAACTATCTTTATTTCGGGAGTCGATCGCCTCCATTCAACAGATTACGGCATCATTCCCGATCGCATTGAAGCCGGAACTTTTTTAGTAGCTGCAGCAATTACTCGCTCCCCATTAACTTTAGCCCCAGTCATACCCGAACATCTCACCAGCGCGATCGCCAAACTGAAGGCGATCGGCACTAAAATAATCGCTCCCGAGCCGAACATTTTGCAAGTGATTCCGGGACAACTGCGCGCTAGCGATATAGAAACCTTGCCATTTCCAGGCTTCCCTACTGACTTACAAGCCCAATTTATGGCACTTTTAGCGGTTAGCGAAGGTAATAGTTTGATTAGCGAAACTGTCTTTGAAAATCGCTTGCAGCACGTAGCTGAATTGAATCGGATGGGTGCAGATATTAAAGTTAAAGGCAATCACGCCTTTATTAAAGGAGTACCGATGCTTGCTGGCGCGCCAGTGATGGCAACGGATTTGCGCGCATCAGCCGCTCTAGTAATAGCGGGGTTGGCAGCTCGAGACAAGACAGTTGTTAGCGGACTCCATCATCTCGATCGCGGCTACGAAAATATCGAAGCTAAATTACGCTCGATCGGAGCCAAGATCGAACGAGTTCGAGTTTAAAAAAGCTAGGTAATCTAGAAGATCTAACTTTCCCTCTTGCGACTCCATTTTCGATCGTTCTCCAACTCAGGGCGATCGAATAACTCATCAGTAGATTGATTTTTAATAAAAATTTTCAAAATAACAGATTGTAAAGAACAAAAGCTTAATTTATGCGATAATTTGTAACAGACATTTTAAGAAAATTTGCTTCAGGCAAGTATGAGCGAAAGACCAACAGAAAAAACCCTTGCCGAACAAGCCCCCGCCAGTTACGAATGTCGTTCTTGCGGCTATGTTTACGAGCCAAGTAAAGGCGACGAAAAAACTAATATTCCTGCGGGAGTGACGTTTGAGGAATTACCAGAAAAATGGCGATGTCCAGTTTGTGGCATTGGCAAAAACGCATTTACCAATATTGGTGCAATTGACGCACCTTCTGGCTTTGCAGAGAATCTAAATTATGGTTTTGGGGTTAATCGCATGACTCCAGGACAAAAAAATTTACTTATATTCGGTGCTTTAGCCTTGGGCTTTTTATTTTTTATGAGTCTTTACGGACTTAATTAAAAAATTAAATCGGGCAAGCTCCCAAACCACAATCTACTTCAAAAAATAGTTTAATCTAAGACCGATCGGTAAATTGGAGTTTGGCTGTAGTTGCCACGCTCTGATATATTTTTTAATCGAATCGGCTGTGATTCTTATCTTTGGTTAAGGAAAAACCTTGTCGAAGAAAAACGATCGCCCGAATCGTTCAACAAATGTTAATGAATTGTTAATGAATTTATTTGTGAGAAAGCTGAAACAAATTTTAATAATACTGGCAGTTTGCTTAGTATGTGTCAGTTGCAGTCGGATTAATGAGGTTGCCTCAAATCCTTGGCAAGAGATCGAACTACCTACGGAGGCAACTTTTGCCGATTTAGATTTCGTAGCTAATAGCGATCGCGGTTGGCTAGTCGGAACAAAGGCTAGCTTATTTGAAACTACCGACGGCGGTCGAACTTGGTCGGAAAAAACCATAGAATTGGGAGGGGACAAAGAAAGTTTTAATGCCGTTAGTTTCTACGGACAAGAAGGCTGGATTACAGGAGAGCCATCGATCCTCTTACATACCGATGATGGTGGCGATAATTGGTCGCGCATTCCCCTAAGCGAAAAATTACCCGGCAATCCCTACAGTATTCTCGCTCTAGGGGAAAATTCAGCCGAAATGGTCACCAATCTCGGTGCTATTTATAAAACTGAAGATGGCGGCCGCAATTGGAAGGCTCTTGTCGAAGGAGCTGTCGGTGTTGCTCGCAATATTAACCGAGCTGAAGACGGCAGATATGTAGCCGTTTCTGCCAGAGGAAACTTTTATTCTACTTGGTCTCCTGGCGATACGGAATGGACTCCCCACGATCGCAACTCATCCCGTCGAATTCAAAATATGAGTTTTACTGAAGATGGCGGTTTGTGGTTATTAGCTCGCGGCGGTCAAATTCAGTTTACCGACCCAGAAAATCCCGAAAAGTGGCAAGAAGTAATTTTTCCCGAACGATCTGCTAGTTGGGGATTGCTCGATTTAGCCTATCGCAGTCCCGAAGAAATTTGGGTAGCTGGAGGTAGCGGCAATTTACTGCGCTCTTCCGATGGTGGCGAAACTTGGGAAAAAGATCGAGAAATAGAAAGCATTCCTTCCAATTTATACAAAGTCATTTTTCTAACACCTGAAAAAGGATTTGTTCTCGGTCAAAGAGGCATTTTATTGAAATATCAGGAACAAGAAAGTGCAACTTGAATAAATCGGTAGGCACAAAGCAGAAGTTAAAGAAAGTAGAGCGTAACGAGTAACAAGTTCTTTTGAAGTTCGTTAAACGTTATTGCCCTCATTTTTAAATTTTTGCTGGAGAAGATAAATCGAAATTTACTTGTTAACAAAACAGATAATTTCGTATTATACTAAGAGAGTTTTAAACTCTTATAATATAAAACAGGAGGAAGATAATAAATGTCAGGTTCAACAGGTGAACGCCCGTTTTCAGATATTATTACCAGTATTCGTTATTGGTTAATTCATGCAGTTACAATTCCAATGTTGTTTGTAGCTGGATGGCTATTTGTTAGCACTGGTTTAGCATACGATGCTTTCGGAACTCCCCGCCCCAACGAATATTACACTCAAGATCGTACTGATATTCCTGTAGTATCCGATCGCTTTGAAGCAGGAGAACAAATCAAAGAATTTAATAAGTAGTTAGCAAAAAAGGTAAAAAAATATGACCAGTCAAAATCCAAATCAACCCGTAGTTTATCCGATTTTTACTGTTAGATGGTTAGCAGTTCATACTTTAGCCGTACCTACAGTATTCTTCTTAGGCGCGATCGCCGCAATGCAATTTATCCAAAGATAGAGGAAAAAAATAATGGATAGAAATCAAAATCCCAACAGACAGCCAGTAGAATTAAATAGAACGTCTCTTTATTTAGGCTTACTTCTCGTTGCTGTTCTCGGTATTCTTTTTTCAAGTTATTTCTTCAATTAATAATTTAACTAAAATAGGAGGTTAAAAAAATGTCTGGAGAAGCTCGTATTCCTTTATGGATTGTCGGCCTTGTAGCTGGTATGGGAGTTATAGTTGTTGTCGGTATTTTCTTTTACGGATCCTATGTTGGTGTAGGTTCTTCAATGTAGACAAATATTGTCTTCATTGCGAGCGATCGCAATGATAATAAACTATCTTCAACCTACTAAAAAGTAAACCGCCTGTTTTTAGAAAGCTGGCGGTAATTTTTTATTGCAAATTAGTATATTAATCTTAGATCGAAGCGATCGCAATTAGATTTTCTAAGTTCCAGCAAATAATTTCTTGAAAAAGTTAGCGATCGGATTGCTCGAAGCACTATTATTATCTGAGTTATCGCTACTTTTACCATTTCCGTTAACTGATGGTGCAGTCTCAGTGTTGAAACTAGCTAAAAATTGCTCCAAACGCTGTTCGTCACTAACAGGAGCAAGACGGGCTAGTTTGGCTGCTTCAGCTAATTTAGTTTCGCCGATATATTCGAGCCATTTTTCAAAGTCTTCTCGATTTAAATGATAAATGCAATCATTTGGAGATTGTTCGCATATTTTAACTAAATCTTCAGCGTTATTCGCTGCTTGACCGTTGGGAAATTGAAAAGGCTGTGTCATCTTTTTTATTTATCCTGTTTTTGTAGTATTTTGAATTGTTGAGTGCGGTGGTAATATTTAAGCTTACGCTGTAATTTTACATAACTTAACGATTGAAATTAGTCGAAAATTAAAAAAATCTTGGGATCGCAGCAAATCCCAATTCGCGCTAAACTTTAACCCTTCTTCGCATTTCTAAATAAACTAGTAAAGCATTAATATCTGCTGGGTTGACACCACCAATCCGAGAAGCTTGACCGAGGGTTAAAGGCTTCACCTTTGTTAATTTTTCCCGTGCTTCCATTGATAAAGTCTCGATTTTCATGTAATCAATTTCCGGCAATTTGAGATGTCCGTGACGGGCAATTTGTTCGATTTGATTTTGCTGGCGTTTGATGTAACCGGAGTATTTAATATCGATTTCCGCGCCTTCTTTTTCAGCGCGATCGAGGTTTGTATTGCCCAAGCCATAGCGATCTAAGTCGATATAGTGAAACTTGGGACGACGTAATAAGTCAGCTAAAGTGATTGCTCCTTTAATTTTTTGTTGGGTATCGGTTGCGATCGCAATACCGACTTCATCTCTTTCTTTAATTCTTGTCCCGTGCAATCTTTCTTTTTCTGCGGCAATATTTGCTTGTTTGGTTTGAAATAGTTCCCAGCGGCGATCGTCAATCAAACCTATTTCTCTACCGATGGGAGTCAGACGAGTATCAGCATTATCCGATCGCAAGATCAATCTATACTCAGACCTGCTAGTCAGCATCCGATAAGGTTCGCGCAAGTCTTTAGTACAGAGATCGTCAAGCAGAGTGCCGATATAACTTTCTTCTCTAGAAAAAACGATCGCATCTTGGTTTTTGACAAATCTGACCGCATTAATTCCCGCTACTATCCCCTGTGCGGCCGCTTCTTCGTAGCCAGTAGTTCCGTTAATTTGTCCCGCACAGAATAAACCCTCAATTTTTTTCGTCATCATCGTCGGAAACAATTGAGTTGCCGGTAAATAATCGTATTCGACAGCATAAGCCGGACGCAACATGGCACAATTTTCTAAGCCGGGAAGGGTGCGTAACATTTGTAATTGTAAAGTTTCTGGCAAACCAGTCGAAAAGCCTTGTATGTATAATTCCGGTATTTCCCGTCCTTCCGGTTCGATAAATATTTGATGGCTATCTTTATCGGCAAAACGGACAATTTTGTCTTCAATACTGGGACAATAACGAGGCCCTTTAGCATCGACCCAACCGCCGTAAATTGGGGATAAATTGAGATTATCGCGAATTAGTTGGTGCGTTTTCGCAGTAGTGCGGGTCAGATAGCAATTCATCTGTTCTCTTTCGATCCAAACTTCAGGATCGAAACTAAACCAGCGCACCTCTCGATCGGGTGGTTGAATTTCCATTTTGCTATAGTCCACCGATCGCTTGTCTACTCGTGCTGGAGTGCCTGTTTTCAGCCTGCCAGTTTCAAACCCGAGACTATTGAGAGTTTCTGTTAAACCGACCGCGGCAAACTCCCCAGCGCGGCCTGCTGACATTGATTTGTTGCCGATCCAAATCGTACCCCCTAAGAAAGTTCCCGTCGTTAAAATTACTGCTTTAGCAGCGAAACAAGTTCCAAAATAAGTTTTAACCCCTTTGACTTCCTCATTTTTACCCAAGACTAAATCTACTGCCATACCTTCGCGGATGGTTAGATTTGCTTGATTTTCGACAATATTTTTCATTATTGCCGCATATTCCCTTTTATCGGTTTGAGCG
This sequence comes from Prochloraceae cyanobacterium, assembly GCA_030065265.1. Lineage (GTDB taxonomy): Bacteria > Cyanobacteriota > Cyanobacteriia > Cyanobacteriales > JASJDA01 > JASJDA01. The sequence continues at coordinate 11,526 of JASJCW010000019.1, forward strand.
CGCAAAGCCCAAACTGCCGGCCCCCTTGAAGAATTGAGGATTCTTTTTTGTAAATAGGTGCGATCGCTCATTTTGCCAATTTCTCCACCTAAAGCGTCTACTTCGTGGGTTAATTGAGATTTTGCCGGGCCTCCTACTGCTGGGTTACAAGGCTGCCAGGCGATGCGATCTAAATTTAAAGTTAACATTAAGGTTCGACAACCAAGGCGAGCGGCGGCTAGAGCAGCTTCGCAACCGGAATGTCCTGCACCGATTACGATAATGTCAAATTCGTCTTGGAAATCTACTGGGGAATTAACGGTCATTGCGGCTTAAATATTGACGCTCAATATTTTAGGATAGTATTTTTATGATAATAAATTTAGATGCTTTAAGACTTATCTGCCGCTCGTTTTTTTTTGAGTCGATCTAAATTTTAATTTTTTTATGAATCGATCGATTTTAATAACTGAGAAATTTTACTGAAATTTATCCCCTTCTCGGCCTAATTATGGCAAGAAATCGAGCATTTTAAATATTTAACGGTTTCTTTTGCTTAAGTATTTATACAAAGTTAATATTTAATTATTTTTAAGATAAGATTTTCTCTACAATTTAAAGCTATTTTCTCTTGAAACTAGCTCTATTTTAGAGCTAAAGTGAACGTGAAGAGTTTGCGATCGAGAAATTTTTAATCAGCTTGAAAATTACTTGTAAACATAGCAAATAATCAAAATTAGAATGGGACGACCTAATTAAGTATTTTTAATAATGGAAAATTCGCAAATCAATTTAATCTTAACCAATTTATTTTTAACCCTCATCTGTGCCCTCGTTTCTTCGACTATTCCCGTCCACAACGAAGATCGCTTTAATGTTGATAGTTTTCGACTTGAAGAAAATTTAGAAAAATAAATACTGATTTTTACAATCTAAGTATTTCACCACTTATTTTATACTCTCTTCATTTCTAGAAGAACAAAACTCACATTATCTTCAAGTAATAATTTGAATCGGCTGTCATAATTAATACTTAAGATATATCGCGAGCGATATATTTGTTTACTTAAAAATACGGTCAAAATTAAACTTACAAAGCTTTGAAACAATTGGATTGCTGGGGAATTATTAACATATATTTTTAGTGTTTTAGCTCGAGATATCCTTACTTCTTTTCTCGATCCGATCTCTTCCAAGCTATCTAATTGTAACTATTTTTAATACAAGTTTGATTTGGCTAGAAATATAAACAATATATCAGAACAAAAATAAGCAATGAGAATATCATTATTTAACAGTTTAAGATTTAAAATTCCTGCTTTTGTTTTATTGGGAACGCTGCCCTTAATATTAGGAAGTATGCTTTATGCTAGAGAGCGAGCTTCAGAAAGAATTCGCATCGAAGCAAAAGAAAATTTAACCTTAAAAAGCGATCTGCTAGCCGAAGCAGTATCGAGATGGAATGAAAGTAATATTTTAGCTTTAACTAATCTGAGCGATCGCTCAGATATCATTAGTATGAAACCCGAGCGACAAAAAGAAGGACTAGTTAAACTAACTAAAAATTACAAACATATTTATCTAGCGATGACAATAGATAAAAATGGTTTCAATGTTGCTCGCAGCGATAATAAAGAAACTAAATATTATGGCGATCGCAATTATTTTAAGGCTGCAATAGCGGGGAAAAAAATTAGTTATCAAGCATTAATCGGTCGTACCACTAAAAAACCGGCTATTTGTCTGTCTGCACCGATTCAGAAGCAGGAACAAGTTATCGTGGGGGTAACTACTATTTGCAGTCGTCTGGATGCATTAAGCGAACAAGTAGGTAAACTCAGATTTGGCCAAACTGGATATGCTTTTGTCGTCGATCCTAGCGGTAAAGTATTAGCTCATCCAGATCAAAAATTCATTTCAGGAGATCGACTCGCTGATTTTAGTAACTACCCACCAATTAAAAATCTTTTAGCTGGTAAAAGTGGAGAATTAGACTTTACTATTGCAAATAAAAAATGGGTTTCTTACACTACCCGTTTAAATAATGGTTGGGGAGTGGCGATCGTTCAAGAAAAGGCTGAATTTTTCAAAAATAAACAAGAATTTCAGACTTTAGTCTTATTTGTAGTCATGGTTGCTGTTGGTGGGGTGAGTGTTGTGACTTTATTTGTCGCCGATCGCCTGATTAAACCAATTAGTAATTTAACCACTGAAGCGATCGCCATTAGTAACGGTCAATTAGATCGTAAAGTAAGAAGCGATCGCAATGATGAATTAGGAATTTTAGCCAGTTCTTTCGATCGGATGGCGACTCAATTAAATAGTTCTTTCCAACATTTAGAAGAGCGGATTGCCGAAAGAACTTCTGAATTAAAAAAAGCTGTCACAGCAGCAGAAAAAGCGAATAAATCTAAAGATCGATTTTTAGTTAATATTTCCCACGAATTGAGGACTCCCCTCAACAGTATTTTGGGTTATACGCGCATGTTGTTGCGAAGTCGAAATTTAGAGTCAGATCAGGTACTTTCCCTGAGAATAGTCAAGCAAAGCGGAACCCATTTATTAACTTTAATCAATGATATTTTAGACTTTTCTAAAACTCAAGCCGATAAAGTACAACTTTGTTTGGATCGTTGCCTTTTTCCTAGATTTCTTGAAGAAGTAGGCGGAATTATTGAAATGCGCGCTCGAGAAAAAGGACTTGAATTTGAGTATAAAATAGACAGCAATATTCCAATTGGAGTTAAAGTAGACCGGAAAAGATTGCGACAAATTTTATTAAATCTTTTGGGTAATGCGGTTAAGTTCACCGAGCGCGGTAAAGTAACTTTTGCAGTTAAAGCAGTTGAAACTCCTCACTCAGATCGGAAGAAAAATCGGCAAAAAATTAGTTTTGAAATAATCGATACCGGGGTGGGTATTAGTGAAGAGGCGATCGAAAAAATCTTCCAGCCTTTTGAACAAGTTTGTGATGAAAAAAATCGCATTCAAGGAACTGGTTTGGGTTTATCTATTTCCCAAGAATTGGTTGAATTAATGGGGAGTAAGATTAAAGTAAAAAGTAAACCGTACCTAGGATCTAACTTTAGTTTTGAACTAACCCTAGAGTTAGCCAAACTAGAAAAAATAGAAACGAGCAAGAATAAAGGAAAGTTGGAAATAGTTGGTTATAAAGGAGAACCTAAAAAAATTCTTGTCGTAGACGATCGCAAAGCAAATCGCTTACTTTTACTAAGTATGTTAGAACCTTTAGGCTTTGAGATTATTGAAGCGGAAAATGGTAAAGAAGGCTTAGAAAAAATAAATGCCTTAAAACCAGACTTAATTTTGACCGATTTATTGATGCCCGTTAAAACAGGTTTAATGATGATTTTAGAGATGAGACAAAAGGGGGAATTGAGCGATATTCCCGTTATTTCTCTTTCTGCTAGCAATCAAGATTTAATGGAAGAAAAAAGTTCTAGTGTAGGTTGTCAAGCCTTTTTACCAAAGCCATTTGACGAAGATCAATTAATGGCATATTTAGAGTTATTATTAGATCTAGATTGGATTTATGAAGAATCTATTTGGAATAAAGAATTAGATCCTTTAACTTAAAAAAAGTTAACAACAAGAGAATAAATAAATAAAAAAAATTAAATGCAAAGACCTCTTCGAGCAGCAATTTATGTAATTTGGCGGTATCAAAAAGAGGTCTTGCGATCTTTCTCTTCACCGCCCAAATGACTGAGAGATCTTATCCCATAGCAGCCTCTCTAGCTGCGGAAGCTTCTTCTGGATGAATTCCCAAACGAGTTAAGTTAAGACGACCTTTATTGTCAATTTCCCGTACTTTAACGACTATTTCATCGCCAACAGCAACTTCATCTTCGACTTTGCCAACTCTACCCTCGGCTAGTTGGGAAATGTGGATCATCCCTTCTTTACCCGGAAGCACTTCAACAAAAGCACCGATGGGGATAATTCGCGTCACTTTACCCACATATACATCCCCTTCATCCAGTTTGCGGGTCATATTGTAGATAATTTTTTTGGCTTGTTCTGCTTTTTCTCCTTCGATCGCAGAAATAGTTACCGTACCGTCGTCATTAATATCGATTTTAGCTCCGGTTTGTTCGGTAATGCTTTTAATCGTTTTACCACCGGGCCCGATCACCATACCGATCGACTCGGGATCGATTTTCAAGGTTAGCAAACGAGGTGCAAAAGGAGATAAATTAGGACGAGGTTGAGCGATCGCCTCTAGCATTTTCTCGAGAATATGCATTCTTGCAGGTAAAGCTTGCTCGATGGCCTTGGCGATCGTCTCCATCGACAAACCCGTTATTTTCATGTCCATTTGTAAAGCAGTAATACCGCTATCGGTACCGGCCACTTTAAAGTCCATGTCTCCTAAGAAGTCTTCAATACCTTGAATATCGGTAAGTATTCTCACTTCTTCGCCTTCGCGAATTAAACCCATAGCCGCGCCGCTGACAGGCTTGGCGATCGGTACGCCAGCATCCATTAAAGCTAAAGTCGAGCCGCAGACAGAACCCATCGAAGTAGAGCCATTTGAGGATAATATTTCCGATACGACCCTCAACACGTAGGGGAATTCTGCTTTAGTCGGTAACACGGGTAAGATCGATCTTTCTGCTAACGCTCCGTGACCGATTTCGCGCCTTCCTGGAGAGCGAAGCGGTTTAGTTTCGCCAACCGAATAAGGTGGAAAATTATAGTGATGGATGTAGCGTTTTTCCGATTCTGGGTGGAGGTCGTCAGCTAATTCTTGCGCGTCTCCAGGAGTGCCTAAAGTTGCGATCGATAATACCTGAGTTAGTCCCCGTTTGAAGAGTCCAGTCCCGTGAACTCGTGCTGGCAAAATTCCAGTTTGACAGGAAATCGGTCTGACTTGGTCTAAGGTACGACCGTCCACCCTAATCCCTTCTTCAACGATCTGACGGCGCATCAGTTTTTTGGTCAAACCTTTAAAGATTTTACCAACAGCTTTGCCATCTTCAGTAGTGGCTACTTTGAGAGGATCTTCTTCGGGTAATTCGGCGATATAGTTTTCTATTTCAGTTGCTTTGATTTCATCTAATGCAGTATCTCGTCCTTCTTTATCGAGATCGTATTGAGTGAGAACTTGTTTAATTTTTTCCGTCGCGCGATCGGCAATTAACTTCTCTAGATCTTCGTTTACTGGTGGTGGTTCTTCAGAAACTAAACTGAGATTTAAATCCTCCATTAACTCTTTTTGAGCTGCGATCAAATCCCTAACTGCTTCATAGCCAAAATCGATCGCCTCGATAATATCTTGTTCTGGCAATTGATTGGCACTAGCTTCTACCATAACTACACCTTCGGTAGTTCCAGCTACTACTAAGTCTAAATCTCCCTGTTCTACTTCTTTGTAAGTTGGATTAATAATAAAGTCATCTCCAATTAAACCAACTCTCACGGCTGCCATCGGCCCGTAAAATGGTATTCCTGCTAACAGCGTTCCTACTGATGCTCCGGTAACTGCTAGTACGTCTGGGGGGACTTCTTCATCCATTGACAGGGTTGTGGCGACAATTTGAATGTCTTCTCTAAGCCACTGTGGAAATAAAGGCCGCATCGGGCGATCGATCAAACGACTTATTAAGGTTGCTTTTTCTGGAGGGCGACCTTCTCTACGTAAAAATCCCCCGGGTATTCTCCCTGCGGCGTATAATCTTTCTTCGTAGTCTACTAACAGGGGTAGAAAGTCTATTCCTTCTTTGGCTGATTTGGATCGAGTCACTGTTACCAATACAGCCGTATCTCCTGACTGAATCAATACCGAACCACTTGCTTGTGGCGCGAGCATACCAACCCTCAGTCTAATATCCCTTCCGTCAAAGGATATTGACTTGTCTAACTGTTGCATTCAACGCTTTTCCCTTTTTTTTGTCACTTTCTCTTTCATTGGCAATCGTAGCATTTATCCAACCAGGAAATCTGGTGTTTGCCAAGCTTTAAATTAGGTTAAATTCTTGTAATGCCGGCAGAAAGTTTTTGTTTTCGTGGCTCGATCGGCTTAGTTTGATCAGGGCAAAACGTTGTATGTTTGTTAAATCAGCCCATTGCTGTTGGGTAATTTTTCTGCCTGTTTCTGCTGCTTTATTGCTCACTTCAACGGGAATATTTTCAACGACTTCCCAAGCTGGTTGCGAGTCTATTGCTAATTCTCCTGCTGGCTTGCCAGTTTTTTCTATTACTTTTTGTTGTAAATACTGTCGATATTCTTGACTTTCTTGCTCTGTCGTGCATGGCAGGTTTACCAAAGTTTTTCGCTCTGCTTCGCTGAATTGATACCAATGATTTAGTTTTAATTTTACGCCGCAAGTATCGAGTTTCATTCTGACGATCATGGGAATGCAGCGTAAAGAATCGACAAAATCAGATTCAAATTCAAAGAAATCAGTCATCTTTTTCGATAATACAAGGATTAACTTATAGCAGAAGGAAGAAGTTCGATGGAAGAAGGAAGAGGGATAATCCTTAATATTTAACCCTTTTGCCAATCTTATACGTCCTTACCTTTATTTCAACTGCTTTATAAAAATAATTTTAGATCGACTCAGATAATCTTATAAATAACCTTAACTATCAAGAAGAATCTCGGCGATCGCATCGAAAATGAATTTAAAAATTAGCAACTCGAGCAGATGAAAGTATTGAGTATTTCTTTATTGGCAATTGGTATCTTGGCAATTGGTAGTTGTAATTCACCTGGAAACCCCAAAAATCCAGAAGCTGAAAAAGCGGCTCTCGAAGCTGCAAACAATTGGCTAAAATTAGTAGACGATCGCAATTACGATCGAAGTTGGCAAGAAGCTGCCAGCTATTTTAAAACAAGAGTGCCTCAAGCAGAATGGGAACGCACGATGAAATCTCAAAGAGAGCCTTTCGGTAATAATATTTCAAGATCTTTAAAATCAAAACAGTACCGCACTTCTTTACCAGGAGTCCCCGATGGGGAATACGTAGTTATTCAATATCAAAGTTCTTTCGATAATAAAAAATTTGCCATTGAAACCGTTACGCCAATGTTAGATCGAGATGGAAAATGGCGAGTTTCAGGATATTTTATCAAGTAGAGCCGCAAAAATAGGGTTGCTAGATCGCTTTTTGTCGCGATCGCGATCGCCAATGAACCGTATTAAAGAATACAGAATATTAAGCTCCTCTAGCATTAAGATTATATTAAGAATTAAGAGCGAGACCTTTATATTAAACTGACCTACTATTTGAAAGATTATTATCTCGCTCTATTTTTTTCCTTATTTATGACATCTGAAATATCAAGGCGATCGCCATCCGATCGCCTCTTTAAAATGGTATTTAATTTGATTAAACAGCCGCTAGTTCTTTTTCAGGACGCTTGCTATTGCGAATACCTTCAATTGCTGCGGCGTAATCTGGAGCTTTGAATACCGCAGAACCTGCTACGATGGCGTTTGCTCCGGCTTCTAAAACTTGCCAAGTGTTGTTAGGCTTTAATCCTCCATCTACTTCGATCCAAGGATCTAAACCGCGATCGTCGCACATCTGACGCAATTTTTGAATTTTAGGAACTACTCCAGGAATGAAGCTTTGACCGCCAAAACCGGGGTTAACGCTCATAATTAGAATTAAATCGCACAACTCGAGAGTATATTCAATTAATTCTAAAGGGGTAGAAGGATTTAATACTACTCCAGCTTTTTTACCTAATTCTTTAATTTGACCTAAAGTACGGTGGAGGTGGGGAGATGCGTTGTGTTCTGCGTGTACTGAGATAATATCCGCACCAGCTTTAGCAAAATCAGCTACGTATTTTTCTGGTTCGACAATCATTAAGTGAACGTCGAGAGGCTTTTTAGTAACGGGTCTGATAGCTTTTACGATTAAGGGGCCGATAGTAATATTGGGTACGAAGCGTCCGTCCATTACATCAACATGAATCCAATCTGCACCAGCTTCATCTACTGCTTTAATTTCTGCTCCTAAACGAGAGAAGTCAGCCGATAATATGGATGGGGCTATTACTGTTTTTTTCTCGCTCATAGTTACTCTCTTAGGGATTTTTACCTTTAAATTTTTTTTATTGTAATAATGTTAACAGAATATTTAATAATATTTAGATATTTTTATATTTCAAATTTCTAAAATTGCTTTGGCAGTAATTTCTGGTTTTTCTAAGTGGGGAACGTGGCCGCATTGAGGGATCCAAATCAATTTACTATCGGCGATCGCACTTTCAAATTTCACAGCGTCTTTCGTGCCTAAAACCCGATCTTGTTCCCCCCAAAGGATCGATGTTGGTTGTACGATGTTCGACAATTTCGGCCCGAAACCACCATAACCGCCACTTTTAGTAAACGAAATTAATGCCTCGCTCCAGCGATCGCAATTAAGATGCAATGCGGCGCAAGTAGCAGCATCAACTGATGCTAAATTTTTATCGTAATATGCTGCGCGAGCTATACTTTGTCTTACTCTGGGATTGCGTAGAAACGCGGTAGCCAGATAGTCTAGGGGAGGAATCATAACTTTTGATAGTTGAGGTGGTTTGGCTAAACCTGCACTGTCGAGTAAAACCAATTTTTTTACTGCTTCTGGATGATTAATGCTAAAATCAATCGCAACAGCACCGCCCATAGATGCACCGACTAATATTACTGGTTTTTGAATTGCTTCTTGCCAAAAATGATATAAATGGGTTTTGATTTCTTCTGGATTGAAGGCTAATTCTGCGAGGCGATCGGTAAATCCAAATCCTAATAAATCTACGGCAATCGTTTCCTTTTCTGCGGCTAAAATTGGCATCAACCTGCGAAATTCTAATACCGAACTGTCAAAACCATGTAATAAAAGTATGGGTGTTCCGTCATTGCCTTGACGCACGTAAGTTGTTATTATCTCGCGATCGCTTAATGGAGTTGCGATCGGAATTTGTTGGATTTTTTCTACTAAATCGATCGAAGTTTGTTCTGTTAGTTTTTTTGCTGCTTCGGGAATAAAACTCATGCATTATTTTTTTACAATCCATTCAAATTATAAAATACAGAGCAAGCAAGTAGAAGGTAAGAGGTAACAGGCAAATAGGGAAGAGGCAATAGCGGTGAGACCCCGCGTCGGACGGCGTTCACTACTCGGATACACGCTCCGAGTCCACGCCTCCGCAAGACGCAAGGGAACGCTCACCAAGACAGGCAATAGGCAATAGGCAATAGGCAAATAGGCAAATAGGCAATAGGCAATAGGCAAATAGGCAACAGGCAATAGGCAATAGGCAATAGGCAATAGGCAATAGGCAAATAGGCAACAGGCAATAGGCAAATAGGCAATAGGCAAATAGGCAATAGGCAAATAGGCAATAGGCAAATAGGCCGTAGATTTGGAAAATTTATCTACAGCATTATTTTTAGTAATTGGTATGAAACTGACCTGTATTTTGCTCTTTTTGAGAGTTCGTACTAATAATAAAATCAGGTAATTAATCCCTCTCAAGATAGAAACTAATAACAAGGATTATGGTTTATTTTAAAAATGTAAAGAAAAAATAAAAAATACTTTCAGATCGAAAAATGCCGCCATTATTTAATGCTTCAAAAAAAAAAAACTGGTCGACTCAAGAGCTAAATTTTTTTTAACTAGGTTCAATTTAATTGCGACCGGCGTTGTTGAAAGTTTAGCCGATGGCTTCGAGATCTAGCAAAGCCCGGGCTAGGCGATCGCAACAATATCGATTTTAGAAAACATAGATATCAAGCAATTAAAGTTTATGAAAATGTACAGACAAGAACAAGGTTTTACAATAGTCAAAGATTTTAATTTAACAAGTATCATTCGCTTGTATGGAATCTTACATCATAAGGATTCTCTTTCATTATATAAAGCGATCGACCAGTCTATTAATGCTAAAGTAAAAACAATAATAATTGATGTCAGAGAATTAAAATTAATTTCTTCGGGAGCTTCACAAATTTTAGATAACTGTCAAGAAAGAGCCAAAAAAAATTTGGTTGAATTATTGATTTGTAAGTAAAAAAAACTATAAAATAAAGGCGTTAGTTAACGCCTTTACCGATCGATTTATCATTTTAAAATTTTTCTTTTAAACGGGCAAAATGACACTAAATTTAGTTCCCTTTCCTAATTCGGAGCTAACTTCAATGTCACCTTGATGAGCTTTAACTGTTTGATAGCAGAGATGCAAGCCCAAACCATTACCCGATCGCCTGTGGTTTCCCTGACGAAAGCGATCGAAAATAGTAACGAGATCTTCTGGTTTGATGCCGATTCCCGTATCTTGAATTTCGACAACAAACTGTTTTTGACTTTCCTTGACAGCAAGGTCTAAATTGACTTCTACAGAGCCAGCATCGGTGAATTTAATCGCATTACCGATTAAGTTGGTAAAAACGCGGCGTAACTCCAGGCGATCGCCTTGAATTTCTGCAATTTCTTGTTGTAAATTTAGTTTTAAATCCAGACCTTTTTCTGTTGCTAAAGGTCTTAATTCTGCGATGATTTGCTCGATTAACTCTTTAACATTAAAGGAAATAAAATTAAGTTCTTTTTCACCGACTTCATAACAATGAACTTCGAGTAAATTGTTTAACATATCCAGTAAATTGTTATTAGAGCTAACAATTTGCTCGATCGCGCGATCGGTTTCTTGGGCAATATTGCCAAACACACCTTGCTTAATTAAACTCAACATTCGATCTACCGCAACTAGAGGAGTACGCAAGTCGTGAGTCAGACAGGAGACAAAATTCTCTCTTTGATCGATAGTACGTTTGAGACGAAGCAGCGATCGCACCCTGGCCTGGAGTTCGTCAATTTCGACTGGTTTGCGAATGAACTCATCCGCACCGATATCTAAGCCTTTAACCAAACTAGATTCTTCGTGAGCCGTAATTAGTATGATTGGAATGAAAGGCAATGTTTTGTCGGCGCGAATTTTTTGAGTCACTTCATAGCCGTTTAATTCGGGCATCATCACATCGAGCAGAATTAAATCTGGAGGGAATTTTTGAATTTGAGCTAAGGCGGTATGACCGTCTTCGACTAGCTTGACATTATAACCCTTTTGCTCTAATGCTAATTTAATCACGAATAAGTTATCGGGATTGTCATCAACAGCGAGAATATAACTAGTTTTATTTAGTACGGAAGTTGACATTTTTATTAAACTTGACGATTTTATTAAACTTTATGATTTTCTAATTCTACATAACGGGGCAATTGTACTCGAAAGGTAGAGCCTTTACCTAATTGACTTTCGACCGTAATTTTTCCCCGCATCATATTAACCATATTTTGCACGATCGACAAACCTAAACCCGTACCGCAGTGTTTGCGAGCCAGAGTTTGGTCTACTTGTCGAAAAGGATCGAAAATATGCTCTAAATTTTTGGCTTCGATACCGCAACCGGTATCTTGAACGGCGATTTCTAGATTGTTTTCGTCGATTCCTTGGATTTTAACTCGCACCTCTCCAGACTTAGTAAACTTAATTGCATTGGATAATAAATTTACTAAAACTTGTCGCAGACAAGCGCGATCGTTAACGATTTGAGGATTTTCCAAATCGACATCCACTGCTAAGTTGAGGTTTTTTTGCACCGCTAAAGAGCGCAATTCTTCAACCGTAAGAATGGTTAAATCGCTAGCATTGAATTTTTCTAAATTTAGTTGTAATTGTCCCGATTCGATTTTAGAGAAATCGAGGACTTCATTCAGCATTGTCAGTAAATTTTTGCTATTAGTAAAAATACGTTTTACTATATCTTCTTGTTGCTCGGTGATCGGATCTGGATAGTGGCGCAGTAACATTTGAGAAAAACCCATAATTGCATTCATAGGAGTTCTCATTTCGTGGGACATGTTAGCTAAAAACTGCGATTTAAGGCCGGAAAGCTCTTTTAATTTAATATTTTGAGATTTAATTTGCTTGCGCTGGCGTTCTAATTCTTCATTTTTAATTTCGAGCTGATGGTTACTTTTTTGGAGTAATTTTATAGTTTCAATCAGCCTTTGGTGAGCTTGTTCTGCTTTTTGTTCTGCTTTATAAATGCGAATAGAATTATTAATAATTTGTTGCAGATTATCTGCTGATATTTTCGATTTAATTAAATAATCCGTAGCACCAGCTTTCATTAATTTTACCGCTACCTCTTCATTACCCTGACCGGTAATTACCACTAAAGGTGCGTTAATATCTATTTGATTAATTTTTTCAATTAAATTGAGTCCGTTAAAATCTGGTAAATCGTAATCTAATAAAATACAATCAAAATTATTATTTTTTAATGCAGCTAAAGCCTCTATTCCATTCGTCGCTTCGACAACCCGCGATCGCCAGTGAATTTTCTTTAGTTCTCGACGAATATTCATGCGATCTACTTCTTCGTCATCTACGATCAGAATAGAAAGCTGTTGTTTTATTTCTCCTGTAATCTCGGAACGATTCGAGCTTGAGTGCTGTCGATCTGCACCCCCGATCTTAACTACCTCGCCCATTGTTCTAATGCTCATATTTTTTATAAAGTCACAATAGCAATTTAGCCTTGCTAGAATTTATTTTAAGAATAAACTTAACCCCGCGTCCTCTACAATTAGAAGGATTTTACAACCGAAATAGAGTTTGTGCCTATTCCCGAGGTGCTTTTACCATAGCCTCAATTACGCTCACTGGAATAACCCGCACTTTAAGACGAACTGGCTCTTGTAATTCCCGCGAGATGAAATCCCGCACTAAGTTTACTTGATTTTCAGAAATAGAGCCTAAAGGTGCAGCTACTTCTATTTCAATAAAAATAACTTCTTGTTGCGATCGCACCTTAATCGAGCGAATATCGGTTTCAGAAAAGGTAACTGTTTGGGTGCGAATTAAAGTATTGACACTTTTACGGACGTTTTCTTGAACTAACAGTTGTTCTAAAGAAATACCTAAAGGAATTCCGAGCAATAACAAAGCTAATACGGAAACGAGCAATCCTTGTTTTGCTTTTTCAATCGAGCCGTAAGACTGGCATAAAAATACCACCCCACCGCTAAAAATAATCCCGATTAAGTTAGTTAAAAATAGTAAAAAAGACCCTAAAATTAAATCTTGTCGGTTGTTAGCCAAACCGATTCCCACCACGCTTAAAGGGGGAACTAAAGCCACTGCGATCGCAACTCCAGGTAAAGCATCGGCAATGCGACGACGAGAATTAGCAAAAGCTCCGGCCGCACCTGCTGCTAAGGCGATCGCTAAGTCTAATAATGTTGGATTAGTTCTCGATAATATTTCTGAATTAATGTTAGTTAATCCTACCATTTCGGCGGCCAGCCAAGAAGTAAAAATAGTGAGAATTATGCCTTTGAAAATCGTTAAACTCGATCGCCTCAGCAGCCTTCGATTCGCCATCACCATCGCATAAGCTATACCAATAATCGGCCCCATCAAAGGCGCAATAATCATCGCTCCAATAATGATTGCAACGCTATTAGCTAACAGTCCTAATGTCGCCACCAGACCCGAAAGTCCGAGCATAAAATAAAAACTAAAAGAAGGAACTGATGCTTTCCAAAGGGTACGATTTATGGTTGCAAGGTCTTTAGGTTGTTCGATTAACCAGTGCCAGTCACCACTATGGGAGTGCCAATATTTAGTTATCTTTTTGCGATAAAGATCGCATTTTTCTTGCACTACAGATTTTACCCTTGTCAAGTAATTAAAACTAGAGCCGATTAATAACAACTAATTCCCCCTTAACTGCTAATTAAAACTACTAGCAATTTATAAAAATATCGAGATTATTTTAAAGTTTATGTTTGATTAAAAGCTTTCTTTATCTTAAACAATTTAATCCTTTCAAGGTTAACAAAAACTATAGTCTCGAAAATCTTTCTTAGGATAGAAGCCGTTTTGGAAAAAGACGATTTGTTTCTGGTGGCGGTGAGGCAATAGGGAATAGGCAAGCAGGTAGAAGGTCAAAAAAATTGGAAAATAGATCTGCAGCATTATTTTGAGGAATTGGTATTATTTTATTTAATTGTTGTAATTTTCAAGTTATGGGAGTAAAGCCGATCGCATTATTATCGATTATTAACAGTAATTCGCTCGGATTTAGGCCAGGTAAAAATGAAGCTAGTCCCGCAACCGATTTCCGATTGAACCGAGATCGTGCCGCCGTGATTTTCAATATTTTTTTTCACAATAGATAGGCCGATTCCCGTATTTTTACCGATTTTATTATCGCCAATAGTTTTGAAAATCATAAATATTTTCTCGTGATAAATTGGATCTATTCCCGGGCCGTTATCTGAGATTTTAAATTGATAAAAATCTTCTTTATCTTGCGAAGATATTATTATTTTGCCGTTGCGATTGTGGTTGTGTTTGATCCCATTACCAATTAAATTAAAAAACACTTGTTGCAAGGGCAATCTTCTCGCAGTCAATTCAGGCATTTGCCCGTCAATTTTAATGGTAAAGTCTTCAGGAGGATCGAGGCTGTCGATAATATCTTCGATCAGCTCGTCGATTTTAATCCTTTCCGGTTCGCTAGAAACCCGTCCCAGTCTGCTGTATTCTAAGAGTGCATCGATAAATACTTGAATTCTTTCGACCCTAGTTCGCAGCAGATCCAGTTGGCGAGAGGTGTTAGCATCTAATTTACCTTCTAGGTCTTCTTCTAGCCATTGAGAGAGTTTGTAGATTGCTCTGAGGGGTTCTTTGAGATCGTGAGAAACCACATAAGCAAAGCGGTCTAATTCTTGGTTGCTTTGTTCTAATTCTTTGGTTGTAATTAAGAGAGTATCATTGAGCTTGCTGAGTTCTTTAGCTCGTTCTTCAAGCATAATTTCGCCCTGCTTGCGTTCGGTAATATCGTCGATCGTACCTACCGTACCTAAAACTTTGCCTTCACTATCGCGATCGAGTTGGGATTTAATTTCAAACCAACGCAGTTGGCCTGTTTTAGTTTGAATAGAAAATTCTGTCTGAAAAGATTTTTTTGCTTCGGCAATCAGATTTTGAAAGAGTTCCTTAACCCGTTTTCTATCGGTTTTTGAAGAGAAGTACGCGCTCAAAGGTTTATTCAGACTATTTTCTCGAGCGAAGCCAGTAATTTCGCTCCAAGCACGATTGAGAAAAGTTAAACGGCCTTGGGTATCTGTTTGAAAAATAACTTCTCGAACGCTATTGACGACGTTAGTGTATTGGCGGTTACTTTCTTCTAAAGCCCGCTCCATCTGTTTGCGATCGGTAATATCTTCAAAAGCTAATCCCAAACAATTATCGGGTAGGGGAAAAGCTTTAACCGCATAAATGCCGCCGACAATTCGAGCGTCGCTGTAATAAATTTCGTTTAATTCTCTGGCTTTTTTGGTGCGAACTACTTCTGCATAAACCTCGACATATTCCCGATTGATTTCCATCAAATTCGGAAAACATTCGGTCATTTTTTGCCCGATACAACTCTGTAAGTTGCCATTGAGCAATTTGTTAGCTGCTGGGTTAGCCGCTACTAAACGAAAACTACTGATATCTTCTAAATTTTCTAGTTTCCAGATGCACAAGCCTAATTGAATGTTACTGACGATATCGGCATAAAGCTGAATTTTCGATCTGGCTTGTTTTTCCCAAGCTAATAGTTCATCTTTGCGGCGGTTTGCTTTTTCTAATTGAGCCGTTCTCAGTTTAACTCGATTTTCTAGCTCTAAATTGAGGGTAATGACTTCTTGTTCTGCAACGATGCGATCGCTAATATTTCTTAGTGTCGAAACAATTTGCTCGATCGCCCCAGCTTCGGAATAAACAACGCGATCGGTAGCTTCAACCCAAATATCTTTCCCGGCGCGATCGCGCAGGCGATATCTGTGGGTGATATCATCGGGAAATTTGCCGATTAGCTCGTAAGTTTTTTGCAGTGCGATCGCATCTTCAGGATGAAAAAATTGATAGATCGATTTATTAATTAGTTCTTCTGGTTCGTAGCCTAACAAATTGCGGCAAGCTGGAGATACGTATTGATAAATTCGCGCTGGGGTTTGAATCGAAATAAAATCGGTGGAATTTTCTGCGAGCAGGCGATAGTGTGCTTCCCTTTCTTTTAGGAGTGCTTCGGCTTTTTTTCGATCGCTAATATCGCAATGAGAGCCTACCATTCTGATGGGTTTGCCGGTTGTTTCGTCCCATTTGGCTTGGCCTCGTGCCAAAATCCATTTATAACTGCCATCTTTGCAGCGCAAGCGATGTTCCACTTCATACTGCTTTTTTTGCCCGCTCAAATGAGCCTGAAGTTCTCGTTCTACTTTCTCAGCATCTTCTGAACATAATAATTCGCGCCAGCCTTCTAAGGTGTTAGGTATTTCCCAATCTTGATAGCCGAGCATTGCTTTGAGTGCTGGGGACATAAAAGCTTCATTTGTCCCTATATTCCAGTCAAAGATCCCGTCTCCGATTCCTTCTAGCACTAGTTGCCAGCGTTCTTCCTTTTCTTCTAGTTTATTTTCTAAATATCTTTGGGGTTGAGAAATTGGTGTGAGAATTCCGACCCAGCGATCGAGGCATTTGTTGCGATCTAAAATCGGTTTGACTAAGAGGGAAAAGGGGCGATAGCGACCGTCAGACCCCTGCAGACTTAATTCAGTTTGGTATTGCTGTTGTTGCTTTTTTGCTGCGGTCAATTCCGAGACGAAGCGATCGCGATCTTTGCGATGAATAGTTGCTAATAGTTGTTGGTTGTAAGATTGGTTGTGATGCGAGCCAGTGTATTCGACCCAACGATTGCTGAAATAAACGATTTCTCCGGCGACATTTTCTATCCAGACAATTTGAGGAATAATTTCTGCAATCGATTCGGCAAGTTTTAGGTCTTGTTTGAGACGATTTAGTTCCCCCTTCAATCTTGCGATTTCTTCGTTAGAATCTATTGGTGAAGAAGCTAAACCTCTTTGTGGTTTAATTGTCATTGTTGGTTGGATCGAAAAAATAAAATCTTTTTTTTAGAAATTGGCCGACTTAATATTTGCTATAGTTATCTTTAATAATAATTTACAATCTTCACTATAGTAGATTAAATTTAATCGGAATGGGCGAAAAATTAGCGCGAGGGGATAAAGATAACAAAAGTTCTCAAAGAGTAATACTGTTAAATCGGATTGTCAGTCACATTCGCCAGTCTTTAGATTTACAGGCAATTTTAGATACGACAGTAGTCGAAGTCAGGTCTTTTCTGAAAACCGATCGCGTCAAAATTTATAAGTTCGACGAAGCTGGGAACGGACAAGTAATTGCCGAATCTATTTATCGAGATCGCCTGCCGAGTTTATTAGGTTTGAATTTTCCCGCAGGAGATATTCCCCCCCAAGCAAGGGAATTATTTTGTAAAGCAAAAACGCGATCGATTGTCGATATCCAACAGCAAAAAATCAGCCTCAGCGAACCTTCTCGCCTTCGGTCGACGGCTACTGGAGAACTAACCGTCGAAGAAGTACGTCAAGAGTCATTACAAAACCTCTTACAGCGTCCGGTAGACCCCTGTCACGTTGAATATTTATCTTTAATGGGGGTCAAATCATCGGTAGTAATACCGATTTTAAACGACAAGAAGTTGTGGGGTTTGTTAATTTCTCACAATGCTAAATCAAAAGTATTTGCCGAAGTCGATCTGCAATTAGTGGAGATGATTGCCAATCAATTAGAATTTGCCATCTCCCAAGCTAATTTGCTCTCTCGAGTGCGACGACAAGCTAAAAACGAATCTGCACTTAACTACGTCTCCAACTTGCTGCACTCAACTTTAGACCGGAAAGAAGTTATGCCCCTCGCACTTCAAGAAATTGTCAATGCGGTAGAAACTTCCGGGGGAGCGTTATTAATTCCCGATGCAGCAGAAGAAGGAGCGAGTTTTTACGTTTCTGGTTGCGTACCCCAATTATCAAACTCTCAGTGGGCAAAAATATTTAGTTTCAGAAGTTCCCAAAATCGGATCGAGACGATCGATAACTTATCTCAAAATTCCCAATTAAAATCTTTGCAAAAGGCTTTTAGCGATCGCCAACTGAACGGGATGCTGTCGCTGCCGATCGAATATCGTCAAGAAACTCTGGGTCATTTGACCCTATTTCGCAAAGAAATTGAAACAGAAAAACTTTGGGCCGGCTATTGCGACTCCAGCGACGATCGCCAGTCTCGTCCCCGTCAGTCTTTTGAAGAGTGGCGCGAAATCAGCAAAGGAGCTACGAAAAAATGGACGCTTGAGGAGTTGAAATTAGCCGATGCGATGGCAACTAATTTAGCAACTTCCCTGATGCAAGATCGTCTCTATCATCGTGAAAAAAAGCAACGGCAATTAGTCGAAATGCGAAATCGAGAATTAGACAAAGCGCGGGCGATCGCCGAACAAGCAAACAGCATCAAGTCTAATTTTCTTTCTTCTACTTCTCACGAACTGCGGACTCCTTTGGCTTCTACCCTCAACTATCTCAATTTACTCAAGCAAGGTTTCTACGATGACGAGCAAGAATTGCGAGAATATATCGAAGCGGCTTGTATTTCAACGGAAAATCTCGTCGATATTATTAATGACGTTCTCGATATTTCCAAAATAGAAGCAGGACGAATGTTAGTCGAACTAACACCGATTGAATTGCAGCCGATGCTTGAAGAACAATACAGTATGTTCAAACATCAAAGTATTAATTCTGGGGTAGCCCTTAATTTTCACTCTGAAGTAGATGTAGTCGTTGCCGATCGCACTAAACTCAAGCAAATTTTAACTAACCTACTTTCTAATGCTTTTAAATTTACTCATTCTGGATCGATAAGCTTAGAAGTTAGCAGAGAAAAAACTCCAGAAAAAGCGATGGTGGTTTTTTCTGTTTGCGATACGGGAATTGGCATCGAATCTAGCAAACAACATCTTGTTTTTGAAGCTTTCGTTCAAGAAGAAGGCTCGATCCGCAGGCGTTACGGAGGTACTGGTTTGGGCTTGACCATTTGTAAAAAGTTAGTCGAGTTGATGGGGGGAAGGATTTGGCTCAAAAGTAAAGGAAAAAATCACGGCACTACGGTGAGTTTTACTTTGCCCGATCGCGTTGCATAATTAAAATTGGGAACGAGGGCTAACGTCTGATTAATCTCTTAATTACCTCTATTAGTAAAAAACTCAAAAAAAATAATCTACCTTAAGGCTAGTTTTTTGGTAACCTTTTTTTGTCAAAATTTACCGTATATAAAAAATCAAGATAATAGTATTTCAAAATAAGTGAAAATATTGTTAGTAGAAGATGACCGACTTTTAGCAAAAGGAACGGCAAAGTTAATCGAACGGATGAGCGGCTATCAAGTCGAAGTTTCCGACGATCCCGCAATAATATTTCAACTCTGCGAAGAGGGAAATATCGATTTAGTAATCATGGATATCAATTTGCCCGGTGCAAAATGGCAAGGAAAAGCAGTTAGCGGTGCAGATATATCTCGCTTGCTGAAAGATCGATCTCAAACTTCTGAGATCCCAATTATTATTTTGACAGCCTATGCGATGAAAACCGAGCGAGAAACTTTACTCGAAGCTTCCCATGCAGACGAACTATTTACCAAACCGCTTAAAGATTTTAAACAACTGATAGAAGCGATCGACAATCTTTGCAAACAAAGTAAAAATGCTTGAGCTGCTAGGACGATTGCAAGCTTTAATCCGATCTCGTTCCAGGTAACCAGCACCAAGCAACCTACCAAGACAAATAAATCTATCGTTCGGCTTAATTTTTCTTATCACTATCGATAGATTTAACTTAGCAACTAATTTTGAATAATCGGGATACGTACCCGCAATTAATATCTATGAGTAAAATAAGCGTTGTTGTCATTGAAGATCACGAATTGAGTCGCATTGGTTTGTGTGCGGCTTTAAGACAGTATAAAAATATCGATATATTAGGGGATGCACCCAATGCAACCAAAGGTTTAGAAATTATTACCTCAAGTAAACCCGATGTGGCGATCGTCGATATTGGTTTGCCAGATAAAGACGGGATCGAACTGACTCAAGAACTAAAACAGTCCCAAGAAACATCTGAAGATGTTCGCACCAAAATTCTCATCTTAACCATGCATAAAGATGAAGATGCAGTGATGGCAGCATTTGCTGCTGGTGCAGACTCCTACAGCGTTAAGGATGCCAGTGTAGAAAGTTTAGTCCAAGCGATCGAAACGACTAATGAAGGCAATTCTTGGATCGACCCGACTATTGCTAGAGTAGTATTAAAACAAAGTCGTCAACCTAAACCTAGTTCGACCGAGCAAAGTGTTGAAATCAAGTCTGGGAATACCGAAGATCGGGCAGACTATGAAAAACTTTTAGAAACCTATCCTCTGACCGATCGAGAAATGGAGGTTTTAGAATTAATCGTGGCTGGTTGCTCTAATGCGGAAATAGCAGAGAAACTTTATATTACCGTAGGAACTGTCAAAACTCACGTTCGCAATATTTTAGGCAAACTGTGCGCCGACGATCGCACTCAAGCGGCAGTTCGGGCTTTGCGATCTGGTTTAATCGACTAAGGTTAAAATTTTTTCGGCTGCGATCGGATCGACTGGCATAACCGATAATCTATTTCCTTTTTTAACCAGCAATATTTCTGCTGGAGAAAACTTTTGTTTTAATTCTTCTAAGGATAAAAGCTGGGAATATTCGGCGACAAATTCCACTGTTACTGTTTGCCAGCGAGGTGATTCTGGTTTAGATTTAGGATCGTAATATTTACTATTGCGATCGAATTGCGTCGGATCGACTACGTCGGTTTTAATAATAGTCATTAAGCCGACAATACCGGGAGGTTTAGTATTGGAATGATAGAAAAAGCATAAGTCTCCTGGTTGCATTTGACGCAGAAAATTACGGGCTTGATAGTTTCTCACTCCATCCCAAATAGTTTGCCCGTCTCGCTTCAAATCGGCAATACTATAAACAAATGGTTCTGATTTCATTAGCCAGTAGTTCATTTTTAATTATTTATAATAATTCTGTTTGTAGTTATTACGTTTGGGCGATCGATTTTACGAATCTCTTGCCTTCGATCGCCTCTGTTTTTCGACTCGGGACAAGGAAGAAGGATAATATCAAAGTAGACCTTATACCATTTCTATTTAATATTGTTACAGTTTGGTGGTCAGGGGGCAGGGGTCAGAGGCTAGTCGGTCTAGGTAGGAGGTCAGGAGAACAATTAACGGGTCTTGAGAATAATTCATTGTATCTGTAGCCTCATTTTTCAGAAATGGTATTAACTACTTTTAATTGAAAACTCTTCATAAATTTTATAAATGAAGAGGGGACTTAAATCTAAATATTTTTGACTGCTTTCTCAGATCTTAAGCTGAGGAGACTTCAGCCTAATCGCGGTGCGCTTTTAACTATTAACTATTGTTTTCTTGCCTTTTCTGCAACAGTTTAAGGCAAAGCTATACTATATTTTATTTTCCCAAATTTTTTTACTGACTTCCCTCCCTCAAATATGTTTGATTGTTGCGATTGCTAAACTGCAAATATCAACTTAATTTTAAGTTTAATTTTAAAGCCTTTGTAAAAATTAAAAGCCTGGATTTTAATTTATAGTAAATTTTCCTCATTTTACCGATTTTCAATTGCATTTGCAAAAATTACGGTGTTAAAAATAATTAAGTAATATCTATTCAAAACAGAAAGATCGAGACAAGTTTAAATATTTGTCAGTTCGATTAAACATTATAAAAAAAATACAATAAATGCAATTAAAAAGTAAAAAAGTAACTAAAAATATCCGATACAATACGATTTTAGATTGTTTGAGCGATCGCGCTAAATTAAAAATACAGGCTTATCTCACGGAGCAATAGGCAATAGGCAATAGGCAAAATCTATCTGTAGTATTATTTTAGGGAATTAGTATTATTCGGATCTGTCGACCTCAGTCTAATCAATATGACAGAATTTTATAGACAAGATTTAGCATACATACACGATATTGGTTTTAGCGACTGGGCCGTCCAATCTGCTCCGGGAATATTAGAGATCTTGGCTAAAAACGAGGTTAAAGATGGTTTGATAGTAGACTTGGGTTGTGGAACTGGATTATCGGCCCGAGAATTTGTCAAAGCTGGTTATGAAGTATTAGGGATAGATATATCAGAAGGTGCGATCGCCATTGCCAAGAAAAAAGTTCCTGATGCTGAATTTAGACTCGGATCTGTATTTAAAGTAGAAATTCCTGCTTGTAATGCTGTTATTGCCATAAGTGAATGTTTGAATTATTTATTCGATCGCGACAATAACGATCGTGAATTAATTAAACTGTTCGATCGCATCGATCGAGCCTTAATTCCTGGAGGGGTATTTATCTTTGATATAGTCGAACCGGGACAAGTAAAAACGGGACAAATATCGCAAGGATTTAGAGAAGGAAAAGATTGGATTGTTTTAGTAGAAAAAGAAGAAGATCGAGAAAAAAATATTTTAAATCGGCGAATTATTACCTTTAGAAAAATAGGAGAATATTATCGGCGAGATGAAGAAATTCATTGCCAGCGATTATATCAAAGAAAAGATATCGAGCAAAAATTGCAAGAAGTAGGTTTTAAAGTTGAAATTATGGATGGTTACGGAGATTATAAATTACCGATCGCGCGGGTAGCTTTTGTGGCGACTAAATCTAAATAAATATATTAGCATTTTTTTGGAACATTATCTAAATAAAAAATTACAAATATTATCAAATAAGCTTGGATTAATAAATATAAAAAATCAGCTTTATTTAAAATATAATTCTATATTTAGTGCCATTGAAATAATTTTTAGTCAGACTAAAGAAACGATCTTATTTCTAAGAAGTTTTTTTCAGAAAGAGTCTTGAAAAAATATCAAGTAATACCATTTTTCAAAAGTAATAAGAGACTTAATACAGGTAAAAATATCAGTCGGTCTAGGTAGGAGTCAGATATAATCAGCTTTTTTAAATTTTTTCATATTATTAAATAGAGTTGCTATATATTTTACTATTTTTGAGAATTGGTATAACGTTAGGACGGTGGTAAGTTAGATCGATAAGAGAATAAATCGAAAGGTGGTATTTTTGATGTCAAAAAATATTTTATTTCTAAGTTGTATTGTAACTGCCTTAAGTATAAGTGGTTGTCAGTCCGATGCGATCGAATCTAAGCAAACAAATTCGAGTAAAAAGCAAGTAGTATTAGCAAAAGATAAGTTAAACATCTGTCAAGATGCGGTCGCATCTGTAGAAAAGCAATTAAACAAGATCGATCGGGTGAAAGTTGAAAGTTCTGAGATTCTCAATCAAAACTATCCTTATCATCCTAAAGGTCGTCCGAATAATTATAAATTAGTAATTAGTGGAGATGAAGCCAATGCAGTTATGAATAACGATATCTTGCTTAATTCTCTTGCTACTCAAATTATTAATAATTGCGATTCGATTAGTCTAGTTAGATTTAATCTTTACTTTACCGGCTATATTTTAGAGTATGGTTTAATGCCAGATGGAACAGTGAAAAAGTTTCAATGTCCCGCAGGTTTCAAAATTGGAGAACCGTATCCAAGACCTTTAGAATGGGGAGAGCAATGTTCGCCTTAATTTAAGAATAAAAATTAAAATTCACCTTCAAAAATAAACGTATCTTGCTCCGAATGTTCCCTAATAAAATTGATAATAGCTTCGAGCATGGCAATAAACCATTTATCGCGATCGCCGCGATCGGAGTTTTTCAGTAACTCGAGTTGCTCCTCTAGCTTTTGAACATCCCCCTTACTGAGAATCAGAATATCTCCATCTACATCAGTTTCAGCTTCGGATAGGTACTCATATTCGTCATCTTCATTCTCATCCTCCAAATATCGAATTAGGTGATACTGTCCGATGCCTAATTCTGTATTAATTCTATGCATCTCCGAGTTTTGAACGCCAAAACCATATTTCCAAACTATTTCATATTCATCGCCGATCTGACAATTAATATATCTGCCCATAATCTTGCCATAAAGATGCGTCCTAATTATATAATCCGACTCAAATCCAATTTGCCCTCTAGCAAACAGCAAGGATAAATCCATCCCCTGCAAAAACAGTGCCGCAAAATATTAAAATACTTAAATAAACTTAAAAAACAAAGACAGAATGCGAGTTGCGATCGTAGGTGCAGGATTAGCAGGAATGTCCGCAGCAATGGATTTAGTAGATGCGGGCCATTCAGTAGAAATATTTGAATCTCGTCCTTTTGTTGGCGGAAAAGTAGGCAGTTGGATCGATGCTGAAGGAAACCACGTCGAGATGGGTTTGCACGTCTTTTTTGGCTGCTATTACAATTTATTTGCATTGATGAAAAAAGTTGGGGCTTTTAAAGATTTGCGTCTCAAACAACACACCCACACTTTCGTCAATGAAGGAGGAAGAATAGGAGAGTTAGATTTTCGCTTTATTACTGGCGCGCCATTTAATGGTTTAAAGGCCTTTTTTACCACTTCTCAACTCTCAGCAACGGATAAGGTGGCTAATTCCTTGGCTTTAGGGACTAGCCCGATAGTTAGGGGTTTGCTAGACTTCGAGGGAGCGATGAGAAATATTCGCGATCTCGATTCGGTTAGTTTTGCCGACTGGTTTCGTTCTCACGGGGGCAATAACGGCAGTTTGAGAAGGATGTGGGATCCGATCGCCTATGCTTTGGGTTTCATCGATACGGAGAATATTTCGGCCCGTTGTATGTTGACCATCTTTAACTTTTTTGCCACTAAAACCGAAGCATCAGTGTTGCGGATGTTAGAAGGATCTCCAGACGAATATTTACACAAACCGATCGTCAAATATATTGAAGATCGCGGCGGTAAAATATATACTCGGCGCAGGGTTAGAGAAGTCTTGTTTGAAGGGGATAAAGTAACTGGTTTAGTCGTAGCTAACGGCGAAACAGAAGAAACGATCCTTGCTGATGCTTATTTAGCTGCTTGTGACGTTCCCGGAATTAAAAAGTTATTGCCTCAAGCATGGCGCAAGTGGTCGGAATTTGATAACATTTATAAACTCGATGCCGTTCCCGTAGCTACGGTACAGTTGCGCTTTGATGGTTGGGTGACGGAAATGCAAGATCCGCAGCAACGCCAACAGTTAGAAAAAGCTGTCGGAATAGATAATTTACTGTACACTCCCGATGCTGATTTTTCTTGTTTTGCCGATTTAGCTTTAACTAGTCCGGGAGACTATTATCGCGAAGGTCAAGGATCTTTATTGCAGTTGGTTTTAACTCCGGGCGATCCTTTTATTAAGGAAAAAAATGAGGATATTGCTAACCACGTCCTCGAACAAGTTAGAAAACTTTTCCCTTCGGCACGGGAATTAAATATGACTTGGTACAGTGTAGTTAAATTAGCTCAATCTTTATATCGAGAAGGGCCCGGGATGGATGTTTATCGTCCCGCGCAAAAGACTCCAATCAGCAACTTCTTTTTAGCTGGTAGCTACACCCAACAAGATTATATCGATAGCATGGAAGGGGCGACAATATCGGGCAAACAAGCAGCGAGTGCTATCTTAACAAGCTTAGCTGAAACTCGCGAACCAACACCCGTTTAATTTCGGTAAAATGGTGGGCATTGCCCGCCTTTCTAAGGTCAATAAATAAACAACAAATAAGAAAACAAATATAATAAATTCAAAATGACAAATTGGTTAGAGCATAGCGTACAAGTTGAAGTCGGGGCACCGATCGATCTGGTTTGGAATTTATGGTCAGATCTCGAACAAATGCCTTTATGGATGAAATGGATCGATTCTGTCAAAGTATTAGAAGATAACCCCGAACTTTCTCGCTGGAAGTTGGCAAGTAGAGGTTTTGAATTTACTTGGCTTTCTCGTATTTTAAAATTAAACAAACACCAAATTATTCAATGGGAATCTGTCGATGGTTTGCCAAATAAAGGGGCAGTTAGGTTTTACGATCGCGGCGATAGTAGCATTGTAAAGTTAACGATCGCTTATGCCATTCCGGGAATTTTAGGCCAGTTAATGGACAATCTTTTTTTAGGTAAAATAGTCGAGTCTACTATTGCGGCAGATTTAGAAAGGTTTCGAGATTATATTAAAAATTTACCGGCCGATCGCAAACAAGAAATAATTAATAGATAATAGATGACAAACTGGTTAGAGCATAGCGTACAAATTGAAGTAGACAGTCCGATCGATTTAGTCTGGGGTTTGTGGTCGGATCTCCAACAAATGCCTTTATGGATGAAATGGATCGATTCTGTCAAAGTATTAGAAGATAATCCCGAATATTCTCGCTGGAAATTGGCAAGCGATCCTTTTGTTTTTACTTGGGTTTCTCGGACTGTTAAATTAGTTCCCAAACAAATTATTCAAACCGAATCAATCGAAGGTTTACCGAATAAAGCGGCGGTTCGTTTCTACGATCGCGGCGATAGTAGCATTGTTAAATTAACCGTTTCTTATTCTATTCCGGGAATTTTAGGACAGTTAATGGACAATCTTTTTTTAGGCAGAATAGTCGAGTCTACTTTGATGGCTGATATGGAAAGATTTAGAAAGTATTTGAATCAGGTTAAAGCTAATTATTAGGATTTTTAATAGGGATTTATTAAAAAAATATCATTAAAATATTCTTTTTATCTGGCTGTTCCGCGAGAAGACCTACTCTTTTAGTGTAGGATGAATCGCGGTCAGGATTTTGTGGTACTATAAATAAAGCGGTAAAGCGCAATACGAAAACATAGGGATTGACTTCCCTTGCCTCAGATCGTCGGAACAAATATCGCCCTAGAAATTGTAATGGTGACGCGACTAGCAATTAGGTTTAGCAATTAAGCACAGCCAAAAAAATCAATCTAATTCAGATCCGTTTGCGGGAGCGCGCCCGTGAACGTTAAAGAAACAGCCCAGTAATGGCGGTCTGTCGGGGTCTTAAACTTTGGAAGATAGCATATCGTTTGTACCAAAGCGGACTAGATAAGAGTTTATATGGGAATCCCTCGCGAAAGAGCGATGGGAGGTTCAATACGAGTAATAACTTAAATTACTGAAATTTCTCTGAGAAAAGACAATTTCTGAGGTGTAGTTTTTCTGTTGGGAATTGAGTCGTTCGACAGGGATAAAAGACTCTCCAGGTAAGAGGATCGGTTTTTTGTGAAAAATTAATTGTCCGCGATAAGTATCCCGATGTATTGCTACTCCTGAAGGTACTTTTCTCCGAGAAAGTCGCTCTCGATACTTTTGATAAATTCCTCGAGCCGAACTTAATAATACCGTGTCCTTAGCAGCAGCAATATCTTTAGCATCGATCTTTCTTTGTAAGCTTTTCAAACTATCCACGCTAATTTTCCTAAATAATGCAGGCTAAATTATACACTTTTTCGCCTGCTTCTCTTAAAATTAAATATTTTCTAAAGCTTTAAGTAAAGATTCTCCCATTTCCCGACAGCCTAAAAGATTCATGCCTTCCGACATAATATCCCCAGTGCGATCGCCCTTATCTAAGACTTGAATTACAGCAGAGTCTATTGCTGCGGCTGCTTTTTCTTGATTCAAACCGTAACGCAACATCATCGCTGCACTCAAAACCATTGCCAAAGGATTGGCTTTGTTTTGCCCGGCAATATCGGGGGCAGATCCGTGAACTGGTTCAAAAACTCCAGGATTTTCCGCACCCAAACTAGCAGACGGCAACATTCCAATACTACCAGTCAACATTGCCGCAGCGTCGGAGAGAATATCGCCAAATAAATTGCCCGTTACGATGGTATCAAATTGTTTCGGAGCGCGAACTAGTTGCATCGCCGCATTATCGACATAAAGATGGGACAATTCTACGTCAGGATATTCCCCAGCCATTAAAGTAACGCGATCGCGCCACAATTGAGATACGTCTAAAACGTTAGCTTTATCCACCGAACAAAGTCTACTGTTGCGTTTTTTGGCGGTTTCAAAGCCTACTTTAGCAATGCGATCCACTTCCGACTCAGTATAAGCCATCGTATTTACGCCCCGTTTGACCCCTTTTTCGGTGGCAAAAATACCTTTAGGTTGTCCGAAGTAGATGCCTCCAGTCAACTCTCGCACGACCATAATATCCACTCCTTCAACTACTTCTCTTTTCAGGGTGGAAGCATCGACTAATTGAGGGAAAATAGTTGCCGGACGGAGATTGGCAAATAAATTCAAACCAGCCCTCAAACCCAACAAACCAGTTTCAGGACGCTGCGATCGCGGCAAATTATCCCATTTATAACCGCCGATCGCCGCTAATAATACGGCATCGCTATCTTGACAGATTTTCAGGGTTTCGGCTGGTAAAGGTTCTCCGGTAGCATCGATTGCTACACCTCCGATCGCTGCTTCTTGAAAGTTAAACTCAATTTCAAATTTCTTCCCTATTACTTTTAATATTTCGACGGTTACAGCCATGATTTCGGGGCCGATACCATCTCCAGGGAGTAGGGTAATATTATATTTGCCACTCACAGTTATTTTTTTCCTTCGATCGAGAGTTTAACCATAATATCCGCGATGCGATCGCTTCTATCTTATTTATTATTTTGTTCTTTGAAATCGATCTGATGAGGTGGGAAGAATTTAAAGGTTTTGTTTATTTTCTGGAGGCAATAGGCAATAGAGGAGAATCGCTCGGCAGCATTATTTTGGATCTTCGATCTAAATTTAATCTCCTTTTGGGATTTATACCAATTCGTAAAAATAATGCTACAGATCTATTTTCCAATTTTTTTACCTTCTGCCTCTTGCCTGTCTTGGTGAGCGTTCCCTTGCGCGTTAGCCTCGCGCGGGGTCTCACCGCTCTTGCCTCTTGCCCACCGAAGTGTAGCAACTTTAAACAGAATTAGTATTAGGCTCTCAATTTCAATAGATTTAACCCTAGGCGATCGCATCGCAACTAGATTAAGTTTTTTTTACAGCGAGTTAGCCTCCTGTTTTTTTCTCTAAAATAAAACTATACCGTCTAGTATGAAAAAGAGAATAAGATAATGGAAAAAACAACTTGCGCGATCGTCGGTGGCGGCCCGGCCGGAACTGTCTTAGCCTTACTGCTAGCCCGTCAGGGAATAGATGTCACCTTATTAGAAGCCCATCAAGACTTCAATCGAAATTTTCGCGGCGATACCCTTCATCCGTCGATCATGGAAATAATGGACGAATTAGGTTTAGCCGATCGCCTCTTAAAGATGTCCCATTCTAAATTAAATCGAGGATTGTTCGAGACGGAAAAAAGTACGATCCAACTAGTCGATTTCAGTTCGTTAGATACAAAATACCCTTATATTACGATTTTGCCTCAAGTTCGTTTTTTAGAAACGGTCGTCGCGGCAGCAAAAGAGTATCCGAACTTTAAACTAATAATGGGAGCTAACGTACGGGAGCTAATAGAAGAAAACGGGGAAATAAAAGGAGTGCGCTACAAAAAAGATAGCGACTGGCAAGAAATCCGAGCCACACTAACAGTAGTAGCAAACGGACGCTTTTCCCACCTCAGAGAAAAAGCCGGTTTAAAAAGCGTATCCACATCGCCACCGATGGACGTATTGTGGTTTGCCTTACCCCGAACTCAAGCAGACGATCGCTGGTTAGAAGGAGGACTTAAAGCGCGGATCGACAAAGGTCACATGGCAATAGCCATCGATCGCAAAGATTCCCTACAACTGGGATATCTTATTTTCAAAGGCAGTTACAATCGAGTTCGCAGCGCAGGAATAGAAGCATTTAGAGCAGCGATCGCAGATATCATACCGGAATTAAAAGACAGGGTAAATCACTTAGAACAATGGAGTCAAATTGCATTTTTAGCAGTTAACTCAGATCGACTGACTCGTTGGTATCGACCCGGTTTGCTAGCAATCGGCGATGCCGCACATACAATGTCTCCAGTTGGTGGAGTCGGGATTAATTATGCGATTCAAGATGCAGTAGTTGCGGCCAATATTCTCAGTCCATCCTTAAAGGGCGATCGCGTTTGGTTGCCAGACTTAGCCCAAATCCAGCGTCAGCGAGAACTACCTACTAAAGTAATTCAATCTTTTCAAACATTCGTCCAAAAACAAATTATTGCTAAAGCCTTAGATGGCGATCGCCCTTTCAAAGAACCATCTTTTCTGAAATGGCCTTTGTTGCGAGATATTCCAACCCGCTTAATTGCTTACGGAATAGTTCCCGTTCATCTTGAAGCGATATGAGAAAACCCGCTCGATCGCCGATTTCTGTAAAAAGTCTAATTTTTAGGGCGATCGAGATCCCTTCATGCTAGTTTTAAATTTGGATCGAAAACGCGGGGCTGTGGCTCAGTTGGATAGAGCAAGCGCCTCCTGAATCATCGGGCACCACGATAGGAAACTGCGTGCGTGAATGCGGTCAAATTCAAGGAAGCCTAAGTTTAGAATCTAAATAAGGTAATCTTGAGCCAAGTTCTATTGTCCCGATAGAAAAGGTGCAGAGACTGGTTGTCGGGTAGAAAGGGAAATTTCAGATCGACTAACAACCCCGACAACATAACGGCCGCCACCTAAAGGTAAAATACCAATGGTGAAGGGATAGTCCAGAGAGTGGGGAAACTCACACCAATCTGAAGCGCTAGATCGTCGGTTCGAGTCCGACCAGTCCCGTTTTTAAACAATATCTTCTCTTGAAGCGATCGCAAGTTATGCCAATTCCCAAAAATAATCCTACAGATCGTCGCTCCTTTAAATCTGCGGGCTTTAAGCAATATCTTCGGGCATAATAGTCATCATCATTTCTTTGGTAACTTCTGAAGGAAGTTTAACTAATCTATTAGCTTGTCGTTCGATCGCTTTTTCAAACATATTTCTCACTGCTCTACCATTACCAAAACTTTTATCTTTTTGTTGGTAGATTTTAGTAAATTTTTCTAATAAGATCTGTTTGGCTTCGGGGACTAAAATAAATTCATTTTTGTGACAAATTTTTTCAAAAATAGCTAACAATTCTTCGGGTTGATAGTCGTCGAAATAAAAATATTTACTAAAGCGAGATTTTAAACCAGGATTGGCAGCGATAAAGCGGGACATTTCTTCGGTATAGCCGGCAACAATCACAACCAGCCGGCCGCGACAATCTTCCATTCTTTTGAGCAAAGTATCGATCGCTTCTTGTCCGAAATCGCTACTAGAACCTTCAGATTTGAGACTGTAAGCTTCGTCAATAAATAATACACCATCTAGAGCCGAATCGACTAATTCGTTTACTTTAGCGGCAGTATGACCGATATAACCGGCCACTAAACCGGAGCGATCTGTTTCAATTAAATGTCCTTTGGCAAGCAATCCTAAACTTTTGTATATTTTTCCCATCAATCTGGCAACGGTTGTTTTACC
>JASJCW010000267.1 GCA_030065265.1 Prochloraceae cyanobacterium
ATTTCCGCCTCAGATATTTTTATGTTTAGTTTGGAATTGGTATGAATTTTTATCCAGTGTCCAAACTTCCTTTCGACTTTGACGATAGTTTTTTTGACATTTTTCACATTTAAAGGTTCGTATTTTTCACAAGACCAATCAACAATTCTTTTACCGTAACCGCAGTTAAGATAATCAATTGTATTGTCTAATTTTTCTTTTGCCGTTTCTAATTGAGTTGCGATCGCATTTAATCCTTCAATTAATTCATCGAAGTAGCGATCGATATCTTTAGCACAATCATCACAAGCTTTTTGCCAATTTTTATTAGCTTCTTTGAGTTCATTTTTTTTCTGTTCTTCTAGTTGCGAATTTAAAGAATCAGAAATATTTTTTACTGCTTTGCGACGCTTTGTATTTCTATCTTCAAGAAATCCTCCCAAGAAACTGATAACACCACCAGCAATTCCTGTAACTATTCCTACAGGTGGGGCAAAAATAAATACAATTGCTCCTATTACACCTAAAATGCTTCCAGATATTCGCCAGAAGTTTTTGAAATCGAATGAATCTTGCTGATTAAAATGAAAATCATCAGAATTAAATCGAAAACTAAACTCTAATTCTTTTCCTACTTCTTCGAGAATTTCTTGTACTTCTTTTGCGAATTTATCCGCAGCTTGTTTAAAAGCATTTTTTAAGCGAGATTCAAAGTTAATATTATTAACTTGTTGTTGCCAACCATTTTTTAATAAGATTTCATTTTTATTCCAATATTCTTCTGCAAAAGGTTGAACGATCTCAAAAGCAGATTGAAAAATAGCTTCTATTTCTTGCTCTAAATATTCCCAACTATCTTGTTTAGCTTGTTCTATTTCTCTGCTAACTTTTTGACGCTTATTTCTCAGAGTATTAGCTGAGTTTTGATAAGCCGTTAATTGTTTGCTTATCCAATTATCAAACTCTTGAATATTGCCAACTGTAGAACCAAGAAAAGTTTGAGATCGCCTAATCGATCCGTGTTTAATTATTGACTCGCGAATTGAATCGAGAAAATCTTGAATTCTGCTAGCTTTGTATAGCTTATCTTTGTTGTCTTGATGTTCTGGTTCGCTAGAAAGTTGTGCGGCTAAAAGCATTACCGGAACGATAGGAAAATAGTCATTAGCATAATATTCTTTAGCGTAGCGACGAATGCGATCGAAATGTCCGCCAATTCCGCTTTTACCATCTTTTGCAAATAACTTATTTGGCTGTTTTAAAAAATGCTCTAATCGTCGAGAATCTCGCAAATTATACTTGATATTTAGCAGAACAATTAGCGGTTTGGTTTTCTCTTTTAATAATTTCAAAAATTGAAAATCTTTTTCTGGAATGCTATCGTTAGTAACTACATAACAAATAACATCAGATTCTTCGATAATACTCTCAGCTATTTCTTCATCTGTTTTACCTCCAGGTGCGCCAATACCAGGAGTATCAATAATGCGAATATTCTTCCATTTATATTCTCTATTTTCGCGAGTTGTGCGCTGTTTTCCTAGCCCAATCGCATCCCAACCACCTTGGGTAATAACAGCATGAAGGGTGCTTTTACCTGCTTTAGTTTTACCCATAAAACCAATAGTGAAACATTTGGTAGCTCGTTTTTTCGCATCAAGCGATTTTTCAACTTCTTCTATATCTTTAGTAATTTGAGCGTCGAGATCTTTTCTGCTATTTTCTAATTGTTGGGCAACTTCTTTGGCACTGTTAGCTTTACCTTTATTTCGGCTTCTATATTTGATTTCTGCGCCCTCGCCTTTGGCGAGATCCGCTCTGCGGATCGCTTGTTGTAAATTATTTGCTAAATTATCTAAAGTCGATCTCGTTCTCTGTAAGGCGGCTATTTCTGTATATTGATAATCTTCTTTAGCAATTTTTGAACATTGTTCGATCGCTTCTTTATATTCAACTTCATCTAATAAGTTCTCTTTTTGATTAGATATTTTACGATCTTTCTTATCAGAATTAGCTGAATTATCTTTTTCCTGACGATCGCCTTGAATTTTAGTAGTTTCAGAAGCTTTTTTATGCTGTTTATAATTAATAGCAAGATCGGCTAATTTTCTTGCTTCTTCAAGTAGTTTATTTCTGTAATCTGACGACCAATTCCAACAATTTGCAACTCGATCGATTATTTTTTCTTTAGATGGAGAAAAAGACCCATAAGCATAACCTACTACCATCATTTGACGCATAGTTTCTTGGTGTTTGTCTTTATCTATGCGATCGGCTAAAAATCCGACAGAAATATCGCGATCGTCACCTTTGATAATTTTATTCATCTCATCTCTGGTTGACTGTCCGATTTGGTATTTTTGTGCTAAGTTTTCAAGATGTTTTAATTCTTCAGAATGAAGTTGACCGTCTGCACATACCATGTGTACCAGCAGTAAAAATTGATAGTTTAATTGGTTTTCGAATACGTTGAATTCACCCATATTTATTATTGATTAACGATCGAGCTTTATCTTCCTAATAAAAGTATTCCCGATCGCTTTATAAAATAAACGTAAAGTCAACAAAAAAAGATAGGCGCGATACCTATCTTTTGTCTTTTTATTGGTTCGATTGTTTGGCTAATTTTCGAGTATTTGAAAAGACTCAATTTCCAAAACCGGGCCTATCATTGCAATTGTCATTACATCTTCGCGAACTTTGCCAACAATCGTAACTTTTGCTTGGGGAACTAACAGTTCATCTGGAGGATCTAATAGTTCGTAAGTTTCTCCACCTTCTGTTTTTACACCCCAAGTACCGACACCTATTTCCGATCGCTCGATCGCGCCAGTAACGGTTATACTCATGCTGTTTGTTTTTCTCCTTTACTTGCTACATAAGCTAAACCGAAGCAAAGTAAAGCGTTGACAACGAGGAAAGATTGCGCTAATAAGCCAGATCCGATTCCCCAAAGTGCGGGAGCAACAAATGCACTCACGGCTAAACAACCAGCTACTCCTAAAGAAGTTCCGATCGCAAACCATTTTCCTTGAGGATGGGACAATAGCAATGCAACGAGGATGAAAGGAATTAAGACGCTGGCAAAAAATGGATTTAATTGTGCAGTACCAACTATACTGTTGCCTAATTCTGGAATCGAACTACCCATTAAACGGAAAGGCCATTGGGGAAGATCGAAGATATAGAAACCTTTGAGGAAGAATACTCCAGCACTACCCATTAAGATACCGCCATTGAGTGCCCAACCGAAGGGTAAATAGTTGCGTAAAAACCAAGCTAAGAGATAGCCGACAATCACCATTACAATCTTAGGTAATAAGGCAACTGCACCGCCATCGAACCAGAAACGAGGATTTAAATAGCCGTTATCGCGCAACCAACGAACGAAGTCACCCCAAGTGATTTTGCCTTTAAT
Source organism: Prochloraceae cyanobacterium (assembly GCA_030065265.1). GTDB lineage: Bacteria > Cyanobacteriota > Cyanobacteriia > Cyanobacteriales > JASJDA01 > JASJDA01. The sequence continues at coordinate 3,398 of JASJCW010000267.1, forward strand.
AGCCAATTTAACCGCCGCAGAAGCGTCTAATTGACCTGCTCCGTAGTAGTTTAGGGGGTCGTCTTCAATTTTGAGGGAAGAGTTCTTAAGTACGCTGTAAACCTCTTCTGGATCGGTTACGCCAGAAGCATGAACTAAGGCTGCAACACCAGCCACGTGGGGAGATGCCATGCTAGTACCCATTAAACCAGCAAAGGTTGGATTGCCGTTGCGAGGATCGATGGTTTCTTGGAGGATTTTAGCATCGCTATCGCCACCAGGAGCAGAAATATCCACACCCGCGCCATAGTTGGAGAAGGAGGATTTTTTACCACTAGCACCGATCGCAGCTACGCTGAGAACTTTAGGATAGCGCGCGGGATATGCAGAAGCGTTTTTATTGGAGTTTCCTGCTGCGGCTACGATCGCCACACCTTTGCTAAAAGCATAGTCGATCGCTTCTTTCATGATTTGGCTCTCACCGCCACCACCTAAGCTCATATTAATTACCGCAGCACCGTTATCTGCAGCAAATTTAATCGATTCGGCAATATCGGCTACAGTTCCGCCACCACCTCTACTTAAGACTTTAAGGGGCATTATTTTCGCTTTATAAGCGATTCCTGCAACCCCATAAGCGTTGTTAGTAGACTGGGCGATCGTACCTGCTACGTGAGTACCGTGGCCGTTGTCGTCTGCAGCATTTTCTTTGTCGTTAACAAAGTCGTAACCTTTGACGAAGTCGGTTTGTTTTAAATCTGGTACTCTAGATACGCCAGTATCAATTACGGCGACAACTACACCATCTCCTTTAGTTTCTTGCCAAGCTTGTTCTACATTGACTTTTTGTAGATTCCATTGTTGGCTGTATAAAGGATCGTTTGGTGCGTTTAAGCTGTTGCTGTTTGGCTCGAATGCGATCGATTTGTTTTTGCTATTGCAATTCCAAAGTTCGTTTTGAGGCACGCCATAAACGTAGTTTGGTTCGATATATTCAGTATCTTTAGCAATATCCGATCGCTTGAGGGCGTTAAGCAGCATCTTATCGCCTTCGACAATATAAATATTGTCTTTTACTGAGAAAACACTATTGAGGCTGGCTTTCTCGTTATATTGAGAGGAAATTTCTCTCAAATCTTTACTAATTTCAGTTGTGGGAATATCCTCGCGGAAATCGAGAATAATCGAGTTATATTCGCCCTGAGTTGCCAATCCTTTGAAGTTAAAGATAGCAAACCAGATGCCGAATACAAAAAATAAACACAGTAGAAGAAATTTCTTCATAGTCACCTGTTCTCAGGATCGTTGTTGACAGTTTGACTACCAAGATAACTCATATTTATCACGTCCTGACACTTAATACTTTATTCTTTTCAATAATTTTTCTTTTTTGCTACAATTCTTATTCTTTTATAATCAGCAAACCAAAGATCGTTTTTGAAGAGATTTGCTTTTAATTTAGTTTCAATTTTTACCATTATTTCTGGATAATATTCCTCTCGAATGCGATCGATAATACTTCCGGCAAACATCGCAATCCAATTTCTCATTCCTGCTTCGCCACCTTTTAGGGGTGTTAATCTCTCAAAAAGAGTTGCATAATTAACTTCAAATCCGGCTTTTTCAAGTAAAGTAGAATACTCGCCAATACTGGGGAAATACCAAGGATTTATTGTCGGTTCGCTAGCATATTTTTCTGCGGCGATCGCTTCAGAAATGGCTTTACTAATCTGCTCGACATTCCCTTTACCACCAAATTCGGCGACAAATCTTCCTTCAGGTTTTAAGGCGCGGTAAATGCATTTTATTGCTTCTTCTGGTGGTTTAATCCAGTGTAATGCTGCATTAGAAAATACCGCGTCAAATTGCTCTGCAAAATTAAAATTAGTCGCGTCAGCAAGGATAAATTTTAAATTGGGATAATTTTTAAGTGCTTTTTCAACCATTTCCCCAGAATTATCTATGCCGATCGTTTCCGCCCCAGTTGCTGCTATTTGATTGGTTAATTGTCCCGTTCCGCAGCCTAAATCTAAGATTTTCTCTCCTTGTTTTGGTGCTAAAATTTCGATTAAATCGCTGCCATATTTCCAAACAAAATCGTGTTTATTTTCATACAATTCTGTATTCCATTGATTGTTTGTTTGACTCATAAAATTTTTTAAAAGTAATAAGAAGGTTAATCTAGGTCAGGAGTAGGAGGACAGAAATAATCGGCCTTATTATTAAATAAAGTCGCCTTTTAACTGAAATTTACTCGTTCGCAAGCAAGGCGATCGAGATGATTTTAAACTGCTTCTAAAGCGTATAAATATCCATAAGCAGAACCGAAATAGATCGTTCCATCGGCGACGATCGGGGTGGAAAAGAAATCTAAACTGGGATAATCTCCCGTGAATGCTTGCCAAGTTTCGCTACCTAAGTCCAGCCAAAATTTAGGCTGTAAAAAATCGGTAGATTCGGGTTTAAATTCCCATAATTTATTCTTCGTTTCTAAATCGATCGCTTGCAAACAACCCATTCCTGAAAGATAAATAATATTGTTAGCAATAACCGGCCCGGAAGAGGGAAAATAAGAGAGGGTATTTTTAACTGGCAATTTCCAAATCATCTCGCCATTTTCAGGATCTAAAGCGTATAGTTCTTTATTATTATTCGTCAAACAGACAAAGCGATCGCTTATTGCAGGTTGAGAAAAATTAGCTTTTCCTAGAGTAAAATCCCATAATTCTACTCCCGTTTCCAAATCGAGGGCGTAGAGAACTGTATTATTAACTAATACGTAAACTTTATTATTAGCAATAGCTGGAATAATAGAATAACCCGATGCTATTCCTCCGATTTCAAACTTCCAACGCTGTTGTTGAGTTTCAGTATCGATCGCGTATAAATATCCGTCGTTACTATAAACGCAAATCAAATTATCTTTAATTGCTGGATGGGAAAGGGGCATATTTTTTGTAGTTCTAAAATAGCCAAGGCGATCGCCAGAAACTGCATCGATAGAATATAAATTCCCATCTCCACTGCCAAAATAAACTATTCCATTAGCAACTGCTACAGATACGGCAGAAAAATAATTATTAGATGCATTTACAGGCTGAATTTTAGTTTCAAATTGCCATTTTTCTCGTCCAGTTGACAAATCTATTGCTTTAAGAATCTCTATATTTTGGCCGATCGCAAAACTAGAAAGATAAACCGTTCCATCTGCTACGGTACTACAATTAAAAAAATTAGTATTAAAGGGAAAATTTTCTCCTACTTTATATTTCCAAACTTCTCTACCGGTTTCAAAATCGAGTGCATAAACATTTCCATCCCAATTTCCCAGACAAAGGGTGCGATCGGCTAAAACTAAACCAAAATCTAAAATAAAACTAATATTAGATCGAGCGATTTTCCATTTCAATCCTTTTAACTGACGGATGCCAGTTGTATTGTATATTCCACTTCTTTGAAAATTGGCTCGAAACATATTACGATTTATTCCCTATATGAGGCTGACGGAATTTATAAATATCTTCAATTAATTTTACCCAACCATCGGAAACAGAATCTAAAATGCGATCGCCTTTTTCTTTAGTTGCAACTGTAGCATCTCCCAACACTCCAGTTTTGCTGATTTCTTTTGTCAACCAAGCAAATGGCATTTTTCCTTCCATAGTTAACAAACTATCTTCGGGTAAACCATAAGGATATTCTTTAACTGCTCGATCCATCTTTACTTGTTCTGGCAGTAAGGATAACATAATGCTAGTTTCCGCATCTCCGGCGTGGATGCCTAATTCTTTTTCTTTATCTGCGAGTAAATCTTTAGTTATATTCGGCACTCGCCAAGTAAAAATAGGGAATACCATAAAATCGCCGTATTTTTGATGAATATCCCTCGCAGCTATTTCCATTACTTGGGGCTGGCCGCCGTGTGAGTTCATCAGTACCAATTTACGAAAGCCCGATCGATAAATACTGTCGGCCATTTCCATCAATACGGCTAAAAGAGTCTGCGCGCTTAAAGTAATCGTACCGGGAAATTGCCAATGCTCGTTAGATTTACCGTAATAAAGGGATGGTAAAGCATAAGTGGGAATATTTGGATCTAATTTTTCTAAAGCTTTACCCAATACACCCAATCCGATCGCGCTATCGACGACAATCGGTAAATGAGGGCCGTGTTGTTCGATCGATCCGACTGGCTGAATTATCACGACATTTTCTTTATCTTCGAGCGATTTTATCTCAGTCCAAGTCAGATAAGGAAAAAATCTTGTTGCTGGAATGAAATTATGGAGCATGATTTTTAATTGCGATCGCTTTTTCTAGCTTGTTAATTAAATAAAGTAAGCTATTTTTTGCTAATTTAAGCTTTAATTTATTTTTTATTTTGATTTAATTATTGTTGTTATATCAATTCCCTAAAATAATGCTACAGATCGATTTTCCGAATCTATTGCCTATTGCCTA
>JASJCW010000268.1 GCA_030065265.1 Prochloraceae cyanobacterium
GAATTAGCGAGGGAATTAATTAAAACTCTATTTTTGGCGATCGCCTTCTCTTCATAGATATAGCGTACACCTAAATAGACCCGCATTTTCTCAAATATTTCGTTTTCTTTAAATGGCTTGCTTAAAAAGTCGTCACAACCTGCTTCTTTGACTAAAAAAGGTTCTGGATTTAATACCGAAGCAGTTAAAGCAACAATAGTTGTCTTTTTTCCTAATGGCGTTGCTTTAATCTTTTTAGTTGCTTCGTAGCCGTTCATTACGGGCATTCGCATATCCATCCAAATAAAATTAGGTTGCCATTTGTTGAAAGTTTCGATCGCCTCTAAACCATTGTTAGCAGCTTTCACCTCAAATCCAACAGATTTTAACAGTTTAACCATTAGTTGCTGGTTTTCTGGCACGTCTTCGACAATTAAAATTCGATATTTTTCTTGTCCCGGTTCTATCCCGATCACTCGTTTACCATTACCGTCGGGCAACAAGCAAATTTCTTCAGCTAATTTTAATTTCACGCGACAGGTAAAGTTAGTCCCTTGACCTACTTCGCTATCAACGGTGATATCTCCTCCCATCAAACGGGCAAATTGACGACTGATTGCCAGCCCGAGACCCGTTCCTTCTTTTTCATCCCGACCGATTTCAGTTTGTTGAAACGGTTCAAAAATTTTCTGCCGATCTTCGTTGCGAATGCCCGGGCCCGTGTCTTTGACTTCAAATTGCAAGCTGATTTTATCCGACATTGCTGTATTTGAGGGTACGGGAGAAAATACTTTTAATTGTACCGAACCGACGGAAGTAAATTTAATCGCATTACTGACTAAATTAATAATGATTTGTCGCAATTTGCTTTCATCACCGCAAACGTATTGAGGTAGTTCTGGGTCGTTATCAACGATTAAGTTTAAACCTTTTTGCGAGGCTTTCAATTTCAACATCTCTTCGATAGATCGCACTAAACGATATAAATCGAAACATTTTTCTTTGAGATATAGCTGGCCTGCTTCTATTTTTGCCATATCCAAAACATCGTTAATCAAACCCAGCAAGTGTTCCCCACTGCGATTAATAATTTCAACGTGTTCTTTTTGTGATGGAGAAAGGTCGTTGAAGCGGTTCATAATTTGCGTAAACCCCAAAATTGCGTTGAGAGGTGTCCGCAATTCGTGACTCATTTTTGCCAAAAATTGACTCTTAGCAAAGTTAGCAACTTGTGCCTTTTGTGCAGCTTGTTTGAGGGCTATTTGGGAAAATTCTAAAGCTGCCAACGAGAGGGTATTTCTCAATTCTTTTGCTGCTTCTATTTCGCTAGTTTGCCAAGGTAAGGATCTATTTTTGACTTGTTCTTTCCATAATTCAAAAGAACTGCGCGGCGATAGCTTAATTTGACCGTTTTCGTCAATTGAAAAGGAATCTTGGGGATTACCAGCCCAGTTTACCGTTTGTGTTTGTTCGGGTCTGAACCAAATTAGGTGGTAAGATGTCGGTACTAAAAAGATTGAAATTGCTAAAATACCGCTTGCTTTATCTTTAAATTCACCTGCTTCTGGGTAGGATTTTTCAAGACAATCGCTGTAAAAACATTCTTGTCTGCGATCTTTTTGCAGCCAATCGATCGTCTGTTTAATTTGGGAAAGATTTGGGGTAACCCCGATCGGACTAATTTGTTCTCCAAGGGCGATCGCTGCACCGCTTGCTTGCACTAAATCTAACAAGCTCGATTTATTTCGCTTTAATACTTCTTCGATGCTATTTCTTTCTCTAGATAAATCTTTTCTGAGCCGCTCTTGAATCGATTTTACTTTATTGCGGTAAGAGAGAGCTTTTTTCTCTTGTTGGCGAAATATTTCTGCTGATAAATATTGCCCTAAAAGCTTGCAAAGCGATCGCGTTTGTCGGTCTATATATTTAGGCCGATAATTATGACAAACTACTAAACCCCAGAGTTTTCCATCGTCGATCAGCGAAATCACCATTGTCGCCGCTACGCCCATATTTTTTAAATATTCTACGTGGCAGGGAGCGACACTTCTTAATATTGACTGATATAAGTCGATTACTTCGCGAGTAATCGGGTTTTTGCGAGGGATTAAATTAACCGGTTGATAGTTAACATCCGGCACCATCCGCAAACTATTTTTTAAATAATATTCCCTTGATTTGCTATCGACATCCGTAGCGGGATAATGCAATCCTAAATAACTTTCAATTTCTGCTGTTTTTCTTCTTTCTGCAATTACTACCCCGTTATTATTCGGTTCAAACCGATATACCATCAGGCGATCGAATCCGGTTAGTTTTTCAATTTCTGCCAAAAAGCGATCGCACAAACTTGACAATGTTTGTTGTGCTTTCATTCCCTCGATCGCTACGTTCAAGCTAGATAGTAATTCTAAATCGGTGTTTTTTCTCTTTTCTGGCTGAGGTTCTAACTCTAAAATTACTAAGTCATTGTAACGATAAATCTTGCTAGAAAATATTGCAGTCGATTTATTGACACCTTTTAATTTTACTGTTGTTAAATCAGATTTTTCTGCTTCTTTTAGATGACTAACTATCTTTTCAATTTGGTTTTTGCTTAGCAAGGAGCTTAAATTCCGATCTATAAGCTCTTCAGGCTCGATCCCTAACAATTGCTTGGTATTTTCACTGACTTGCAATATTTCTAGTTGTTTGTTTTTTTCTTGCAGTACAAAAAGCACCCCATGAGGTTGAATCTGACCAGGAATGTGAATCGGTTCACAATTACCATAGGCAAAATTTTGTCCTTGTGAGGCTACCAACTCTGACAATTCCATTGTTAACTCTCTGGTAGCTTTATTTTTTTGTGATTTTAACTCGATTTGTTTTCTGAATTATTTAATTTATTCGGTTTGCTTTTTTTGAAAGAACAAATAAATTCTCCTTCTGAGGTTTATAGTTCTTGCTAACTTGGTTTTATTATCTGTTTTTTTCTATTTTTATAGCTTAGCTTTATTTTCCAATTTTACCCTTGACGATCGCACTATTTTTACATTTAGGCAGATTGTTTTAATTTAGTTAGATTCTTGCCAAAAAACGAGGGAATCGTTAATAGTTTCGATTGTAGTACCGGGATAATAAAATTTTAAAATTCTTGCGGCCGGCCAACCAAGTCGAGCCAATTTGTAAGAACCTCTCTGGCTCAAACCAACCCCATGTCCGAAACCGCCGCCGATAAATTTATATCCAGTTAAAATGCCTTTATCATCGCGAACTGGATCTAGATAAAAAAGAGTGCTGCGCGGAGGACTAAAAGCACTGCGAACCTCATTTTTATGCAAAACTATTTTACCGAGATTGGTTGTTACGGTAAAATTGAGAATTCGGCCCGATTTAGATCGCTTGCTGACTGCCATACTCTCGATGGTTTCAAATTCAGCTAAAGGATGTTTAATGGTCTCGAGATATTTGCGAAAATCGTCATTTAAATCGGCGATCGAACTGGCTTTATTCCAGCGAAAAAGACTGAAACCAGTTTCATTAAATCCAGCTTTTAAATTAATAAAACGGCGAAAATTGCTTTCTGATTCTAAAGAATATTGAGATAAATTCCAAATATTTTTAGTTGAGTCGATCTTCGCTTTAAGATAAGAGCGGGAATCTCCGTTCCAAGTATCCCCAAAAGGAGCGGTAACCCCGCCAGAAGTTGAAGAATAGAGGGCATCGATTAACTGATTTTGATAAGTCAAAACTAACCCTTTAGTAATTGCGATCGCCCGATCTGTCCGAGGAGTTGCGCCAACAAGTCCTTTATAAACTTGACAGTGAACTGTAGCGCAAAGTTGATAGTTATCAACAGCAAAACGGCGCAAATTTCGTAAAGCATAAGTGCGGGCGATAATAGATTGAGCTTCGATCGCATTTTGCGGTGCAGACGCACCAATTTCGTAAGGTACGACTCCGCGCAAATAAGTTTCTAGGGGTACTAAATTAACTAAAGTAAAATTACCGTAGGCATTGGGCTGCAATTTTAAACTACCGCCATAAAGAAACCGCTTGTTATCGACCGTGACAAAAATGCGATCGGAATCGGATTGGATCGTCAATTCTCGAACCGGATAAGTATCGGCATCGACGATCGCTGAAACTACCGGCTTTTCTTTTAAAATAGTAGTCTGCAAATAAGGTTGAGTATAACCTTGTTTTTTGAGACTATCGAGCAGCCAACGGCGCAAGATTGGTGTATTGTAAACGTCTCTTTTAGCCCAGACTTGCCATCTACCGGGCTGAGTTACTTCGACTTGAATGCCTAATTCTTGCCAATTTTTCGCGCTATCTTCGGCGGTTTCAAAAGTGGAGCGATCGCTTAAGATTACTTTTTCGTCGATCGCCTCTACTTCTAAAGGCTGCATTAATATTTCTAAAACGATTTTGTTTGTTTTAATCGTCGTCGGATTGGGATTATTGAAGCTAATATTGAGGAGACTATTGCGATAACTTTCAATAATCAAGAGATCTTTTGCTTCTGCGCCAAATCTTTGCACGATACCGACCGAAAGCTCGACATCTTCGGCTAAAGCGGCTGGTGTTTGGGTGAATTGAATTCCTAACAAGCAAATCTTGGCAATAATAGCGAAACTTAATCTGATTAAAGTTTGATGCTTCGATTGCTTTTCGATCTGTGGCTGCTGTTGCACGGTCTTTCCCCAGATTTGCTTTTACTGACACTTTTGTTAATTAAACAACCAACTAATCGGCAAAGCTATTAAGAATAAAGAAAGGAACGCCCGATCGAAGACCGAACGCTCCTATTAACTTATTATTTACTGTTTATTCACTCTTATTCTTCACTTCCTTCGAGCAATACCTCACCGTTAAGGAGTCTTTTGGCCGACTCGAGCAAGACATCTTCCATATAAGGTTTAACGAAATATGCTTTAGCTCCTCGCTGAGCGGCGATTTTCTTCATTTTTTGCGCGCCGCGAGAGGTTAACATCGCAACGGGTAACTCGCTGAGGTTGGGATCTTCTTGAACGTGGGATAAGAATTCTAAACCGTTCATTCTCGGCATTTCAATATCGCAAACGATCAAATCGCAAGGCAATCCAGAACTGACTTTTTCCCAAGCTTCTTGTCCGTCTCTAGCTTGTTCTACTTTATAACCTGCTTTGCTAAAAGTCATCGAAACCATTTCTCTGACGATCACAGAATCATCTACGACTAATACTCTCGGCTCGAAATGCTTGCCTCGATCGGGTCTAGATTTCTGTTGTTTTGCTTGTTTTGGTTTGGCTTCTTCTGTTGGTTTGGGAGCTTTTGGTTTTCTGGTGCTACCAGCTAAGAGAATTTCTCCGTCGATCATTCTTTGAGCTGCATCGAGGAGATCTTTTTCCGTATATGGTTTGATGAAGTAGCCGCTCGCCCCTAATTTAGCTGCTAATTGTTGGTGACGGTCGGCACCGCGAGATGTCAGCATTGCAACTGGAACTTCAGAAAGTTGCGAATCTTTTTGAATGCTCGAAAGTAGTTCTAAACCGTTCATTTTCGGCATTTCGATATCGCAGAAAATCAAATCGCAAGGCAATCCAGAGCTGAGTTTTTCCCAAGCTTCTTGTCCGTCTCTGGCTTGTTCGACGCGATAGCCTACTTTGCTGAAGCTTAAAGATAGCAATTCGCGAACTGTAATCGAGTCGTCGACGATGAGTACCATCGGATCTTTCTTCGGTGCGATCGTCGAGCTGGCTGCCAGTTGACTTTGGGTTTTCTTCCAAACTCCTTTAGTGTCAATGCTTCTGAGTCCTTGGGAGATTTCGATCAGTTCGAGAACGTCGGCAATTGTCATGATCCGACCGTCACCTAAAACCGTTGCTCCTGCTACTCCGGCTGGTTTGGGAATCGGCCCTTGAATTTGTTTGATGACAATTTCTTGTTCTCCTTCGATGCGATCGACTTGAACTGCTAGGAGTTTTCCAGCACCCCGCAGCACGACGATCGAGGTAGTATCGTCTTTAGAAGCACCACCGTAGACTGAGCCGCGACTGTTTTGGTAATTGTAAACTAACAGTTCGTTCAGGGGTTGGAAGGGCAGTAAATTATCGCGCCAGCGCACGCATTTTTTACCTTCTTCGTTGATTTCAATATCGCTCGGTGCGAAATCTTGGGTATCTTCTACCCCATCCATTGGGAAGGCAATCAGGGAGCGATCGCTCACGCAACAGAGAGATTTGGAAATACTTAAAGTCAGAGGCAAGCGGATTGTAAAAGTAGTCCCAGAACCGATCTTCGATTCGGTGGTAATCGTGCCGCGAATGGCGTTTAATTTGCTGCGAACCACGTCCATGCCTACACCTCGACCTGCGAAGTCATCGGCTCGATCTCTGGTACTAAAACCGGGGTGGAACAGGAAGTCGTATATTTCTTGTTTCGAGAGTCCTTTAGCCTCTTCAGGTTCGATCAAACCTTTTTCGACTGCTTTGCTTCTAACTCGATCGTGGTTAATTCCCGCACCGTCGTCGGATACTGAAATTACGGTTTGGTTTCCTTGGAAAAATGCTTTGACTTTAATTTGTCCTTCAACTTCTTTACCTTGCTCTCTTCTCTCTTCTGGAGTTTCTACACCGTGAGTCATGGCGTTATTGACTAGGTGAGTCATCGGATCGTAGAGACTTTCTAGAATCATTTTGTCGATCAGTACGTCTCGACCTTCCAATTCTAATTTGGCTTTTTTATTTAGTTTTAAGGATATGTCTCTGACGGCTCTGGGCAAGCGATCGGCGGTTTGGGAGAAGGGAACCATCCGACATTTGGTCATCCCTTCTTGGAGTTGGGTGGTGACTTGTCGCAAGCTGCGCGATACTTCTTCGGTTTCGTCAACCAGGAATTGAATGTCGGAGGCCGATTCTCTCACCCTGACGATCAATTCGATCATTTCTTGAGACAAAATGTGAATTGGCGTAAATCGATCGAGATCTAAGGCTCCGAAATCTTCTAAGTCGCTGACTCCTTCTTTAGATTCTTCTGGATCTGGGGTGTCTTCGACAAATGAAGATCCTTGCGATCGACTTGCCATCAAGGCCCCTTCTAGCAAGCTTTTTTCGTATTGCTCTTGCATTCTACCGCCCACATCGCTGAGACTTTGGACTTGAGACATGAGATTATCTAAGAAGCCGTGCAGTCTTTGCTGATCTTGTTCTAGGCTGTTTCTTTTAACTACTAATTCCCCGATCAGGTTGTTGAGGTTATCGAGTTGTTTGACCGGCACCCTCATATTTTGTTCTAATCGTTTTGGAGGGGCTTTTGGTCTTTGTTGGACTCGCGGCGATCGCGCCGCTGGAGCAGCTACTGGAGCGGGTGTTTTTGGTGGTGCGGTGGGGGTTGCTGTTTTTTCTCCCAGCAGGTTGTCTAGATCTGAGAATCCTTCTAGATTGTTTGCTTCGGTGACAATTTCTGTTTCTCGAGTCAGATCTTCTAAAGTTAGTTCTTCGTCTAAGATTTCTGTTTCTTCAATACCGAATTGACTTGCATCTAGATTATCTAAATCTTCATCGATAGCAGTAGATTCGAGATCTGCTTCGATTCCTGCAAAAATATTAGAGTCAATTCCTGCTTCTGTTTCAACTGAAATTGGTTCGTCTAATAAGTCTTCTAATCCATCAAGCTCTTCATTTGCTGGAGTTGTTTGCGACTCGTTAGTGCTGTCGCCATCTAAGAGACTTTCTAATTCTTGATGTTCTTGAGCGATCGCATCATGTTCTTCATCTTCAATCTTGCTGTCGCTATCTAAGAGACTTGCTAATTCTTGATGTTCGTCGCCGATCGCATCATGTTCTCCATTTTCAATCTTGCTGTCGCTATCTAAGAGACTTGCTAATTCTTGATGTTCCTCGCCGATCGCTTCTAGTTCTTCATCTTCAAGGTTGCTGTCGCCATCCAAGAGACTTTCTAATTCTTGATGTTCCTCGCCGATCGCTTCTA
>JASJCW010000269.1 GCA_030065265.1 Prochloraceae cyanobacterium
TCTAGCGGTCGAGCTGGGTGTGGAGGAAGAATCGTTAGATTCCCGATGAAGCACCAAGTTTTCAATGCGAGTTGAGAAGCCCACGTTGTAATCTCTGATTCAGCGTTGGGAGTAAGTCACGCACAATCCCAATTATAAATAACATCTGAAAAATCTAATTTTTTCAACATCGATCGCTTGATAAAAAAGTTTCCAATTCCAGAATCTCCCCACATAATAGATATTGTGTCATTTTCATCTGTATCAATTTGCAGCAATAAATTATATTGTTCTTTACCTTTTCGAGACAGTTTAAGCAGACGAGGATCGTCTTGTACGAAAAAAGGATAGCCACCTAGTTTATGTCCATCATCTGCAAATAATTCTGAACCTTTTTCTTCTTGCTCTTCAAGAAAAAATGAAATTTCTTCTGCCATTTCCATTTCATCTTTTGAGAAAGTGTAATAAGAATAGTCTGCTATATTCATAGGAGCATAACGTTCGATCCACTCTACAGTAGAACATCCATCAATAGGAAGATTTGCTTTGTCTGGTAAAAAACTAAAATCTGTTATTAAATTATCTTCTTCTAAATCTACCTCTGGAAAATATAAGATCCTAAAATTGTTTTGTTGCCTAGGATTATCAAAATCGCACCCATAAAGACCCTCATCGCCAATATAAAACTGTAATATTCCTTGTTCTGGAAAATCATCTAAATGGGGCAGTTCGCCAAAATTAATTTGTGCTAATAAATAAAGATATTTTCCGTCCCAACTTTTAGGATATTCGCAATTTTTAGGCAGGTAAGGATAACCACCAAATTTAGTTTGCCATAAAGTAGGATTGCCGTTATCAGTTATTTTGAGTTCGAGATAAGGCTTAATAGAGGCTTCAATCTGCTCTCGATAAATTTCTAATTGGGGAGATAATTCAAAATCAAGTTTATAAGTCATTTTTAGATTTTTTATTAATATAAAATTAGGTTTTGCGATCTAAAAGATTTGCTTGCTCGATCGCAGTTTTTTCTCTAGCTCTGCGAGAATAGGCTTCTAATTCTGCGACTGTCATCCCGCTCAAAATACTCAAATTTTCTAAATCCATTCCCTTCATTAACATTTCTACTAACCAAGTATCTCTTGCTTGTTCGATTTTTGGGGATTCTCCCCTAGGAGTTAAAATATCTTCGGTTAGAACTTGCCATAAAGCCAATAATTCTGACTGCGATAAAGGATTTTCATCGCGATCGAGAAACATCGCTTCGCGATCGTCTTTGCGACTTTTGAGCCATTGAGTTAAAGGATTTTTAGTCCCAGAGCCATAACGATACCCCATAATCCATCGATTTAAAGCAACTTGTCTATTACGATCGCCCCAATTAATTTGTAATATATGTTGTTGTGGTTCGCAAATTGAATGCGATCGCTCTAAATTAACTATTTCCGATGCAGATAAACCAGCTCCAAATAAAACATAAGCTACGGCATAATCTAGCTTTCCTAGTTTCTTGGCTCTTTGAAGTATCGCGCGGACGAAATTAGCCGGAAGATCGGCAACTCGATCGCTTTGAGGAGAAACAACTTTTTTTTCAGTTGTTCGATCTGGCCCGGAAACAGCACCGTGTAAAAATAGCTCGACTAAACTGGCTAAAAAATCCTCTCTATTTTCCCAGAGTCCGTTGTCAGCACTAGTCGATTGAATCGTAAAATAGCCTAATAACAGCCCGTTTAATAAACTGGTTAATTTTTCCGGTGGAAACTGACTTTGCAACCCTTCATTTTCGATCGCGAGGGCTAAATGTTTGGCTACATAATTGTTCGCTTCTGTCAAACCCTGTCCTAAAGCAAGCCGATTTTCTACTGGATATTGACCTGCTTCTCCCACCACAGAGCAAACTAACTTGGGTACGCGATCGAGGGTTTGTAAACTGACCTCAGCATAATTTTTTAAAGCATTTGCCAAACTTGCTTGCTCTGAAGATCGCGCTAGTAAATTTTTCCCTAAACGAGCAAATACGGCCGAATCTTCCATCACGGCTAAAAGTAAACCGTGTTTGTTGCCAAAATGACGAAATAAAGTCACTTCATTAACTCCAGCGCGATCGGCAACCGCTTTAGTTGTCGTCTCGGTAACTCCTTTTTCAGCAAATAAATCTAGTGCAGCCTCAATTAAACGGGTTTTGGTCGATTTTTTTGGTGAAGACATAAATTAAAATTGTAAGTGGCACTTGCATTATTTTGAGAAGCTTGCTACACTGCATAATGTAAGTAGTACTTGCATTATTTTCTAAATGATAGCTGACCGAAGGATGAAAAAATAGGTCAGTCAGAAGAAGTGAAATTAAGTATAACTTTCAAAATCGATTCAAAGAATTTTTTCAGGAAAAATAATTAATGATAGAAACATCGATTACTCGAGACCGAAAGAGCAATCTAATCTTATCGTGGCGCAGCGTGGCGATATTTGCCGCCGTTCACGCAATAGCATTGTCAGGCTTTTGGTGCTTCTCTTGGCAAGCTTTAGGGGTAGCGATCGCCCTCCACTGGCTCTTAGGAAGCATTGGGATTTGCTTGGGATATCACCGTCTTTTAACCCATCGCAGTTTGCAAGTACCGCAATGGTTAGAGTATATTATTGCAACTATAGGCGCGCTAGCACTTCAAGGAGGCCCGATTTTTTGGGTGTCAAATCACCGCTTGCACCATGCTCATACTGAAGATGAAGATTTAGATCCTTATTCGGCTAAACGGGGATTTTGGTGGAGTCATATGCTGTGGTTGTTTTACCCACGATCGCTTTTCTTTGAATACGAATCTTATAAAAAGTATGCCCCAGATTTAGAAAGAGATCCTTACTATCGCTGGTTAGACAAGAACTTTATCTGGTTACAAGTTGGTTTAGGACTAATACTATATGCTTTAGGTGGCTGGTCTTTTGTAATTTACGGTATTTTTGTCAGATCCGTATTGCTGTGGCACAGTACCTGGTTAATTAACTCTGCTACTCATGCCCTAGGATATCAGAATTTCGATAGTAGCGATCGCTCTGGAAACGTTTGGTGGGTGGCAATTCTAACCTATGGAGAGGGCTGGCACAACAATCATCATGCTCGTCCTCGCGTCGCTAAAGCAGGACAACGTTGGTGGGAAATCGATCCGACTTGGTGGGTAATTAAAATCCTGCAAATGCTGGGTTTAGCGAAGAAAATAGTAGTCTAAAAGCATACATTTATCGCTGCTTTGTCGAAGTTAAACGAAAGCGATAAATGTATTATTACTTCAGACAATCCTGAAGATCGGTAAAAAAAGCCTGTATTTTAATCTCCCCTGTTGGATAGAGGTGGTTTACTTGTCTCGACGGGATAAAGTCTCTTATTTTTTTGCAATGGTATCAATTCATAGCGTTGAGAAAGATCCTGTATTATTTGCTTGGAGAGCTTTTTAGAAAGCTTTTTGGAAACTTTTTTGGAAATTTTTTTTGCTAGTTTTTTGGCTTTACTCATGAATGCATTTTGCCTTTTGTTGCAATTAAAGTAACTTTAGCACGGCGAGAATTGATTTTTGATATTAGTAAATTATTGAATAGATTTAAAAATTAAGAGATCCAAATGATGTACCCGCGCGATCGGTTTTAAATCTTCAGCAAGGATGGGGCAAAATAACTGGCAGAAAATCCCCCATTCCTCAAGCTGTAACTTTAGCTTTAACTTCTTTAATCGATCGCCGCCATCGAGAAGTAATTAAAACAGTTCAAGAAGAACTAAAAAATTACATTGTTTGGGCGCGAAATATTTAGGATTAAAAGCAGCAGTAATTGAAAACTCTCTGGCAAAAACTCCTTTAGAAATGGTAAGGCGATCGCGGTTCAAGAAGATTGAGAATTTTTCTTTTCTACTTTAATAAAAAGAAACCCCAAATTCTTGGGAGGAAACTAACAAATTCTGATTTTTATTATGGCTAAAAATCTATCTAATTTTCAATCCGATCGATTAGAAGTGATTTGGCGATCGGATTCAGAACTATTACAAATGACCTTGCAATTTCCACCTTGCTGTTTAGCTCGATCTAAAGCATTAACTGCCGCGTTAGTTAACTGTTTTGGTGAATTATTTTCAGTTGGAAGTATGCTGGCAACGCCCACACTTAAAGATAAAAGATTGCTAATTTGAGATTGAGAGTTTTCTATGGCTAATTTTGTAACTTGATTAAGAATGTTTTCGGCAAAAATAGAAGCTTCAATCGCATTTGCATTTGGCATTGCGATCGCAAATTTAGCTCCGTCATAACGTGCTAAGAGATCTTCATTTTTTTCAAGAGAATTTTTGATAGTTTCGGCGATAACTTGCAAGCAAAAATCTCCCGATAAAGTTCCGTATTTATTATTATATTCTGTAAAATAATCTATCGAGCAAATAATTATACCAAGCGGTTTCTTTTGTTGTTTTCCTCTTTTCCACTCTGCTTGTAAATATTGGTTGAAGGATCTGCGGTTAGCAACTTGAGTTAAAGAATCTAATCTCGAAAGATTTTCTAATTTTTGATTGGCCACTTTTAATTCTTTATTGACTGATTCTAATTGACCGTACATTTGAGTTAATAGTTCGCAAGTATATTCGTGAATTTGAGCTTGATAAACTAACAATTCATGAGCGTCTATCACTCCATATTTTTGTGGCGCAATTTCGATAATTATTGGTTCGTTTATTGAGTCAGGCGATCGCTTTAATGATTTTTTTGCAGCTTCAATAATTGACATATTCTTTGGAATAATAAACTTCTGAATTTTCATCAAATTAAGCAGAGACTTAATCGGTCGTTTCCCAGCTATTTCTAAACTGTAAGGACGACTCATATATTCCAGAAAACTCGTTCTAGAAATTAAACCAACTAATTGATTTTTTTCTAATAAAATTATTCCTGGCAATTGAGAATTACTATTAAAGGCATTAGTGATTTCTACAACTAATTCTGACACTTCAACGTTGAAAAAATAAAAATCTAATTCTTCAATCGTAGAATTTAAGTTGACACTCATGCAAATTATCCCCAGAAAACTAGTTTTTTAAACAAAGAATTTATATAAATTCGTTAGGCATTATCTACAAAGCGATCGCCTTAATCTCGAACTTCTAGGTGTTAATTCTAGATAATTTCTTTAGTTTTATGCAAAAAACAATATTTGCAACAAAACTTTACAAAAAAGGAATTTTTTTTAAAATCAGAAATAATTTATTTAAATTCTTATTTGCAGTAATTAATTTTAACGATCTCGAATCAAACTCAAAACCAGCTTTTTAAAACAGGATCGAAAGTTTTTAAATAGAAATTACTATTTTAAGAAATTAATTATCTTCCCCAAATTTCAAGCCGCAATCTCAAACAAAAAATCGCTCGGACGAGTATTTAAGTACTAATTTAAAGCAAAAACTCCAGCTCAAACAAATCGGTTAACATTACAATAATTAATAATGTCGTCTAGAATGTAGAAGCGATCGCAGTTGAACGAATCAATACTTACAGAATTAATTTTGACCCACCCGCGCCAATCTCTTGGTAAAATCCAACTAGATTGGATGCCCCAACCAGGCAATTATCTTGACTTTAACGGACAAACCTACGCAGTTTTAGAACGACACCACCATTATCAGTATAGAATTGGCGGTTATTTTTTAAATAAAGTGTCTGTTTACGTCCAATCAGCACAAAAACCTTCAGAAAAAAGCCTAGTTGAAGGCCGTTGGGTAGTTGGAGATAGTAACTGTCGTTTTAATGCGCGATCGGAAATATTACGTTGCGCTGTCAATCCTGAAGGGCCTTGTGAAGGTTGTCGATTTTTTGAAGCAATGGAATTAAACAACTAACCATTTTCAATTGTTTCTCCTACTGACAAACGCATTCCGTTGACAAAATCTCCCCCAGACTGAGGTTTTTTTCCTGCTGGCTGCACTTCTAACAATAACAAAAGCCCTTTACCAGTTTGCAATACGGGGCCGATGTTTTTAATTGTAGCGACAACTTCTCCTACTTTGCCGCTCGAGCAAGACAAATCATCTAAATGTGGTGCTATTTTTTGTTGGAATGTTGGAGCAAGTTCGGAGCGATACTTAGTTTCTAATGGTGCTGTAGCCAGAATTTTAATCTTATTATTGCGAAAAGTTGCAAAACAATTGGGATGAAAACCTCTAATGCGATCGTGTATGGTTTTAGCAGGAAGCGACCAATCTAATTTATAATCTTCTTTTTTAATTAAAGGGGCATAAGTAGCAACAGCAGAGTTTTGCGGAATAGGTTCAATTTCTTTAGCTTTTAATTTTATCAAAGTTTCTACTAATAAATTCGCACCAATATCAGCTAATTTTTTTGCGATTGTATCTGCGTTATCTAAAAGGTCGATCGGAATATATTCTTTGAGTAACATATCTCCGGTATCCATTCCCACATCCATCAACATTGTAGTTATTCCAGTCTGGCGATCGCCGTTAACAATACTCCATTGAATTGGTGCAGCACCCCTATATTCTGGTAAAATCGAGCCGTGTACGTTGATACAGCCGAATTTTGGCATATTTAAAATTTCTTCTGATAAAATTTGTCCGTAAGCTACTACTACAAAAAAATCTGCATTTGCTTGTTTGAGTAGTGCTAAGGTTGCGCTATCTTTTTTGATTCTTTTAGGTTGCCAAACTGGTATGTCGTAAGCGATCGCAACTTGTTTAATTGGCGATGGTGTAGTTTTTTTACCTCTCCCTCTTACTTTATCTGGTTGAGTGACAACAGTGATAACCTCAAATTTGGGATGCTTCAGTAATTTTTCTAAACTGGGTATGGCAAATTGGGGTGTTCCAAAAAAAACTATTTTCGTAGGCATTCTATCTCGCAAATAATGAATATTCTATACCACAGTAAGAAGATAATTTTTAAAATTTCAATTATCTCTAAACATCAATTAAATTGCAAATATCATTCAAGTCAAATTATTTACTATTAGTTTTTTGTTTTTATACTACAAACCTAGATACTTTTTAACAGCAATCGGGTTGCTATCTTCTGTTGATTTATTGGCGATCGCTTTTGCTACTTAACAATCAACTCTCGCAAAAAATAAAAGCGATCGCTCCCATTTGTGCCTTTTTTCCTGCCTAAATATCCTACTAATGGTGAAGATAACTCGATTAAAATATCTTTTATTTCTTCTTGGCTTAAAGATTTAGGCGGATTAGAATTAACAAAAGCTCCGTATAAAATACCCAGCATAACATTGTCAGATTGAGTCGTTGCTAAATAATTTTTAACCACTTTAACAATATGCGATCGCAGTTTAATTTCTTCAGTCTTTTCTCTTAAATATTTTTCGATGCGATCGTCGGCTAAACCATAAGCATTCTGCAAACATTCTTTGAGTTCAAAAAGATCGATTGAGTTGGGATATTTTGCTTGCATTTCTACTAATTTTTGCAAAGTTTCAGGACGAAGTACGCTCATATGATTTTCTGTAGCAGTTCTTAATGCATAAGTTGTTAATTTTCCAGCAGCCAAAACGATTTTAAGACAGCGATCGTATTCATCTTTACCGAGATGATTCATTCCTAATTTAAGAAGTTGTGCTGGAGTGCCATCTGGGACTGTTTCTGTTTTAGTTGCTTTGCATTCTCCTACTACTGGATAGGGAGTTTCGCAATAAAAATCTATTCCTCCAGCACCACCAGTAGCTTCAGGATCGAGACTTGCTTTAGGATTAGTATTAGAATTACCAAAACCTAATTTAATTAATCCTTTTCTTGTTAACTTTTCAAACTCGTTACCGTCGCTAGAATTACCAACTTTAGCAATATTTTCTATCCAAATTAGATCCGGATCTAGATCGGGCCCAGACTGGTGATTATTCCAACCTAAAAATGTTTTTATGTTGCGATCTAATTGTTTAGCACCAACGTTATTATTTGTTAG
>JASJCW010000270.1 GCA_030065265.1 Prochloraceae cyanobacterium
AATTTAGTTGTCTATTTCTATGGATTTAGATACACAGAAAATAAGCAAGATTTTAAAATTAGATTTATGTAAGAATCAATCGACTGGAAGAAAAATAGAGATTTAAAAGGTTAGAGTTGTTTTAAGTTACAATAATCGCAAGTTACGCAACAAAATATTACCAACTCGATCGGTTGATTTTAGCGATCGCTTTGTTTTCTAAACAAGATAAAATAGGCGATCGCATTAGTAACAATTATGGCGATCGAAGAAGCTTAAGGAGGGATCTCTGCAGTATTAGTAAAAAAGCGATCGCCACAAATTGGAGAGAAGATAAATGTATTTTACTTTGATGATGAATTGGATAATAAAAATTAAGAATTTCTTGCTTTGTCCGCAAATGTTAGCCTTCGGCAGCGGTATAGCTTTCATTAGAATTATTCAAGCTTTTAATGCAGGCAATATATCCGATTCAACTGTATAGCAGTCGAAGTAAAGGTTATGACAATTTTATCTTTTACCCACTACCTACTACCTACTCTCTGCTTTTACAATTAGTGTCCTAATCTATAGTTCAGTTGCTATATATTTAATCGGGACAATTTATTTACTATATCGCTCTTTTGAAACTGCCGATCGCGATCGAAAATTGTTATAAAAACTGCTACAAATTATCTATAAATTATCAAAAAATCTTGTCAGGGATGGCAAAACTGTAGTAAACTAATTTCTAACAGTAAAATCGCCATCCTTGTGCTTAGTTAAGAGCTAATCGTACCAGTGAGAGGAGAACTAGCACTAGCATAAGCCTTAACTGGAATTCTACCAGCTAAATAAGCCAATCTTCCGGCAACAGCAGCCATACCCATAGCTTTCGCCATTCCTGGGGGATTTTTAGCTAGGGCGATCGCGCTATTAATTAATAAAGCATCAGCACCCATTTCCATAGCTAAAGCGGCTTCTGATGGTGCGCCAATACCCGCATCGACGACTACAGGAATTTTAGCTTGCTCGATAATGATAGCAATATTCGCGGCATTTTTAATGCCCTGGCCCGAGCCGATCGGAGATCCTAAAGGCATTACTGTAGCGCATCCTACTTCTTCTAAACGCTTAGCTAAGAGAGGATCGGCATTGATATAGGGTAAAACTGCAAAACCTTCTTTAACTAACTTTTCTGCTGCTTCTAGAGTGCCGATCGGATCGGGTAATAGATATTTCGGATCGGGTATTACTTCTAATTTGACAAAATTATTATCTTCTTGGCCTAATAATCGAGCCATTTCTCGTCCTAACCTGGCTACTCTGATCGCCTCTTCTGCAGTTTTACAGCCAGCAGTATTGGGTAGCATCCAAATTTTAGACCAATCTAAAGCTTCTGCCAAACCTTCATGGCCGGGTGCGTTAGTTTGTACCCTTCTGACTGCTACGGTAACGATTTCACATTCGCTAGCGGCTACACTTTGCTGCATAATTGGAATGCTAGGATATTTTCCCGTTCCCGTCATCAAACGAGAATTGAAAGATTTTCCGGCAATTATCAAGCGATCGCCACTATTTTCATTATTTTGAGAGATTATCTCTGTTTTTAAAGTAGAATATTGCATTAAAGCTTTGCCATTACCGTTACCGTTGCTGCCATTTGAACCATTTGAACCATTTAAAGCGATCGGCGATCGCCCATTATCGGAAGATATCGATTGTTTATTAAAAAAGCGTTGCCAATTAAAATTCTCTAACATCGGATCCGATCTTCCAGTATCGACTAATTCAGATATTATTGATGCGGTGACGGGGGCCAGTAAAATTCCGTTGCGATAGTGGCCGGTGGCTAAAATTAAATTTTCGCAAGATCCTCTACCTAAGATTGGTAACTCGTCAGGAGTTCCCGGCCGGTATCCCCACCAAAGTTCTTCAATATTCCAATTTTCTAACTCGGGATAGAGGCGAACGGCTCGATTTAATAGTTTTTTAATTCCTTTGGGATTATTACCTAGACTCCAACCAATTTCTTCAGTAGTTGCACCGACGATTAAACGACCATCTTTCCTGGGAACTAAGTATGTTTGCGGGCCGAATAGTACCCTTTGAAGCGGTAAAAGTCCATCCTCATTAAGAGGCATTTTTAAGGATAGCATTTGTCCTTTAACTGGGCGCACTGGCAAGGGTAATAATTGACTAGCCCAAGCACCAGCAGCTAAAATATATTGCTGTGCGGAAAATTCCCCTAAATTTGTAGTTATACTGGCTATTTTTGCATTTTTTTGTTGAATACCTTCGACTGAGACCCCTTCTTGCAGATCTACGCCTAAAGACTTTGCAGCTACAACTAATGCTTCTCCTAAAAGACGATTATCGACTCGAGCGTCTTCTGGATACCACCAACCCCCGACGACATCTTTACCCAATCCGGGCTGATATAGTTGGATCGCATCTTTATCTAACCACGTAGCTGTATTATTACTCTTTGTGGTTTGAACTCCAGATAATTCGTAAACTGGGGCTAAAATCCCGCAAGGAGAGTAATCAACATCGATTTTAGTTATTTCAGTTAACTTACGAATCCATTCCGGGTAGAGCGATCGCGATTTCAAACATAAATCCAACATCGGCCCGGGGGCAATTTCTTCTGCTTGAGGTGCTAACATTCCCCCCGCAGTATGGGTTGCTGCAGCTTTAAAGTCGCGACTGAATACAGTGACAGATCTGCCCCGCAATTTGAGATCTACGGCGATCGCCATGCCAATTATTCCGCCGCCAATTACTATTATTTCACTTGCACGATTCATAATTATTTAATTTCTACCCTCCGATCCTCTGTTAAGGCAGATACTTTTGCACTACTACATTCCATCGTGACAAAACTACACCGCAATGGCCTGAAAATAAAATTATATTTGTATCCTTCCCAAGTGCGATCGGATTTTTAAAGTTTAAATTAGAAGCGATCGGCTCGAAAATGAATTTATTTTAAGCTTTGAAAACTTTCGTAAACTTAAAGATTTCCATTAAATAAGGGGTCGTCGCTTAGAACAACCCCATAGCAATTAAATTTTTTTTCTTTAACTATCTGATGCTAACTGCTTCTTTAAAAGTGGTTTGTGGTGTTTTGTTTTTATCTTTTGTTTGTCTATTTTGTTTGTTATCTGTTGTTTTTGAAACTGGCATTGAAGCGGCATAATTATTATTTATCTCGCCTTCACTGACACAGATACTGTGGCAACAAATAGTATCTGAAATAATAGCTGAGGCCATCATCCCGGTGTGAATTTCAAGAGCAGCTTCGGGTAAAGCTTCAAATATTAAGCGTTGTCCTGGAAAAACAACTCTCTCGAAATACCAGTTAGAGATATTGGTTATCCGAGCTATTTGAATATTGCTAGTAGTGTTGACGTAACAGCAAAGGATGCTATTTTTATGACCATTTGGAATGGGATCGAGGATTTGAGCCATGGCAGTTAGAGCGGTTGGAAAAACATTTGCAACTGTTAGATATAAGCTAACACTTTAACGATCCCGAAGCTGTAAATATGAATACAATCGTTACTTAAGTCCCGATCGCTATTTTTATTTTTAGCCGAGCTAACTCTTTTGGGATCGTTATTTGTTATGACTAATCGGTAACCCTTTCGTCAGATTTATTGAAACCGATCTCGAGCTGAATTTATATCGAAGTTAATTTTTTCTAAAGAAACAAATAAAGTCAAGATCCCGACAAGATGCCCGAGGCAATCTGACGAGTATTATAATAAAAGTTAACTTATGTAAAGAAGGAGCATTTAACGAGATCGCACTAAGTCAAAAATTCCTCACAACCGAGCGCGAAATCTTTCAAGCTGCTCGAAAATATAATTGCTATTTAAGTAACCCTATTGACTCGATTAAAAAAAAATTGCCATCAATTCCCAGAGAAAATAAGAAATAATAATTTTAAAAATATCGATCCATCCCCTTGAAAAATTTTCCTGAAAAACCCCATAATACGAGGAAAAACCATGACACAGCGAATTCTCTATGCTCGTCTCCCCTGTAACCCGATCTTTCCGATTGGAATTGTCTATTTAGCCGATCACGTCCACAAACTCTTTCCCGATGTCGAGCAAAAAATATTTGATTTTGGCACCGTACCACCTCTAGATTTTGATAAGGCTTTAGATGAATGCATTGACGAGTTTAAACCAACTCTATTAGTTTTCTCTTGGCGCGATATCCAAATTTATGCACCAGTAGGAGGTAGGGGTGGCAACCCACTACAAAATGCTTTTGAATTCTACTACGCTAAAAATCCCTTAATTAGACTTCGGGGTGCGTTGGGGGGACTGAAAGTAGCAACTTCCTATTATGGAGAACTTTGGCGCAACCAAGGTTTAATTAAAAGAGGTTTAGATCGGGCTAGAAAATATAACAAAGATGCTCGCACCGTAGTTGGTGGAGGTGCAGTCAGCGTTTTCTACGAACAATTACAACAATCTTTACCTCAAGGTTCGATCGTCTCGATCGGAGAAGGGGAAAAACTCCTAGAAAAATTGTTGCGCGGCCAAGACTTTTTGGACGAACGCTGTTACATTGCCGGAGAAACTAAACCCCGTCCTCGCACGATTCACGAATGGCCGACACCGATCGAAAAAACTGCTTGCGACTACGATTATATCGAAAAGATTTGGCCCGAATTCGATTACTATTTACAAGAAAACGATTTTTATATCGGGGTTCAAACTAAACGGGGTTGCCCTCATAATTGCTGTTATTGCGTTTATACAGTAGTTGAAGGTAAACAAGTTAGAATCAATCCGGCCGATGAAGTAGTTAAAGAAATGCGCCAACTTTACGATCGCGGGATTCGTAATTTTTGGTTTACTGATGCTCAATTCATTCCTGCTAAAAAATATATCGACGATGCGATCGAATTATTGCAAAAAATAGTCGATTCTGGCATGAAAGATACCCATTGGGCTGCTTACATTCGCGCCGACAATCTCACTCCTAAATTGTGCGATTTAATGGTACAAACTGGCATGAATTATTTCGAGATCGGTATTACTAGCGGTTCTCAAGAATTAGTTCGCAAAATGCGAATGGGTTACAATCTCCGTACTGTTTTGCAGAACTGTCGCGATTTGAAGGCTGCTGGTTTTAACGATTTAGTTTCAGTTAATTACTCTTTTAACGTAATCGATGAAACTTACGAAACTATTCGCCAAACAATTGCTTACCATCGGGAACTAGAAAGCATTTTTGGGGCCGATAAAGTCGAACCGGCTATCTTCTTCATTGGTTTACAACCTCACACTCATTTAGAAGAATATGCCTTTAAAAATAATATTCTCAAACGAGATTACGATCCGATGAGTTTGATGCCTTGGACTGCGAAAAAACTGCTCTGGAATCCCGAACCTTTAGGTTCTTTCTTTGGGGAAGTTTGTTTGCAAGCTTGGCAAAGAAATCCCAACGATTTTGGTCGGGAAGTGATGCAAATTCTTGAAGAAAGATTGGGTAAATCCGATCTCGAAGCTGCT
This sequence comes from Prochloraceae cyanobacterium, assembly GCA_030065265.1. Lineage (GTDB taxonomy): Bacteria > Cyanobacteriota > Cyanobacteriia > Cyanobacteriales > JASJDA01 > JASJDA01. Next base: position 5,496 of record JASJCW010000270.1, read on the forward strand.
TTGAGCGCGCCAATCGAATCTAAGCAAAAACAATTAGTTGCTTTGCAATAAAATTTGCTTTTTTTCAAAATTTAAGGTAGGGAAGAAAAATAAGATAATTGCGATTTATTTTGTTTTCTTCTTTACCATTTATATTTTTTATTGTCGGCTATTGCCTCCGAGGCAATAGTTTATGAGGGGTTGCAATCCCTATCTTTATTTGTGACTTTTGCCTATTGCCCCTTCCCTTCTTGCTCCGGCTACTTGCGTCTTTCGCCGACGCGTAGGCGGTGCGCTTTTGCCTTTGAATTTAATAATTTTATTAATTGGGATCTGAAAAAATATATTGCAATTCTAAGTATATTTTCCACGCTTCTAGACTGCCTTTTTTTTCTGCTTGTTTTTTTAAATAAGATAATTCTCTCCGGTCGATCGGTATTAAATATACCCAATCAATTTTGAAGCGATCGCCGATACATTCGAGACGATATTGATAGTTAATTAACTCTTCTCTAATATCTGCAGGGGTGTAGATATTGCAAATATAAGTATAATCGCATTTTTGAAATCTTTTCAGTTCCATCGCATCTATGAATAAATAACAGCGATCTATCAATTCTTTTAGTCTGCCATCGCAAGAATTTTTAAAACAATTTACTAAAGTTAAATTCATTTTTATATTCACAATAAAACTCAAAAAATCGTTAAGTATTATAACATTGACTGGGAAAAAACTTAAGAAAATATGACGAAAAGCGATCGCATTATACCCGATTGTACTGTTCGATACTTTGAAAATTGAAAATAATCACTAAAAAATCTCGGTAATATCTGAGTAAGTGATAAAATTACGAAATTAAGTAATAAATTTAAAGCTTAGACAAATACTATGGCAGGACATAGTAAATGGGCTAATATCAAACGCCAAAAAGCAAGAGTGGATGCCAAAAAAGGAAAAACCTTCACTCAGCTATCCCGTGCCATAATCGTAGCGGCAAGAAACGGTATCGCCGATCCAGACGGAAATTTTCAACTGCGTACGGCGATCGACAAAGCTAAAGCTGCAGGGATACCTAACGATAATATTGAAAGGGCGATCGCCAAAGGGGCCGGAACTTTTGAAGATGGGGATGCCAAATTAGAAGAAATTCGCTACGAAGGATACGGGCCGGGTGGCGTAGCAATTTTAATCGAAGCATTGACAGATAATCGCAATCGCACGGCAGCTTATTTGAGGGAAGCTTTTAAGAAAAATGGCGGTAATTTGGGGGAAACTGGCTGTGTCAGTTGGATGTTCGCCCAAAAAGGTGTTGTTACTCTCGAAGGAGAAATTAACGAGGATTTGCTCTTAGAAGCAGCAATGGAGGGAGAAGCGGAAACCTATGAAGCGATCGCCTCAGAAGATTTTATCGGTGCAGAAGTAATTACTGAAATCCCCAGTTTAGATTCTCTCAATCGAATTTTACAAGATCGAGGTTTGCCAGTCAAAGAAGTAGAATTGCGCTGGATACCCGATAATAATATTGAAGTAACCGACTCCGAACAAGCGCGATCGCTCTTAAAATTAATCGATACCTTAGAATCCCTCGACGACGTGCAAAATGTCACGGCTAATTTCGATCTTGCTGACGACTTAATTGCTGTCTTAGCTTAGCTGCGATCGAGTAAGCAGTAGTGTCGCGGGGTGTAAGAGGCAAGAGGCAAGAAGAGGGTTTTAAGTCTAAAATTTAGTTGACTCGTTTGAAATTGGTAAAGCAAATAAAATATTCAAACTTCCGACTTGGAGGGAAACTACTTGCTTCCTGCTAAAAATTGTCTGCCGCATTCTTTGCAAAGATAGCGTTGTTTGCCATGACGGTGACCGTTTTTAGAGAGTTTTTCAGAATCGCAGCGCGGACATTTCATTACTTTTTTCATTACTTTTTCATCGCCGACGTGGGGACTGAGATAAGCTAAGAATAAAGATCTGATTTGTTGGTAAATAGCTTCGCGACGCTGGCGATCGCTCCTTAAAGCAATTACCAACATAGTATTGCCGCAGTTTACGCAGACTTGTGCCAATAATTCGCAAAAATTTGGCTCTAAATTTGGATTTCGCCAATTTAGTAATTTAGCCCAAAGTCGAATAAATTCCCAGGTTAAACTATCGTCAATAGTTTGAAACATTTCTGGGGCGACAAAAAATTGCAAAAAAACAACTCTCGAGGTGGGTTGTTCGATCGTTTCGATGGTAGTTTGCATTAATTTGTCAATTAATTGTTCTAAAGGTAATTGAGCTGTTTCTGGAGTATATAGTTTTGCTCCCATTTCCCTGACTCGCTCTAAATGTCGCAATTCTAGGGCATGGAAAATAGCTAATTTATCCGGGAAAAATTGGTATAAAGATCCGATCGCAGTTTCAGCTCGACTGGCAATATCGTGGGTTGTGGCGCGATCGTAACCTATTTCAGCAAATATTTCGGCTGCTGCATCGAGTATCTTTTCTACCCTC
>JASJCW010000271.1 GCA_030065265.1 Prochloraceae cyanobacterium
TTACCAGTTAAAATAACTACTGGTGTATTTTTAAACATCGAAATTTTGCGAATTTGGGCACAAATTTCATAACCATTAGCTACGGGCATAACTAAATCTAAAAAAATCAAATCTGGTTTATTTTCTATTAATACCGGTAAAACTTCTAATGAGTCGCTTACGGCAATCAATTTATAACCTTCTCGATTCAGTATTTTATCCATCGCTTGACAAACTTTAGGACTGTCATCAACGCACAAAATTAAGGGTTCTGTTCTATTATGGCGATCTCTTTGAACTATATTTTGCCGATCCGATTGCGCCCTAATTTGAGAAATTGGATTGGGTAAGTCTACTATCTTACGAAATCCGATAATATTTTTTTGAATGTAAGGTAAAAAAGAAATTCCTAACGTTAAGATATCTTGTTTGGTAATAATTTCTAAATCTCTTAAAGTTTTTTCTCCATCTACTAAAAAAGAAATTTTTTCATAAGTTTTAGGATCTGTTAAACTTTGAAGTTGCTGTGGTTTGAGCAAAACTAAAGCTAAATTAGGAGAAAAAGAAGCAATACCAGATTTAACCCAATTATCTATTAAAGTCTGCACTTTACTTAAAAGTACATCTGGATTAACATATAATAATGCTTCTTTAAGGGGAGAATTATCTGCATATTCATATTGTTTAAGCTCGACTTTAGATATACGTGATTCGGATTGTAAAATATCAAATAATGTTTCTATTATTGTTCGATCGATTGTGGCAATTGCTCGATCTCTTTGAAATAGCTTATTTTTTAGCAGAGTTTTTATTAAAAAATATTCAGATAAATTGGGGTCGATTTGTTCAGTTATTTCCCATCGATCGTAATTTAAATTGGGATGAATTCGATCGATTAATCTTTGCCACCTTCTAAATCTATGTTGACCTCCAGATATCCAAACAATTCTTCCCAATCTAAAATAAATGCACCAATCATATTTTTCAAAAGTATCTATTTTGAGAATACAATCTTGTAAAGAACTTTTACATTGATGAAATTTATCGATCAGCTCGTTTTTTGAAAAATTATTCACTGTTTATTATTTTTTTAGAGTCTCAATTTTAATTTTAAAAATTTAAAATAAACTCCCGCATCAGTAAAATTAAGCATTTTAAATTATATATTTAACTAATTGAATATTTGACTAAAGTTAGTTAACCATATGTACTTGAGTGATTTAGATCAAAATTATTTGCGATCTCGTGAATATTCGATAATTTTAAAAATCAAATTATTATTGTATTTACTATTACTTAAGATAGGAAAGATCGATCGAGGAGAGTTTCTGCTGCAGCAAGCATATCCTTTTCAATATCTTTAAGATCTTTGTTATCTTTAAGGTAAGCAGCAAGTGCTTCAATAGGATCGAGACTAGCACCAGCACTCAATTCAGGTAAACGAGGACGGGTTAATTGAGATAATAATTCGGCACGAATAGTATAACTGTGAGCTGGTTTAAGTGCTTGATAAAGAGAAGCAGTCTCGACTAAGTCCAATTGTTCGGAACGAAGTTTGTAAATTAAACGCACCACAACATCTTTAATATCCTGTTTGGCGATCGCTTCTAAAATAGCTTCGTGAGCATCGTCTTTTTGGGAAACATCACATTTTACAGTACAAAAACTTCGAACTGTCAAGGGGCAAAACTCCCAATTTACTCGACCTTTTTCTACTTTTACGATGACATAACCTTTATCTTCTTTCTCCTCGGAAAAATCTACTCTTTCGATACTCCCGGGATAAACGATCGGCGGGTTATTATTAGGGTTGAGGTTTTGATGCTTGTGGACATGCCCTAAAGCAACATATTCAAATTCTGGCCTGGTTAATAGAGAAATAGGAATAGTAAAGCCTTTACCCACTGCTAAAAACTTCTCTGCGCCAAATGTAGCGCGATCGGCCATTAAATGACCTACTAGCACTGTTGGAATATTAGGATCTAATTTACGAATTTCTGATTCTAAGACAGGTTTGAGATTTTCAATTAATAAGTCGTTTACTTCGGCTATTGATAATCCTTCTGTTTTGTCGGTAGTTAACAAGTTAGAACGAGTCAGCCAAGGTAAAGTAATTACCTGTATATCTCCGTTAGCGGTAGTAATACGATGAGTATTTATCTTATCTCCAACAATAAATCCGGGTACGGCTAAAGTACGATATATACATAAACTAGCCCCTCCGCTACCTTGGGAATGCTGGTCGTGATTTCCAACTAATAATACGGTAGGAATGTTAGCATCGGCTAAACGCCGAAATTGTTTTGCAAAAGCTTCTTGGATGTAGGGTGGAGGGGTAGCATCGGGAAAAGCATCTCCAGCAAATAATACTAAGTCTACTGGCTCGTCATCTTTCCCGATCGCGCGATCGATACATTTACTCAAAGTCTCAATAAAATCTTGTAACCTTGTATTTAAACCTGTTGCTGGATCGATCTGGCCGTGGGAGAAACCACTTCCCATATGTATATCAGAAAAATGGAGAATGTTTATCATTTGTTATTCTCTCGATCTGCTTTTTTCATAATACTTTGAATGTATTCAGTTTTAGCCTTAGTGTAAGCTTCTCGATCTCTTTTAAAACGTTTTGCTAAATCGTATTTTAATACTTCGTAATTTTTTGCTTCTGCTGGGTGCGATCGAAGATAATCTCGAAAAATTATGCGCCGCCAAAATTTACCGTATGCTTTAACTATATGCAGGTGATGGGTGCGTTTTTTTCCATCGTATTTGTCGCAAGGTTACTGCGACCTTGGCAGAGGCAGGTTGTAGGGGAATTGCGGCGCAGGATTTACTGGTAAGTTGAACGGAGATTCATTTATTCTTGATGGAAAACGACTCAAAAACTTAAATCAATGGTATAACAAGCGTAATGCCAAACTTCAATCAATTAAAGATATTCAAGGTATTGAAGACATTACAAACCAACAAGCTAAATTACTCGACCGAAGAAAGCATCAAATACAAGATTATTTAAATAAATCCGTTCGATTTATTATCGATCGATGTTTAAATACGGGAATTAGCAAAATAGTTGTGGGCTACAACCCTGGTATTAAACAAGATGCCAACATGGGCACTCGCAACAATCAAAATTTTGTCCAAATTCCTCTATCTACTTTTCGCTTCAAGCTCGAAAGCAATGCTAAGCGAGTAGGAATTGAATACATTGAAACTGAAGAATCTTATACATCCAAAGCCAGCGCGTTAGATGGCGATGAGATTCCCAAATATAACCCTAATGATACTCAAAAATATACCTTTAGTGGCAAACGCATTAAAAGAGGTTTATATCGAACTAAAACTGGTCAATTAGTTAATGCTGACGCTAACGGTGCGTTAAATATATTGAGAAAATATCTTGGCTTAAGTAAAGCGAAGGATTTAAAAATGATCCAACGTATTAGTGGGTGTTTGACACATCCAAAAAGGATTCGATCTTTTGAATCTAAGACTAAGCTAACGCTATAGTCTTAGAGCTGTCAATGCTGACTTAAGGGGATAAGCTTGTGAGTAAATCAATTCAGCAAATTAAACAAGATTTATTAGGGTTTGAAACCGTAGTATCAGCTTTGGCGATCGAACTGCAAGATCTTTATCGTAAATATCTCAATTTGTTGAGCAAGTCCGCAGAAAAACAATTAGTTTTAGTAACTTACCAAATTTGCACTCAAGAATACCCCGGATCTTTTTTGAAATTATCTTTACAGAGTCGAGAAAATCTCCAGCAAAATATCAGAAAATTAGGCAAACAAATCGGCACGATCTGCTTGCAAGAAGAATTAACTTCCGATTCTGAAACAACTAAAGAAGCAGATTTGTCAATAGATTCTTTATTAGTAGAAAATGAAGATTCTAGTGCAGAAAAATCTCAAATGCGATCGCACAAACCAGAATATTGGATTGAGTGGCATCAAAAAATTCAACGCACCATTAACGAAACTTTTGAAAGCATTTCTAAACAAGCAAATCTATTATTAAAAGAAGCCGAAATTTTGCCCCATCAATTGCCTGAAAAAATCATGGATATGGCGATCGCAGCAGAAAATACCGATTCTCCGATTGGAGGATATCCTAATATGTTAAATATGCTGATCGAAGCAGAAGAAAACGAATCTGAGACCAGCGATCCGAAAATAACAAAATTAACTGCAATTCGCCTGCGACTTCCTGAAATAGAATTTTCCGACCCTAATTTAAGTGCGATCGGCAATCAAATCCGAAATTTATTGGCTAAAATTGATAAAATAAGAAAACAATATCATAAAAAAGAACGACAATTATTAAGAGCTGAAGCTGAATCTAGTTGGCGATCTACTTGGTACGAAGAATAACTTAGAATAGCAAGCATCGGCAGAAAAAATATTAAAATTGTTCTACCAATTTAAAATCGATCGAGTAATTTAAAACTTAAAACTTAAAACCTATTGCCTATTGCCTATTGCCTATTAACTTGGATCGCAGCGAGTTAAAATAAACCGATGAGTGACGAGAAAACAGATTGGATTGTATTGCAAAAAGCACTATCTATAGAAGCCGATCGCGGTTACACTAATTTGATGGGCAATCGCTACCGCTTTAACGAATTTCTCTGTCTTAGTTTTGGCAAAATGCCCCCGCAAAATACTCCTGCAGCAGATCGCCGTCGCTGGCGCGAAATGGCTCTAGAATTCGATCGCTATCCCGATCTAGAATACGATCGCCGCAAACGTCTAGTTACCGAAGCGCGCAACTTTCTCTATCAACTCAGACAAACCCTAGAAACAGCAAAAAATCCACCAAAACCAAAATCTCCCCGCACCACGCCAATTAATACTGCAAAAACCGTTAAAAGATCGAGACGGGCGATCGCCCTCGATACTCCTTTAAGAGAATTACCAGAAGTAGGATTAAATCGAAGCAAACACCTGCAACGTTTGGGATTAAATCGGGTTAAAGATGTCTTATTTTACTACCCTCGCAATCATGTCGATTATGCCCGTCAAGTTCAAATTGCTCATTTAATTGCCGGAGAAACAGTCACTATTGTTGGCAGCGTCAAGCGTTGTAATTGTTTTAGCAGTCCGAAAAATAAAAAATTAACTATCTTTGAATTGCATTTAAGCGACCCCAGTGGAAAAATAAAATTAAATCGTTTTTTTGCCGGAACTCGCTTTAATAATTACGGCTGGCAGCAGAAGCAAAAAAGTCAATATCCAGTAGGTTCTTTAGTTGCTGCTTCGGGATTAGTCAAACAAAATAAATACGGCATTACTTTAGAAAATCCCGAAATAGAAGTATTAGAAAGTCCCGGAGCAAATATCGAATCGATTAAAGTAGGTCGAGTTTTGCCAGTTTATCCTTTAACAGAAGGAATTACCGCCGATGTAATTAGGAAAGCAGTAATTTCAGCAATGCCAGCAGTAGAACAACTTCGAGATCCTCTGCCGGATTTTTTGCGCGATCGCTATGCTTTAATCGGTTTAAAAGAAGCAATTACTAACATTCATTTTCCCGAAGATAACGAAATTTTAATTCATGCCAGAAGGCGTTTAGTTTTCGATGAATTCTTTTACCTGCAATTAGGATTTTTAAAACGCCGTCAAGAAGAAAAACAAAAGCAAAAAAGTGCTATTTTTACCCCCACGGGTCAATTAATCGCAGAATTTAACCAGCTATTGCCTTTTTCCCTGACAAATGCCCAAAAAAGAGTAGTTAACGAAATTCTCGAAGATTTACAACTACAAACCCCGATGAATCGGTTGGTACAAGGAGATGTTGGTTCGGGTAAAACGGTAGTTGCAGTATTCGCGATTTTAGCAGCAATTCAATCGGGCTATCAAGCCGCATTAATGGCCCCGACAGAGGTACTCGCAGAACAGCATTATCGCAAATTAATTAACTGGTTCAGCCTGCTACACTTACCGGTAGAATTACTAACAGGTTCGACCAAAACCGCCAAACGCAGAGAAATTCACTCTCAACTAACAACTGGAGAATTACCTTTATTAGTCGGAACTCACGCACTGATCCAAGATCCTGTAAAATTTAAACAATTAGGACTAGTCGCGATCGACGAACAACATCGCTTTGGAGTCGAACAACGGGCCCGTTTGCTAGCTAAAGGGCGATCGCCCCACGTCCTGACTATGACCGCAACTCCGATTCCGCGCACCTTAGCCCTAACTTTACACGGCGATTTAGATGTCTCTCAAATAGACGAATTACCCCCGGGAAGACAGGCGATCGAGACCAAAGCAGTTACGGGTAGAGAAAGGACTAAAGTTTACGATCTGATCCGTCGCGAAATCGCCCAGCAAAGACAAGTTTATATTATTTTCCCCCTAATTGAAGAGTCGGAAAAGTTAGACGTTCGCGCAGCAGTAGAAGAACATCAACGACTGGACGAGAAAGTTTTTCCTAACTTCGGGATCGGTTTATTGCATGGTCGCATGACTTCGGCCGAAAAAGATGAAGCTTTAAATGATTTTAGAGCAAATAAAACCCAAATTATTGTTTCTACTACTGTAATTGAAGTCGGTGTTGACGTTCCTAACGCGACGGTAATGTTAATCGAAAATGCCGAACGTTTTGGCTTATCTCAATTACATCAGTTGCGCGGTCGAGTCGGTCGCGGATCTCACAAGTCTTATTGCTTCTTAATGACTAATAGTAAAACTCCCGACGCGCGTCAGCGTTTGAGCGTTCTCGAACAGTCTACCGATGGATTTTTTATTTCGGAAATGGATATGCGTTTTCGCGGGCCTGGTGAGGTTTTAGGTAAGCGTCAGTCAGGTTTACCGGATTTTGCTTTAGCTAGTTTAGTAGAAGACCAAGATATTCTCAATATCGCTCGAGATGCTGCTGAAGAATTGATAAAAGCCGATCTATCTTTAGAAAGTTTACCTGAGTTACAACAAGAATTAGATCTGCGCTATCAAAAGTTATTGGGTGGAGAAATTTTAACTTAGGTGCGATCGCTTCTGTTATTTTTGCCAATAGAAATAATTTAATAGTGTTCTCGATCGCATCATACAATAATATGCGATCGCTGCGACTCAGTAAATATTCGGATTATCATTTGAATTAAATGAATTCAAATCTTTGTTTTATTTGTTTAGCAAAGATTTTATGATTTACAGCCAGTTAAAAAAATGATTTGGGATAAACTAACAGCTTTATCAATTGCTAGAAAAGCTCTCAGAGAGAATAAATCTCGAGATTTGATTAAAGATCGACTTTTGCAATCTACTTATTTAAAAAATAAAAATTCAAAATTATATCCAGAACACGCTCAATTATTAATCGATAAAATTTTATTTCAAGCTAAACAAAAAGAAAACCAATCGTAAGCTAATTTTCTCTATGTTTGCGTTTGGATTACTAATTAAAATTTTAGAATCCTAATTTCCTGTATATTTTTAAAATTGATAATCTAATGCGATCGAGAACTATAAAAGGGATTTAAAAAACTCCGTTCGTCAGTAATATCAATTCCCTAAAATAATACTACAAATCGATTTTCCGAATCTATTGCCTATTGTCGCCGAAGTATAGCAAGTTTAAACTAAATTGATATACGTTTGTTTTTTGCGATTAGAAAGAATCGATCCAGAATATAGGTTTGCAAGTTAGCGAACCCGATTCCATCTGCTAAATCTATTTCTGACTAAAACTACCAAAATAGTTAATTTTGTGCCACTCTTTCCAAGTTCACATCTTGAGGATCTTCTTCTATTTGTAAATCAACTTCCTCAACCGGTACGGGTGCGGCTTTTTCTCTGACTTTAACTACTCTAATTTTTGGCGATGACTCGGTTGGTTTTTCAATAATCTGAACCATACTTGACTGTGGATGAACTGCAACGACAATCAATCCAACCAATGAAAATATTGAAGTTCCTGTAATTGCTAATTCCTTTATCTTCATATTATGTTTTCTTATCTCCGCAAAATATCTGCTTTATTTTAAATTCAATTTAAAACG
>JASJCW010000020.1 GCA_030065265.1 Prochloraceae cyanobacterium
GCCATATCTGAGGTGTCCTCAGATATGTCGGGCGAACCAAGCAGAGGTCTCCTCAGAATGTTGAACGCCGTCGTAGTGAACGCCGTCCGACGCGGGGTCTCACCGCTTCTTCCTTCTGCTATATTTTATTTTTGAGAATCTCCAGCTCCAAAATATGCTTCTAATTTAAATTCTAGGGATGCTTTAATTTGATATAGTAAATTAATTAGTTGCCGAACACGAGCATTTAAAGCTCAATTCCAAGTACAAAAACCGTTTATATCTGGGTGAATTAGTTTAGACTTTCAGCTCGAAGTCAGACATTTATTCATAACTCAGTCTGAAACTCATACCTTTACAAAGAACTATTCAGTCAAGGTCTCAGACAATACTTCATAATAATAGTACTTGTAAGCACAAAACAAGCAAAACAGATCGATACCTCAAAATCCTCGCGTCGAGTTTATTATAGTTGCACCATCACCAGCACAGCTTTCTCCATTCCAATCTTCAGCTTCAATTTGAAAGCAAAGATTAGCTTTTTTCCTTTGTAAAGCTCATAACCTCAGAAGGGCTGAGATCTAAGCTAGCAAAGCAATTAAAGCTCCCAGCATTTTCAGGATTACTTAGAAATTTTCTACTTTTGGAGCGATTAATTCCAATGAATTATCAAACTAATTATCAACCAATTCCTCTGTTCAAAGAAATAATCGACTGGTTATTTTCAATTCTGATTACTACTTTCACGATCGCTATCTTGTTGAGTCTTGCTGTTTAACACTGGAATTCAATTCTATTCCCTTAAGGAGATTGAAAATCATGTTTAATTTATTATTAGCTCTTTTTTGTTTTACTAGCGTCCTGATTTATCTTACCCCACCAGATTGTACTTGGGATGAGGAAGAAAACGATCGCTTTTGAAATGATTAAATAATTACCTGCGGCAATAAAAAACCCGATCTTTCAGCCAATACTTGAGTGAGGAATCGATCTGCCGATCTCCCAAGAAAAAAAGACTATTTAGCATAGTTAATTAACTGCTAATTGAAAAATTTCTAGAGAGCAAAATTGTAATTCAATTAATTTAAACTATCGATTTATATCTTGAGAAAATAAGATGATTAATCTCAATTACAACAACAAAGATACTTCTTTACAAGTTACGCCGATACCGCCTTTACTATCAAGCTATCGAGCAGGTTGGCAAAACATGTGTCTCCAATACCACGATCAGCCTCCTCATGACATATCATCTCATATCGCATCGCAGCACAAGGTGGTCATTTTTGGAACTCAAAACAATCCAATCAGAGCAGAACGAAGTTTAGACGGATATCGGCGTGAAGAGCAGATTATTAATGGTGATATCATTATAGTTCCCGTTTCAGTTACTCACAGTTGTAGATCGAACGATCGAGTCAAGGCCATTGTTCTGGCTCTCAATCCAGTCGCGATCGCAAATATTGCACCTGACGAGATTAATCCCGATCTTGTCGAACTCACACCCCAGTTTGCTCGCTCCGATCCCCTTTTGCACCAAATTGGATTGACTCTCAAAAAAGAGTTGGAATTAGGAACTTTTCATGGCAGTCTTTATATCAATGCCTTATTTAATGCCTTAGCTATTCACTTAATTCATAAATATGGCTTAAAGAAGGTCAACATCGAACAATATTTGGATGGCCTTTCAAAAGTTCGACTCGATCGAGTATTAGAATTTATTGACGAAAATCTTGAAAACCAGATTCAGCTGATCGATTTAGCTTCAATTGCAGGTATAAATCAATATTATTTCAGCCGTCTCTTTAAAAAGTCAATGGGTGTGCCACCTTATAAATATGTAACTGAGCAGCGAATCAATCAAGCAAAACAATTATTGAAACAAACAGATTTAAATGTTTTAGATATCGCGATCGCATGTGGATTTACCCATTCAAGTCATTTAGCTCGGCATTTCAAACGATTAGTGGGAATCTCCCCACAAGTTTTTAGAAAAAATTCCAGCAAGATCGTGCTATAAAAAGCAAGAATGTACTCGATTTAGATGAAAACATCATTTAAGCTTTAATCAATCAATCAAACTTATTGTCAAACGGATCTGAACTCAGATTGCCGAGTAAGAGTACACATAGCAGTGCAAGTTTTGGTTAGGACATTTAAGAGAGGCTTAAGCCTTAAATCTTAAGCATAATCCCTCTGCCTTCTGCCTTCTGGTATAGTTTTTGAAAATTATGCCACTTTTTTCGGCAAAATCTGAGCTTTCTTAATTTAATCCAAAAAAAAGCAGATCCTACTAATTATCTGGCAGGATTAAATCTACCTAAAACAAGAACTTACTTTATATAATCACCTAAAAATAAGGAAACAAATTATATGCTGCTATTAAACTGATACCGAGAGAAACTAATCTTGACACAATTGCGATCGCGCTGCACTTAAAATTAAACTCTGTTCGGCTCTGGCGATCGCACGATAAGTTGTTTTTACCGCTTGTGGTTCTACCGAAATCGAGTCGATTCCCCAGCGAATTAACTGTTCGATTGACTGAGGATATTCTACGGGTGCTTGTCCGCAAATAGAACAAGTAATTCCCATTTTTTTAGCCGATCTAATTAATTCTTTTAGTGCTTTTAACATTGCCGGATGTCGGGAATTAAATTTATTTCTTAATTCGGAGCGATCGCGATTAGTTCCTAATAGTAATTCGGTTAAATCGTTAGTGCCGATCGCAATTCCTTTAACTCCAGCTTCGACGTATTGAGATAATAAGAAAAATACTGAAGGGACTTCAGCCATAATCCAGAGTTGAAAAGATTCGACTCGATCTAAACCGATTTTGGCAACCCGATCGCGACAAAAGATAAATTCTTCGACACTGCGAACGAAAGGTAAAATTAAATTTAAATTATTGTAGCCCAATCTTTGCACTGCAGCGATCGCCTTTAATTCTAACTCGAATAAAATCGGCTCGATTAAATAATTATAAGTGCCCCGTTCGGAATTAAATTTAGGCTGGTTGCGATTCGATTCAAAAAAGTGCCAATCTAAAGAGCGATAAAATACCGGACGGGGAGCAAAAGCTGCTGCAAATTGAGCGAGCGATTCAGTTAAACGTTCCGATAGGATAACTTGTTTATCTGGTTGCAGCCAACTATGTAAAGGTTCTGAAGAAATTAAATCTAATAACATTATTTCCGATCGCAACAAACCTAACCCATCTACTGGCAAATTCACCGCATTGGGTAGGGAACTAAGCTGACTTAAATTAACCCATAATTTAGTTGCGATCGGACGATTGATAACCTCAGCATCTACATTTGCAAGATGACGATCCGTATCGAGAGATAAATTGTTTTGTTCTCCTTCAATCAGAGGAGATATTTCCCCACTATTGCCATCGAGTAAAATTAATTGACCGTCAGGAAGTAACTTAGTTGCGTTGGTCGCGCCAACAATTGCAGGAATGCCTAATTCTCGAGCGATGATTGCAGCATGAGAAGTGACCCCACCTACTTCTGCAATTATGCCAGCGGCTTGTTTTAATATAGGAAACCAACTCGGCGAAATATTTGCAATCACTAAAATTGTATTCGGGGCAAAATAAGGTAAAGATTCGCTAACTTCGCTGACAATAGATACGGTGGCGATCGCAACTCCAGGAGAAGCAGCCAGGCCTTTTAACAATACTCGATCTTTTTTCATTGATGGTGCTCGAGAAGGAGAAGTAATTATAGGAGTTCTTAGAAATTGAATAATGTAAAATTTAGGCTCGGGAGTATCGGTTATAGTCCATTCAAAAAAACCAGTATCTTGAAGATCTGAAGCTAAATTTTCAACAATCTCGATCGCATTTTTGAGATCGACTTCATTTAGAGAATATCGTTCTTGTTCGGACTCGGTGAGTAAATAGGGCGATAGATTTCCTCCTTGGAGACAATAAGCTCGCATTTTAGTCCCTAAGTGTTTATTATCTAAGATTTGTGCCCCCCTGCGAAACTGGTAAAAATCCGGTAAAATTTCTCCTTTGAGCAAACTATGTCCCAAACCCCAACTAGATTGAATTTGAATCGCATTGCGATTGATTTCTACCGTACCCGAGGCGATCGCATTGTGAATTGGTTGGACTAATATTGCTAAATTCAGCCTTTCGATGCCAATTCCAAGTTGATTCCAGAAAAAGAGACTTTTAGCGGAAAATAGCTGCGACCAAGCCTGTTTGAGTCCTTTTTCCAGGTCGGAACGATTGCAACTACAAATTGTTCCTGGTAGCAAACCAGTTATTTTTTGCTCGCTTATTCCTTCTGGTAATTGTAAAGAAGCTCGCAATATTAAAGTAGGAACATTTAATCGTTCTGCCTCATCTAAAAGAGCAGAAACAAAATCGCGATCGAGACTTGCTGCATTAATTAACTGGCGACTTTTTTGCGCCACTGACTGTAATTCTTGATGATTCTTTACGTCCAAATGTAAAGAAGAATGCGGAAAATCTGCTAATAATGGTGCAGAATTACCTATAATTTCAAGAAATTGTTTCATCGCGGCCGGATCGATTGCAAAACCATTTAAAATCGGATAGCCTGACTTAATTAGCTTGCTTAAAGCAAATGCTTTACGGCCAACTAAAAAACTTTGCGAGGGAAGAAGCGTATCGAGCCAATAGAAGGATTGTTTCACTTTAGTTTTTGTAACGTTGAATTACTTGTTACTAACGATGGCATATTGTTCTTAATATTATTCGGCGATCGCGGCAAACAGTTATAAACTTAAGAACCGATCGTGTTAACTAAAGGAATGAAAAATGATTTAATTAATTACTCAATTTACCAATTAATCGGTAGGAAAAAATATTTTTTAATTGGAGATTAAAACCATCGTCTGAGATAGCATTTAAAATGCTGTAAAGTTACCTTACCACATTGTTTAATATTTTTCCTAAGTTAATATCAATATATTAGAGCATGAGTATAGCTCCGGGCATACAACTAAGCAAACGCTATCAAATTCTCTCGAAACTAGGACAAGGAGGATTTGGGACTACTTTTTTAGCGCGAGATTTGCATTTACCTGGCGATCGCATCTGTGTAGTCAAGCAACTTAAACCCCAAACTACAGATTCCTTAACTTGGAAAACAGCAAAACGTTTGTTCGATACCGAAGCGCAAACTTTACACCGTTTGGGACATCATCCCCAAATTCCCCAGCTTTTTGCCTATTTTGAGGAAAATCGTCAATTTTATTTAGTTGAAGAATATATTGAAGGCCATAATTTAGCCCGAGAAATAGCCGATCCGAATTTCAAAGATCGCGAAGATTCTTTAATTTCCTTATTGCAAGAAATTCTCGAAATCCTCGAATACGTCCATCAAAATAACGTCATTCACCGCGATATTAATCCTAATAATATTATTCGTCGCAAACAAGATAATAAATTAGTTTTAATCGATTTTGGTGCGGTCAAACAAATTCCGAACGATCTGCTTTTAGCTAAACACCATCAATATACAATTTCGATCGGCACTCCCGGCTATCGCCCCAGCGAACAAGCTAACGGAAGTCCTAAACTGAGCAGCGATATTTACGCTGTCGGTTCGATCGGCATCCAAGCTTTGACGGGCCTTCAACCGCATACTCTATCATTAAATCCAACAACTGGGGAACTTAATTGGCAAGTTCCCGAAAATATCAGTCAAGGTTTAATCGATATTTTAAATAAAATGGTACGCTACGATTGGCGAGAACGCTATCAATCGGCTACGGAAGTAAAAGAGGCTCTTGCTAGTCTGTCCGATCGCAACAGTAGCAATTTAAAAACTGTTGCTGCTGGGCAAATTAAAAATAAAAAGACTCCTAAAATTAATACTGGTTTTTATACTAATTTTGCCCTCGACGAACTGAATATTTTTGGCTCTTGTCTGTCGAGAATTTTAATTGTGGCTGGTTTATTTGCCGTTGGGATGACGGGAATGGCTTCGGTCGATCGGTGGCAAAATTTTATGACAGCTTCTCAATTTTACGATCGGGGTTTGAGTTCTTCTTTAGATCGAGATTACGAACGAGCTTTAGATTTATATTATCGGGCGATCGAAGTTGCTCCTAACTACCAGCAAGCTTGGAAAGGTAAAGCTGACGTGCTGCAACAATTAAAACGTTACGATGAAGCCAAAATAGCCTATCAAAAAGCCGTTTCTCTCCAGTCGAACGATTGGCAAGCTTGGCTCGGTTTGGGGATAGTTTTGCAAAAATCTGGGGAAGAATTAGCTGCGATCGAGGCTTTTAAAAAAGTTACAGCTCTCCAACCCAACGACACCGAAAATCTCCAAATTTTAGCAGAATTACAGTTTAAATTAGGAGAATATAAAGAGGCAGTTTTTTCTTTTGAAAAATTGCTATCGTTAGAACCTAATAATGCTAAAATTTGGTATCAAAAAGGCTATGCACTGCAAAATTTACAAGAATATAAATCTGCTTTAATTGCTTACGATTCATCTTTAGAAATCAAACCAAAAGATTATCAAGTTTGGTATCAACGTGGTAACGTATTAATGAATTTAAAACAATATCGCGTAGCCGAACAATCTTATCGCAAAAGCGTAATTTACAAGCCTAATTTCGATCGCGCTTGGTATTCTCGGGCTATGGCTCTTTGTTATTTAAAAGAGTATCGCAAAGCAATTTATGCTTTCGATCGCGCGATTAAAATTAAATCGAATCATTATCAAGCTTGGTATCATCGCGGTTGGGCTAACCACCAGTTAAAAAAATATCAAGAAGCAATATCTAATTACAATAAAGCAATTAAATATAAATCTAATTACGATCGCGCCTGGTACAATCGCGGCAATGCTTATTACAATTTAAAACAATACAGTAAAGCGATCGAATCTTACGATCGCGCTATAAAAATTCGCAAAAATTACGCTCGCGCTTGGTATTCTCGCGGCAACGCTTTTCTAAAATTAGGCAAGTTCGATCGCGCTAGATATTCTTACGATCGCGCCTTACAATTTAAACCCAATTTCACCGCAGCTAAAAAAAGCAGAGACAGTCTTTTAAGTCTTTCTGAGATTTTAGGAGATGATTAGATCGAGGAGTCAGAAGGGTTGGGATTAAGTACCAAGTAATGCCTGTTTTGTCACTGTGCCAAGCTCGAGCTGCAGCTAAATCTTCTATTTGTATTTTAACTGTCAAATAAGTTTTGAATAGATTTCATACTAATATATAGTTTCATCGGGTTATTCTTAAATTGCTGGAAACCGTATTTTTTATAAAAAGTAACTGCATTTTCATCGATAGCTTCTGCTACTACAGCTAAAGAAGCAATTTGTAATGTAGCATCTAATGATTTTTTCAGTGCATCGATTAATATTAGTTCACCAAACTTTTTACCTTGATAATTTTTATCTACAGCTAGACGACCTAATAAAGTCGCTGGTAGTAAAGGATAGCGGGGTAATTTTTTAGCTAAATTTAAGTCTAAAACTTCGATTTCTACTATATATGAAGAGAGAGTATAGTAGGCAAAAACTTGATTGTCAGGTTGCTCGATTAAAACAAAAATTGTTGCCACTTTTCTTTTGAGATCTTGAGATGCTTGCTTGCGAATATAATTATTTAAGCTCTCATTTCCACAATCAAAATTGCCACGATCGTGTTTGTTACGATCTAATAATTCAATTTTGAGTGTCATTTTGACCCAAAAATTTTTTGTATCGAGAAGCGGCAGAAGACAATGCATTATTAGGTTGGGGTGGATTTAAGATCGCTTCAGCAAAAGCTTTACTATCATCTACACTCAGCTTAATTATTTGATGTTGCTGAATAACTTCCTGTGCTTTGGCTTGAACGCTGGCAATAACAAAATCGGTTAAAGTCAAACCTGCAATTGCTGCGGCTTTCTGCCATTGCTCCTTGATTTCTCGACTGACACGAGCTTCTAATCTAGCCGTTGTTTTAGTTTCTTTTTTCACAGTTAAATTTAGAAAACATATTTATCTTCTCTTTTATTATATACGGCAAAATGCCGTATAGCTTCAAGAACCTATCGGTTCACCACAAAATAGATGCTCAAGGGAAAAGCGAACGGGGAAAAGGCAACAAATTATTGTAAAAGTGCCTTTGTTGGCTTCAGCCTTTAGGTTAAACGATCCAACTTCTAGAGGTTGTCCCCAATTCGTTACAGTTTAATCTCTTCCAATTGCCTTTTAACTCTTGCCTTATTATTGCCTTTTGCCTATTATTGCCTCTTACCTCTTGCCTTATTGCCTTTTAACGACGGGCTAAACCATCGTTGCGGGCTGCTTGTTGAACTGCTGCAGCAACAGCCTGACTGACGCGATCGTCGAATACTGAAGGAATGATATGTTCGCGATCGAGTTTATTCGGAGTAACCAAAGAAGAAATTGCTTTAGCAGCCTCGAGACACATATTCGTGCTGATGTGGGGAGCGCGACAGTCTAAAGCACCGCGAAAAACCCCAGGAAAAGCTAAAACGTTGTTAATTTGATTGGGATAATCGCTCCTTCCGGTTGCAATTACGGCGACATCGTCGATAACTAATTCCGGTTGAATTTCAGGAATCGGATTAGCCATTGCAAACACGATGCGATCGCTTGCCATTGACTGCACCATCTCTTTAGATAATACTCCCGGAACGCTCAAACCGATAAACATATCCGCACCTTTAACCGCACCCGCTAAACTACCGCTAGCTTCGACAGCAAATTCTAATTTTTGCGAAGTCAAGTCCGATCGACTCTTAGAAATAATCCCTTTTGAGTCGCACATCCAAATCGTTTTTGCCCCTGCTTTACGCAATAAACGGGCTACGGCAATCCCCGAAGCCCCCGCCCCATTAATCACGATTCTGACCTCTTCTAGGCTCTTATTAACCAGTTTGAGAGCATTTAAAGAAGCGGCTAAAGTAACGATCGCCGTTCCGTCTTGGTCGTCGTGGAAAACCGGAATGTCTAATTCTTTGCTTAATTTTTCTTCAATTTCAAAACAACGGGGCGCGCTGATATCCTCTAAATTAACCCCACCAAAAACAGGGGCAATATTTTTAACAAGTTCGATAATTTCATCTGCATTTTGAGTTGCGACGCAGATCGGAAAAGCATCCACCCCAGCAAACTCTTTAAACAACATTGCTTTACCTTCCATCACCGGTAATGCAGCTTCGGGCCCTAAATTTCCCAAGCCTAAAACCGCGCTACCATCGGTGACAATAGCCACCATATTGCTTTTCACCGTTAGGGAAAAAACCTGTTCGGGATCTTCAGCGATCGCCCGACAAATTCTGCCCACACCAGGAGTATAAGCCATTGCCAGATCCGATACTGAAGTTAAACCCTTGCGACTTTCGACGTGAATTTTACCACCGCGATGCAATTCAAAAGTGCGATCGCTTACTTCTAATACCAATACTTCTGGAAGTTCTTTAATTGCAGCGACAATTTGCTCGCCATGTTCGGTACTGTAAGCGTCTACAGTCAATTCTCGAACAGTAATTTTAAGATTTCTCTCGATTAAAGATATATTGCCTAAGTTACCACCAACTGAAGCGATCGCCGCCGTAACTGTAGCTAATGTTCCGGCGCGGTTGGGGATTTGGACGCGAATAGTTAAACTAAAACTGGGATTAGGGGTTAAATTTGCCATTTTCAATTAAAAATTGCTTTGAGAATCTGTAGCTTGTTAAATTACAAGACATCTAGATCGGCCAATCAGATTTTAAATCGAGATGCGATCGCAACGGGCAAAATAACAGAAAATTATCAATACTTCACTATGGCGACTTTATATGCTGAAATTGAAATAAATGCCCCCAAAAGCTTAGTTTGGCAAGCTTTAATTACTAAAGAACGTTGGCGATATTGGAATACTTTTCTTTACGACTGCGATCGCACCAAGCATTTTGAACCGGGTAATGAAGTTTTTTTGTCCTTGCGTCGTCTCCCCCAAGATGAAGAAACTGAATTTGAAGCAAAAATAATTTATCTGCAACCAGAATTTTGTTTGAAATGGGTTTCTGCTATTCCTGGTTTGCGTAACGAACAGGTTTTTGAGTTGCAAGAAATTGGTTTCAATAGAACTAAATATTTACATAAAGATCGTTTTTCAGGTTTATTAAGTAAGGCATTCGTTCCTTTTATTCGCGAAGATGAATTAAAAGGTTTAAGAAGAATGGCCCGAGAATTGAAATTTTATATCGAACAATATCAATAGGAGGTCAAAGGTTAGTCGGTCTAGGTAGAAGGTCAACTATTGCCGATTTTCTTTGAATTCAGTTTTTGTTCGGTCGACGATCTTTTTGTTCCGATTTTTTCATTAATATCTTTTAGTTCGGTTGTAAAATTGTTTATCAATTTCAACTCTTTTTATATCGATGTGGTGCGGGCAATATCTAAGACGATAAAATGGAAAAAAATTATCGCTCTACTGAAAAATGGTTTGGATAAAAAGTTAAATTGATTTCAACCTTCCAAGATTTTAATGTGTTTAAATTAATCCCTCAAGAAGGTAGATTTGTAACTGGTTTTGGCAAGATTTAGGATATATAAATATAAGAAGCTAATTTTAACAATCTAATTCTTTTTAGAAAAAAATTTTAACCCCTAGAATTTTAATAGCATTATCTAGTGATTTAAAAAAAGAACTATAAAAAATATATTTATGGCTTGAATGCTTTGACACATTTTAATTTCAAACTAATAATGGTTTGATTTAAGATCGAGCTAACTATTATTAGTTAAAGCCAAATCCAAGATATTGTTATTGTTGTGGTTGATGTTAGCTGTTTTTTTTAAAACAAACGTTACTTTACAGCTAACATCAAATTAAAGAAATAAAACTTAAGCTAGCAATTCGGTAGCCCGTTTTGTTAAAGCTTCTGCAGTTATGCCGTTAAATTCCATAATTTGACTGGCACTAGAAGCAGTTTCGCCCCGTTTCCAAGCAAAAGTATCTCTTTTTGCAGTCGATCGCAGCATAATCGGTTCTAACATCCCGCTAGTACCACCTGTAACCCCAATGACAGCATCTCCACCAAAGAGGCGATCGAAACCTTGATCGTCTAAGAAATGGCTATCTGGTTGAGAAACCGTATCCCAAGCAACATCGCTAGGACGATACAAGCGACGAGGATTAATTACCGAAACTATTCTGACACCGATTCCTTCATCTTCTAAATGGTTAGCAGCATCGAATACGGGAATTAAAGCCATATCGCCAATCACGCCAAAAGTAACTTTCTTTTTACCTTCAGTATCGTGGAGGATGACACCCCCATCTCGTAAAGCTTGACGAGTTTGTTCGAGGGTCGATCGCACCGGTAAAGGAGTTTTACTTGCAGTGATGGTAATTCCTTTATTTTTAGTCCCTAAAGCCCATTCGTAACAAGCTTGAATGCTGTTAGCATCGCAAGGAAAGAGGGGGAAAATATTGCCGTTACGCATCATTCCGGCGAAATAATTTTCAATTTCTGGACGTTGGTGAGTCCAACCGTTACGCCCTTGCTCTAATGCTCCGGCAGTATATAAAGTAATGGTCGAAGGAGTAGAACGGCGCAATTCTGCCATTGCTTGGGTGACAGTTTGCCAAATTGGTAAACCGTTAATGGCAAAAGATTCGTAAGAACACCATAATGTTCTCGCCCCAAATAAAGCCAAACCAGCGGCCAAACCAGCACAAGCATCTTCGCTTAAAGGTTCGTAAACTTGACCTTGAGGCCCTTGGAAATAAAGATCGTCAACGGTGGGGTGAACGATTTTTAAAGCGATGTTGACGTTATTGATGCCGGAAGCTGCGTTACCATCGGCATTAGAAAGGATAAAGTTAGGATCTTTTTGACCGACGTGGGCGATTATTTCTCCCATTGCTGTGGTAGCAACTTTTTTATCCCCTTTAACGGCAAATTCTTCTAAAGGTAATTCGCCTAATTCCGGTAAAGGTAATTCTTTTTCCGTAACAACAACATGAGATGCGGGGCCTCCAGCGGCCCTTTCAAAGTTGGTTCTGACTAGTTGCCAAGCTTCGGGAGTTAAAGCCCTTTCTTTAAGCGTATTGACAATATCTTCGTTATCGAGGGTATGGTAAGCATAAAGATTGTGAGATTTAGAGCCTTTGGCGTGAACTCCAGCACCTTTAAGCTGTTTGACAATTAATACGGTTAATTTACCGTTTAAGGCTGATTTTGCCGCTTTATCCGTCGCTGTTAACAATGCTTTAGTAAATTCGATCCGCTTGGCGAGAGAGAAAGCGGTACTATCGACATAATCCCCTGGTTGGTTGGTGTCGTCGTAGTCTTTAGCATTCACTAAAACGACTTCTTGGAAACCATTTCCTTGCCAATATTGGATCATTTCCTCGTTCGACTTGGTCGAAACCATGCTGTGATGTTCTTGGCTGTAACCGTTCCAAACTAAAATTGGCAAGAAATTAGTCACGTTGGGATAAGCAGTATTAAAGTGACCAAAACTGCTCATAATATAGGGTTCGCCCAAACCACCATCGCCGATAGTTACCGGAAAAAGCGTCTCGGGATGGAGTTTAGCACCTGCCATTGCAAAATGCTGTCCTTGTCCTAAAGGGCCTGCTGGGTTGAGCAGTCCGGGAATGAAGCCAGAAAGATGTCCGAGCAGTCCGTGCATTTCTCGAAAACGTTCCCGCATTTGTTCTACAGTTTTAATTCCCATATCTTCTAAGGAGCGATCGAGGAACATATTGCTGTAAAATCCGGGGGCGTGGTGGCCGACTTCGGTGATAATATTTTTGTAGCCTAACATCACTAAAGAAGCTATTCCGTCGGCAATACTGGCAAAACCACCGGGATGTCCAGATGCTTTTGAAGCTGTTACTTGCAGGATCAAATAGCGCAAAGCATCCGCCGCTAACATGGTTTGAAATGCTGCTGCTGTATCTGTCGGATCGGCGATCGCCTTTTGACCTTCCGCGATCGCCGCTTTTTGGCCGTACTTATCAAATTCTGCTATTTCTTTACCGAAGTATTGGATTCCTTGACAAAAAGTAGGTTTTTCGCTAGCTACTGTCATTTTTTTTAATACCTCTTAAATATCGATCGGACTATTTATTAATACTATATTTTTCTGCGACAATACAGAATTGAAGCGATCCCAAACTGCCTCTTAAAAAGAAATAAATATATTATCGATCGCATTAGTAGGGGTAATCTTTATAAAAATTAATATTTTATTATTGATATTAAATAGATCGTTTTTAAAGTTAGTTGACGATCGAAATAAGCAATTAAAAGGGCGATCGCATTGTAAAATTAGATCGATCTTCCCAATCAAACGATTCGATGCGATCGCCTAATTATGAGCCTAAAAATTTACTTCCTGCGACACGGAGAAACTTCCTCTAGTCAGACTGGGGGGTTTTGTGGCGAATTAGACCAAGAGTTGACTGCGATCGGTCAACAAATGGCAAAAGCATTTGCCGATACTTATAAATCAATGGAGTGGAAAGCTGTTTTTGTCAGTCCGATGAAACGAACTATTGCCACTGCAAAACCAATTTGCGATGCGATCGGACAAGAAATGCAACTTCGAGAAGGCTTAAAAGAAATGAATTTCGGCCAGTGGGAAGGAAAAACCAAGGAACAAGTAAGGCAAGAATATCTAGAAGATTATATCAATTGGTTGACCGAACCAGCTTGGAATCCACCGACTGGAGGGGGGGAAACAGCCACAGAAGTAGCCAGTCGCGCATCCTTAGTGATGGCAGAAATACAGCAAAATTATCCCGATGGGAATGTTTTAGTGGTCGCCCATAAATCAACAATTAGAATCGTGCTTTGTAGTTTATTAGGTCTCGATCTCGGACGCTATCGCGATCGCATCGATATGCCAGTCTCTTCTGTTAGTATCGTCGAATTGGACGTAAACGGGCCGCTTTTGAAAGTATTGTGCGATCGCTACCATTTACCAGAAGATTTGCGTAATTTACCAGGTACTTAAGGCGATCGCTATGAGCCAGATTTTAATACCGTTTCTATTTAAGATTGCTAGAGTTGGAGGTTAGAGGTTAGTCGGTCTAGGTAGGGGGTCAGATAAGGCTTTAGTCCATCCTAGCTTCTAGCAATAGCTATAAAGAGAAAGAAACAATTATTCCTTGAATTTTTGTCTTTAAGAATCAGTATGATTGGTGACAAAATTAGTAAAACTAAGTTCGTTAATCTTATTCCAGCGCACGATTTGCTCGCGAAACTTATTCCATTGCTCGTAAACTTCTTTAAAAGTCTTATCTTTACGGGCGTTTTCTACATACAGTGCAAAAGCCGTATCTCGTGCAGTTTCCAAAATTTGACGAGAATAAGCTCTTAATTGAGTTCCCTGTGCAATTAAGCGATCGAAAGCAGCTTTATTCAAAACATCGTATTTAGCTGCCATAGTCATGTTAGCTTCGATCGCCGCAGTTTTAAAGATTTCCTGATACTCTTTAGGGAGTTTAGCCCATGCATTTTTATTTACTTGTACTTCGAGAGTAGGCCCCGGCTCCCACCAACCAGGGTAATAATAATAGGGAGCAGCTTTATTTAAGCCTAACTTTTCATCATCGTAAGGGCCGACCCATTCAGCCGCATCGATCGCCCCTCGTTCTAAAGCTAAAAAAACTTCTCCCCCGGGCAATACTTGAACGTTAACCCCCAGACGGGACATAACTTGTCCTCCCAAACCGGGAATACGCATTTTTAAACCCTTGAGATCTTTAAGAGATCTTACTTCTCGTTTGAACCAACCCCCCATTTGAGTTGCCGTATTGCCAGCCGGAAAATTAATAATATTAAAATCGCTATATATTTTTTGCATCGCAGCCAAACCGCCACCCTGATAAAGCCAAGCATTGTGTTGAGAAGCAGTTAAGCCAAAAGGTACTGAAGTACCGAAAGCTAAAGCCGGATTTTGGCCGATGTAATAATAACTGGCAGTGTGGCCGCATTGTACCGTACCGTTTTGAACTGCATCCAAGACTTCCAAACCAGGAACTATTTCCCCTGCTGCATAGGGTTCGATCTGAAAACGTCCCCCAGTCATAGCTTTAACGCGATCGCAAATAGTGACAGCCCCACCATAAATAGTATCTAGAGATTCGGGCCAGCTCGTTGCCATTTGCCAGCGAACGTTAGGTAAGCTGCCATTTTGGGTTGTAGAGTTGTTAGTTTGCGGCGCGCAAGCTGTTATTGCTGCAGCAGTAGTTGCACCTATAGCAGTATTATTAATAAATTTTCTTCTTTTCATTTTATTTGAGTCTGTTTTTTATCTGGCGACGATCTCGAACAGATCTGCTTTGCAGTCTGCAATTGCTCTATTAAGTTTATCTTTTTCGGGCGTAAGATCCACGCCTACTGTTTGCAGAGGCGATGGGATTTGAGCAGCGTCTGGGTTTAAAAATAAGCAGGATTAATGGTATAGTACATATGCGCCTTGCAAGCCGAGCAGTGTTAGACAAGGTAAAGATTGGGAAGTTTCCCCCGACAACTGGAGATGACCGACCCGTAGGGATAAAACCCGTCAAGTCCCCCGATAGCCAACGTTGAAAGCGAAACGACAATACATACAAAATAGAAATTAAATCCGCAGCTAAAACTGTGGTAGTTGGGTTGGGCATCGTCTAACTATAAAATGCTTGAATCGACCAAGTAGCTTGCTACTGATTAAATTCTGGGTCGTGGGAGAAGCCCACTCTTACCGCGTAGCGGAAGAGATGGGAGTATGTCACTAAGTTGAAGTCCTGTTTTTAAACGTGAGTAGCGATCTCATTGCTAAATTATGCCCGCAGATATAATAGATAACGAGATCGCTATACTGCTTTACCAGCGAAGATATTATGTGACGTACTCCAAACACCGAATTCGAGGATTCTCGAATTCGGTGTTGGCTTCTTAACTCGCATTAAAATATTCCTACGTTGCACTTATCTAGGCTATTAGTAGCTCCCGACAGTACGCATTCAGTAGGCTGTTTCCTTTCCCCAGCGTCCCTGGGTACTACATTAATCCCCAATCCTCGATTTAATATTACTCTGGCACTCGCATGGTCGCGACCACTAGTGTAGCCACATTCAGGACAATTATGCTTTCGTTGGCTTAATTCTTTTTTCCCCGTATGCGTTCCACACTCTGGGCAAATTTGAGAAGTATATTTATGGTCAACTTGTCCCATATATTTACCACGCTTCCAGCACACCCAGGACAACAACTGTCTGAATTGACCGAAACCACCATCAAGCATTTCTTTACCCAAAAATCCTTTAGCTGATACGCGAAAGTCAATATCTTCTACATAAATACTATCAGCGAGATCGCATAGTTTATGAGCGACATTGAGATGGAAATTTTTTCTTGAATTGGCAATTTTGTGGTGCAATCTTGCTACTTCGATCTGTGCTTTTTCCCAGTTTTTAGACCGCTTCTTTTTACGCGATGCTTTACGTTGTAGCTCTTTCAGCCTACCTTGTAAATCACGGAAGAATCTAGCTGGTTTAACCCTGAAATTGTCAGAAGTAACAAGAAACGATTCAAGTCCGATATCAATCCCGATCGCCCGACCATAGGGTTTGAATTCAGGGACGGTTACATCACATTGAATCGTAACTACTGCATACCATTGTGTATTTCTAGCTCTTGATACTATTCTTACTCCTTTAACAGTAAATCCGTCGGGTATAGGACGATGTAAATTAATTACAACTTCACCTATTTTTGGCAATTTAATAATATTGTTTTTGACTGGATTTTCTTTAAATTGTGGAAACAAAAAAGAACGATATTGACCGTATTTTTTAAACCTTGGAAAACCAAAACCCCGATTTTTAAAAGCTTGCCAAGTATTGTGCATTCTTTTAACAACATCTTGGGTTACTTGAGAATAAACTGATTTATAATAAGGGTTATTCTTTTTCCATTGGGTTAACTGTCTTTTTTGTTCCAAATAACTAGGAAATGGAATATCGGGAGACATTATATATTCCCGATTAATAGAGCAGCTATCTAGCATACACTTACGAGAATTAATCCAATCTTTTAGATCTCGTAAACAATGATTATACAAACGTCTACAAGTTTCCAGCCAATCAAGCATAAGAGCTTTTTGGTCAGTTGTTGGATAAATTCGGTAAGTGTGATTGATAGTAAGCATGAAACTATCATAACGCATTTAGCGCGATTCATCACAACGCTAAAACAAGTTTATAGCGTGCGGCTTCTCGCGCACCAGCTAAAATTATTCTTAAAAAATCTAAATCGTTCAACAATCTTGTTTCTTTTTTCTAATAAGTTATTCAGTGCCCTAGTTTGATATTTTTTTAACTATTTTTTTACTTTTACAAGATTGCAGCTCAACATGACAAAAATTTCTTCGGCCCGACTTCGTCCGTGAGGTAGAGGGCAAATGAAATTGGTAAAAATACAATTTTAGTATGCTACTTTTAATGCTGCGGTGACCAGATTTTTTGCTTTGAATCAGAAAGAGGGCAAAAATAACAATATGTCGCTGCTATTTTCATTATTTTGCAAATTCTACAAGCATGCTTCGATAAAGCTACCGCGATAGTTCACAAAGAATCAAATTTAACAATCCAATAGTGAGATCTAGGAACTAAGAACGAGTGAGAGCGATCGCTTACGTAAAATAACTGAGGTAGTATCTTATTATAGGGATATATTAGAATACGCCAGAATAATTTTAAATCGAGCTAAATATTTTAAGCAAAATTAACTATATAGATAAACAGTGATAGGCAGATTATGAATCAAAATCAAAACGCAGTATTCTCAATACTAATGATGAGATTTAAGTTAGATCCTTATACTGCAATACCAGTAACTAAAGAATGGTTTAAGAAACATCCAAATAAAAACTGGCAAGATTTAAAAGAATATTTAATTGACGGAGAAGTTGTATTTAAAAATAACCAATTGCACGATCTAGATGAAATCGAATTAAAAATTTTGATTCAAAAAATGCGAGGAGCTAACGGATTAAAAATAAAAGATCGCTGGTTTCATTTTAAGCTTTATCGTAAATGCTTTACGGGAACTGAAGCAGTTAAATGGTTAATGAATCATAAAAATATAACTCAAGAAGAAGCGATACAATTAGGAAAAATTTTGGTTAAAAAGAAAATAATTCATCACGTTCACGACGAACATAACTTTAAAAATGGTTTTTTATTTTTCCGCTTTTATGAAGATGAAATGGCTGTAGAAAGTAGCAAAGCTGTAATGGATGCTTTTGAAGAAGAAGAAAACCTATTTTCTAAATATTTTAATTAAGCAGAATTGAATAATATTAGAAGAAAATTAGACGCTCGTTTGAAAGAATCGAGTCGTG
Organism: Prochloraceae cyanobacterium; assembly: GCA_030065265.1. Lineage (GTDB taxonomy): Bacteria > Cyanobacteriota > Cyanobacteriia > Cyanobacteriales > JASJDA01 > JASJDA01. Next base: position 18,330 of record JASJCW010000020.1, read on the forward strand.
CGCTCGGTATATATTCTAATATACTAGCAATTTATTAAAGTTGAATTGCGATTTTTGCTTGCTTAATTAAAGAGCCATTTTAGTATTTTATGAATAGAAATCAAAACATTAAATAGGCTGAATCAAATTTTGCGTCAGATTTCTACTAGACAAGCAGATAAAAGCTGTTCTGAAAGCTTGCTTTTCCCTCGATCTTTCCCGCAACTTTTTTAGCTTCATCAGATCGAAATTACAAAATTTAAAAAATCTTATTTGAATAGCCAATTTTAATGTATTCTAAATAACAAGTTTCCATAATTAATATTTCTAAAAGTAATAAATGTACCAAAAAAAAGTTTATTGGATTGGCAGTTTAGCTTTTATCGTCGTCCTACTGATAGGAGCTTCTCAGTTTGCTTATTTTCTAGGAGATGTGACCCTAACTAATCTGGTGCAATTCCTCACTCCCAATAGTGAAGGATGGGCTAAATGGATTACGGGGACGGCAAAAATGCCCTTGAGATTGATATTGTTAGGGATAACTATTGCTTTAGCTTGGTTTTTGAGCGGCTGGGCTGCATCAATCTTGTCGATGATTAGCTTTGGAGTGTCCTTTGCATTAGGAGATTTCCTCTTAAAGCCTTGGGTTGCACGTCCGCGACCAGATCCAGAGTTAATTAACGTAGTTGGTTCGCCTAGTGGCTTTTCGATGCCTTCAACTTTTGGCGTAATTTATGCATCCACATTAGGTTTTATTTTGTTACTAACACTAACAACTCAGAAAAGATCCCAAATTGTCAGATTGTTAATCGGAGCTATTTGTAGTTTATTATTGCTGATTGGCCTTTCTGCAAGAGTCACTTTAGGAGCGCACTGGCCGAGCGATGTGATTGTCGCTTATTTAATCGCTTTTATGTGGGGATTATTTTTAATTGAAATTATCTTGCCCAATTTCAGTAAGAAATAAACTTGAATTACTGGTCAGAGTAAGAAAAACTCAAAGGACAAAATTAATTTGTAGTCACTAAAAGATACTGTCAGTAAAGAAGAATTGAAAACTAATCGAGTCGATTTTCTGCAACTAACTGACAGTATTTTAAAAAAAATTCTTGCTTTAACGCGAGTTCGACAATGAAACAAAGCAAAAATAAAAATCTATTTCTCAAAGCCAAACTAGGAAAATATCTAACGATCGCCTTAGTTGTCTCTGTTTTGACAACTCTTCCTGCTCTTGCGATCGGTAGCAATGAAACTGGAGGTTTCAATCCACAAGAATTATTGCGAAATGCTTTAGTTCAAATTCAAGAATGGGGAGCAGTTGGCGCAATTGCCTTCATTCTGCTTTATATTGTTGCTACAGTGGCGTTTTTGCCAGGATCGATCTTAACTTTAGGTGGTGGATTTGTCTTTGATGTAGTTTTCGGTTCAATTTACGTCTTCATTGGCGCAACGATCGGGGCAATTTGTGCTTTTTTAATCGGAAGATACCTGGCTAGAGGTTGGATCGCTCAAAAAATTGCCGACAATCAAAAGTTTTCTGCGGTCGATCGCGCAGTGGGAGAACAAGGTTTGAAAATCGTACTTTTAACGCGATTATCGCCAATATTTCCGTTTAATTTGCTCAACTATGCCTATGGAATTACCGGCGTTAGTCTCAAAGACTACGCTCTAGGTTCGATCGGCATGATACCCGGAACGGTCATGTATGTTTATTTGGGATCTTTAGCTGGAGATCTGGCGACAATTGGAACGGGAAGTCAACCTGGTAATCCTCTGATTGAATGGACAATCCGCATCATAGGTTTTATCGCGACGGTTGCGGTGACACTTTATATTACGCGGGTGGCACGTAAAGCTTTAAATCAAGCGGTTTCAGAATAAATAACTTAATTTAACAGTTTAGCTGAGTTTGTGATAGTTTCAGTAGCAATAAGATTTGAATTATGTCTGTAGAATACGATGTAGTAATTATTGGTGGCGGTTCGGGAGGATTAGTCGTAGCCTCGATCGCGGCTCAATTAAAAGCCAAAGTAGCCTTAGTTGAAAAAAATAAACTCGGTGGCGATTGTCTTTGGCACGGCTGCGTTCCCAGTAAATCTCTAATTCATGCCGCTAGAGTAGCATATCAAGTAAAAAATAGCTCCGAGTTTGGTATTTATAATCATATTTCTGAAATTAATTTTGCCGAAGCCAACGCCCACGTCCAAAAAGTAATCGAGGCGATCGAACCTCACGACTCCCCAGAAAGATTTAGAGGTTTGGGAGTAGAAGTTATTTTCGGCAGCGGTCAATTTAGCGATCGCAAAACTTTTGAAGTAAACGGCAGAAAGCTAAAAGCTCGCAGTTTCGTCGTTTCAACCGGATCTCGTCCGGCAATTCCTCCGGTTGTGGGTTTAAAAGAAGCCGGTTACTTAACTAACGAACGAGTCTTTTCTCTTCAAGAGCGGCCCGAGTCCCTGGCTGTAATTGGTGCGGGGCCGATCGGCTGTGAATTGGGTCAATCTTTTCATCGTTTAGGCAGCCAAGTGACAATCTTTTCGAGTCGCGATCGGATTATGCCGAAAGAAGATCCTGAAGCGGCCAAAGTAGTCGAAACACAATTAGAATCTGAAGGAATTAAAATTATTAGAAACTCGAGACTCGAACGAGTAGAAGTTATTGAAGGTAAGAAATATCTCTATGCAGGCGATGAAAAGATTATTGCCGATGAAATTTTAGTTTCTGCAGGAAGAACTCCCAATGTAGAAAGCTTAAACTTAGAAGCAGCAGGAGTAGAGTACGACAGACAAGGCATTAAAGTCAATCAAAGTTTGCAAACTACCAATTCAAGAATATATGCTTGCGGTGATGTAATTGGCGGCTATCAATTTACTCACGTAGCTGGATACGAAGCCGTAGTCGTGGCGACAAATGCCTTAAATCCTTTACCAATATTTAAGAAAAAAGCAGATTATCGCGTGATACCTTGGGCAACTTTTACCGATCCCGAACTAGCTAGAGTTGGTTTGACAGAAGAACAAGCTCGAAAACGTTACGGAGATGAAGATGTTTTTGTCTTAAAGCAACCTTTTGCTGGAGTCGATCGCGCTCGAGCTGAAGCAGCAACCTCTGGTTTTAATAAAATCATCACTCGGGCCGATGGAGAGATTTTAGGGGCCCATATGGTGGGGCCTTCAGCCGGCGAGTTAATTCATGAAATTGTTTTAGCGATGTCCAACAATCTCAAAGTTTCCGCTCTCACTGGAATTCACATTTATCCGACTCTTGCTGAAGTCAACAGTAAAGCAGCATTACTCTTACAGAAACAAAATTATGCTAAAAACACTAAACTTCAATCTCGTTTGAGCAAGTTTTTTAATTTTTTGCGATCGATCTCTTCTTAATTGTGCCAAGCTTGTAACTTGGTTTTAGTCGCTCGGCCCCAATCTTTGCTTAAAATAATAATTAAATTGTTCGCTTGAGTAAATTTACCTATAAACTTAAACTGTAAGTTATCTTAAATTAAAGCTGGTGCGGGGTGAAACAACTAAACCTATGGCTTGGATTTTATCAGAATCTTTAAGTATAGAAAAATTAGAAATCGCGATCGCCGATTTGCCCCCATCGCTGGCAGGCACGAAAATCGTACAATTATCTGACTTGCATTATGATGGCGAGTCCCTTACCGATGAGTTTTTAACAAAAGCAATTCGGATTGCCAATCAAGAAAACCCAGATTTAGTTATTTTAACTGGAGATTATATCACAGACGATCCGAGTCCGATCGACGAGTTGGTCTTAAAATTAAAATATTTAAAAAGCGATCGAGGAATTTATGCCTGCTTAGGAAATCACGACATTGAATATCCTAATGCTAAACAAAAAGTAACTAATGCTTTAACTCGAATTGGCGTTAAAGTTCTCTGGAATGAGATAGCCTATCCTTTAGGCAAACAATTACCTTTAGTTGGTTTAGCAGATTATTGGTCGAGACAATTTAGTCCCTATCATACCCTCAATCAACTAGATCCGGCAGTTCCGAGAATAGTATTGTCTCATAATCCAGACACCGCAGAGATTTTACAAAAGTGGCGCGTCGATCTGCAATTGTCCGGTCATACTCATGGCGGTCAGGTAACAATTCCAGGATACGGGCCGGGGCCGGTTTTAATTCAAGAATTGCGGCACAGCATCCCCAAATCTTTGCGAAATTTCATTCCTTATCTTAAGGAGTGTAACGAAGTGATGAAAAATTGGCAATGGGCTGAAGGATTGCATCAAGTAGGAAATAATTTATTGTATGTCAATCGTGGTTTGGGAACTTATGCTCCGGGAAGGTTCTTTTGTCCGCCAGAATTGACTGTAATTACTCTTGAAGCTAAAACTTAAAAATATTTAACCTCGCAATTGAGCATAACAGACAAAGATCGTTAATTACTTAACCAGTAGTTTTTAACGATAGCGATACTCTTGTTTAGATCGAATCTTCTCATACTAATTCTAAATACTGAAGTTCGATTAAAAAAGCTCCCGGCCCGAAACGAACCCCCCAATATCCACCCGGACGGCGATCGATGACTACACCTTCATCGCCAACTGCTAGGGTATCAGCAGGGCGTAACATTGGCATAGGTTCTGCTGTTTTAAGATAGGGAGGCAGAGCAACTACTTTAACGCGATCGCCGACGGAAATTGCTTTAGACATTCAACTTACAAAAAAATGTTAATCCTAAAATAAGATACTGAACTATCTGGGATTTTAACGCAAGTCTGGTTAACAATTACTTGCAGATTTGGATTAACAAATATTTACTAATCCTGAATGGTAAATCAAGCCGAGCGATCTTTGTTTTCATTGCTATGTTCGCTATTTCTCAGAAGTAACAAGTTATAATTTGAAATTACTTTTTACTCGATCGAGATGCAGACAAGTAATTTTTATGTGCCGCCTAAATTAAATAAAAAAGCTAGTTACTGGCAATTAATTCCCTATATTCGCCCGCAAACACCGACAATTATTTTAGCTTTCTGCTGCACGCTATTTTTTACAGCTTGCTGGCCTGTTATCGCTTGGTTAGCTGGAGATATGGCCAAATATATCGGTCAAGGTAATTTAAAGGCGATCGCAACAATAGCAGGAATTTGTTTTTTTGTCTTTTTGTTTCGCGGTGCGGCACAATACGGTCAAGATGCTTTCATGGCTAAAGCTGCTTTAAAAATTGCCCTAGAGATCCGCAAACAGATTTACGCTCATTTGCAAAAATTGAGTCTCAATTACTTTCAAGCAGCTAAAACGGGCGATTTATCCTATCGTCTCACCGAAGATATCGATCGCATTGGGGAAGTAATTCATAAATTCTTTCATGATTTTATCCCTTGCGTTTTACAGTTAATCGTCATGTTGACTTACATGGTAATTCTCAATTGGCAGTTAACTATTGCAGTATTTATAGTTGCACCTTTAATCGCCATTTCAGTTGCAGCTTTTGGCGAACAATTATTAAAATTATCTCGTAAAGCCCAACAAAATATCTCTAATTTATCTTCTCTAGTCACAGAAATATTTGGCGGAATTCGTTTAGTACAGGCATTTGCTGCTGAAGATTATCAAATGCACCGCTTCAGTCAAGAGGCTGAAAATAACCGCAAAGCTAAGTATTTAGCCGAACAGTTGAAAGCTTTTCAATATTTTGTCAATGGTTTTCTCCAAGCTATGGGGATTGTTTTCCTCTTGTTTTTAGGTGGTTGGCAAATTTCTGAAAATAATCTCACCGGCCCCCAATTTATTAGTTATCTTGCTGCGGTAGGATTATTAATCGATCCGATCGCCCACATCACCAGCAATTACAACGAGTTTAAACAAGGACAAGCTTCGATAGATCGCATTTTTGAATTATTTCATCTCAAGCCTTTAATTGTTGAAAATCAAGATGCGATCGCTCTACCGACAGTTTCGGGCAAAGTAGAGTATCGCAACGTCAGTTTTGCTTACAATAATGGTAATTTAGTGCTTAAAAACCTCAATCTCGTTGCTAATCCCGGAGAAACGATTGCTTTAGTCGGCTCTTCTGGTGGAGGTAAAAGTACGTTGCTTAATCTATTACCTCGCTTTTACGATCCTCAAGCAGGGAGTATCTTAATTGACGATCTTGATATTCGTCAAGTAAAGCTTCAAAGTTTGCGGCGACAAATTGGAGTAGTCCCTCAAGAGGATATTCTTTTTTCTGGTAGTATTGCTGAAAATATTGGTTTCGGTCAAATCGATCTTGACTTAGAAGCGATTCAAACTGCGGCTAAAATTGCTAATGCTCATCAGTTTATTTCTGAACTATCCCAAGGCTATTATACTTACGTCGGCGAAAGGGGCGTTAACTTATCTGGAGGACAAAGACAAAGAATCGCGATCGCTCGCGCTGTTTTATCTAATCCTCGGATTTTAATTCTAGATGAAGCTACTTCTGCTTTAGACTCCGAATCAGAATCTGAAGTGGCTGAAGCCTTAGAAAGGGTGATGGAAAAACGGACTGTTTTTATTATTGCTCATCGTTTGGCGACGATACGCCGCGTCGATCGCATTTTAGTTCTTGAAGCCGGCCAAATTGTTGAATCTGGTACTCACCAACAATTATTGACTAAGAATGGGCGTTATTCTGGGTTTCACGCCCAACAATTTCAGTGAATTTTTTAATAACATTTTTTAAATTTTTGTCCCTAGATTTATTTTGAAGCAAAGCCGACCTTAATAAAACTTATGGCATATGTCCGATTAGTTCGATTAAAAATATGCCTATTGTTAAAGTAGTGGCTGCTTGAACCGTATAGATGACAGTCCATCTCAAGACCTGCAAGCTGTTCATTATACCATTTACCAAGTTTTTTTCAATAGTTTTCGGCAAAATATTTGCACTAAACTCAACTTAAACGAAACTAGATTCTGATGAGGATAAATATATGCCACTTTTAATAACTGTCCTATTTATTAGATCGATCTCGCTGTTTTAACGGTAATCAAAATATCTCAGTGAAAATACGTATTGTTAATGGGAATTTTCTTTATCTAATCTTTACAAAAATAGTTTTTTAAATAAAATTAAACTTGCAATAAAAATATATATTTTTACCAGCTTGAATGTTAAATTTCGTTCAAGAACTGAAGATAAAGTGACTAAAAACGAGCTGAAAAGACTGGTATCGTTAAGCGATTTTAATTATTTCAATTGTCAAATACTTCGATTCAAGAAATCGAAAAAAATCCTCAATAAAACGTAAAAAAAAGTTAATTTTCATTACCCAGTTTCGTTGACGCGATACTAATATTTCGGTGAATAATTGATAAAAATCGCGAATTAATCAAAGTAAAGGGTAAAAATAGTAATATAGATTTCAGTAAATTTTCAGATGGCGATCGAGACGATCCCAAACAACAAATTAACGAAAAGAAATATTTGAGACCGTTTCAAGTAAAAATAATTCGTCAAGAAGTGTTAAGAAGATTAAAGGAAAGTTAAAAAATGTTTGCTAAAATTTTGGTAGCAGTCGATAAATCTGCCATGAATCGAAATGTCTTTGCAAAAGCAATTAAATTAGCAAAAGATAACGATTCAGACTTGATGTTTTTGCACGTTCTTTCCGTAGAAGAGCAAGGCAGTCCGATGCCCTACATTCCTAGTATGACCCAATACTATCCCGGAACCTCAAGCGAACTAAACATAGAAGTTTGGCAAGAACAATGGCAAGAATTTCAGAAAGAAGGCTTGGAAATGTTGCAAGCTTTTGCCGCAGAAGCCAGAAAAGCAGATTTACAAGTAGAATACAGACAAGTAGCTGGCAGTCCGAGTCGAAATGTTTGTACTATTGCTCGAGAGTGGCAAGCAGATCTGATTGTAATCGGCAGAAGAGGACGATCGGGTTTAAGTGAAATGCTGCTCGGAAGCGTAAGCAACTACGTGGTACATCACGCACCTTGTTCGGTATTAATAGTTCAAGAAGAAGCAAAAAATTAAATTTTGCGGCGCAAGGAAAAAGCCAAACTCTTCAAGCTACTATCTATAGATAAGGAAAAGATCGCGATAGGGAAAATAGCAATGCCACGCACTCAAAGAAACGATAATTTTATCGACAAAAGCTTTACAGTAATGGCAGATATTATTTTAAAGGCTCTGCCAACCAATAAAAAAGCCAAACAAGCCTTTGCTTATTATCGAGATGGTATGTCTGCACAAGGAGATGGGGAATATGCTGAAGCTTTAGAAAATTACGAAGAAGCTCTTAAATTAGAAGAAGACCCCTACGATCGCAGTTATATCCTTTACAATATGGGGCTAATTTATGCTAGCAACGGCGACCACGATAAAGCCTTAGAACTATATCACGAGTCGATCGAGCTAAACCCGAAAATGCCCCAAGCTCTCAACAATATTGCAGTTGTCTATCATTATTTAGGCGAAAAAGAAAAAGTTGCTGGTAACTCAGAAAATGGTGAAGCACTCTTCGATAAAGCTGCTGAGTATTGGAAACAAGCAATTCGCATCGCTCCTAATAACTACATTGAAGCCCAAAACTGGCTCAAAACTACCGGAAGATCTGAAATAGATGTATTTTTTTAGATAATACGGCAATCATACTTGACGAGACGTTCGATAGAGCGTCTCTATCAAACAATAGCAGAATTAAAAAATTATCATAATGAGTCTCGATCGCGAACAAGTTAAAAAAGTAGCTCATCTAGCCCGTTTAGACATCACTCCAGAAGAAGAAGAGCAATTTTATACTCAATTGAGCAGTATCTTAGAATATTTTGAACAACTGAGCGAATTAGATACTGACGAGGTCGCGCCAACCACTCGTGCGATCGAAGTTAGCAACGTCACCCGCAAAGATGAATTGAATCCTTTTAATGGTAGCGAAGCTCTTTTAGAAGTTGCTCCCGAGCAAGAAGGAGCTTATTTTAAAGTACCGAAAATTCTGGCAGATAATTAAGGCAAGGCAGAGAAGACAATTTATGCGCGATCGATTATATGTCATTTATTACATGTAAAAAATAGCATATTTTGCTCCTCTCCTGGCAATCTCGCTAAAAAAGTCCCCTGAAAACAGAGGACTTTTAAACTTAAAAACGATCGAGGAGTTGACTCTAACTTAAAAAACTATCCCAATAACTCTTTAGCTTTAGCTAAAACATTATCGACAGTAAAGCCAAACTTCTCTAAAACAGTTCCGCCAGGAGCAGATGCGCCAAAAGTATCGATACCGATCGCAACACCTTCATCGCCAACATAACGTTCCCAACCCCAAGTAACGCCAGCTTCTACAGAAATTCTCTTCTTAACTGCTTTGGGAAGTACGGACTCTTTATAAGCCGCATCTTGAGTTTCAAAAACATCGCAACTGGGCATAGAAACTACGCGAACCTTTTTCCCACCTTTACGCAACTCTTCAGCCGCAGCGACGCATAATTTAGTTTCGCTACCAGTACCGATCAAAATAATATCGGGAGTACCGCCATCGTCGCTGAGAACGTAACCGCCTTTAGCAGTCCCTGCGATCGAACTGCCAGCTAAATTGGGTAAACCTTGACGGGAAAGAGCCAATAAAGTAGGGGTTTTAGTGCTTTCGACTGCAACTTTATAAGCTCCAGAAGTTTCGTTTCCATCAGCCGGACGGAAGACGTATAAATTAGGAATCAAACGTAAAGAAGCAACATGCTCTACAGGTTGGTGAGTCGGGCCGTCTTCTCCAACTGCGATCGAATCGTGAGTCATCACCCAAATTACTCTAGCTTCGGAGATAGCCGACAAACGAATCGCATTACGCATATAATCGGTGAATACTAAGAAAGTAGCACCGTAGGGAATCAAACCGGAATTATGTAAAGCAATACCGTTACAAATAGCCCCCATACCGTGTTCGCGAACCCCAAAACGCAGGTTGCGGTTGTCATACTGACCTTTTTGGAAGTCGCCAGAAGATTTGAGTAGAGTTTTATTAGAAGGAGCTAAGTCAGCAGATCCGCCGATTAATTCTGGTAAAGCATCTGCTAAAGCATTGAGGGTTTTGCCAGAAGTATTGCGAGTCGCATCGGCTTTGTCTTCAGGAGTGTAAGTAGGTAAGGCTTTTTCCCATCCTTCAGGTAATTTACCGCTCATCATCCGCTCTAAAACAGCCGCATCCGAGGCGTATTTACTCTTATAGCTATCCCAAACTTTGTTCCATTCTGCTTCGTACTCAGCACCGCGATCTACTGCTTTGCGGAATTGTTTGAGAGCATCTTCAGGAACTTCAAATTCTGGATAATTCCAACCGAGATTTTCTCTAGTTGCTTTGACTTCATCTCCACCCAAAGCAGAACCGTGAACTCCACTACTATTAGCTTTATTGGGAGAACCGTAGCCGATCGTAGTAGTTACCTTAATCATCGATGGCTTATCTGTAACTGCTTTAGCTGCTTCGATCGCCTTGGCAATTCCTTCTAGATCTGTATTGCCGTTTTCAACGTGCTGAACGTGCCAACCGTAAGCTTCAAAACGCTTGCTCACGTCTTCAGTAAAGGCTAGATCGGTCGATCCGTCGATACTGATGTGGTTATCGTCGTAAAGGGCGATTAACTTGCCCAAACCTAGATGTCCTGCCAAAGAACAAGCTTCCCCAGAAATCCCCTCCATGTTGCAGCCATCGCCGAGGATAACGTAAGTGTAGTGGTCTACTACTTTACAATCTGGTTTGTTATATTTAGCGGCTAAATGAGCTTCTGCCATTGCCAAACCTACACCGTTAGCAATTCCTTGTCCGAGAGGCCCCGTAGTTACTTCTATGCCTTTAGTGAGGTGATTTTCTGGGTGTCCGGGAGTTTTTGAACCCCACTGACGGAATTGTTTGATGTCTTCGAGTCCTACGCTGTCGTATCCAGTAAGGTAGAGCATGGCGTATTGCAACATACAACCGTGACCTGCCGAGAGCACGAAGCGATCGCGATTGAACCATTGGGGATTTTTGGGATTGTAGCGCATGACGCTATCCCAAAGTACGAAAGCCATTGGAGCAGCTCCCATTGGCAATCCGGGATGGCCTGACTTGGCTTTTTCTACGGCATCAATTGCCAAAAAGCGAATGGAATTGATACAAAGTTCTTGGAGTGACTGGGTGGCGGCTACCATATTTTTTCTTGCACTAAACTACTATTTAACAAAAATTGACGTAATTTAAAAATGATTTAAAAAACGAAATCGGTTGTTGTCAGTTACTTCACTTAAGTCGGAAGTTATCTGTGTTACTTCTCATCATCCCACTGTTGGGGAGCGATGGACAAGCATTCCCTTCTCAGGAAACCTAAAAATTAATTAAAGATATTTCTTGAATGCTAAGGTAACATTATGTCCGCCAAAACCGAACGAATTAGATAGAGCAACTTCGATCTCAGCCGAGCGACTCAAATCGGGGACGTAATCGAGATCGCATTCTGGGTCGGGATTGGTCAAATTAATTGTCGGCGGGATTTTCCCTTCTGCGAGCGCCAATACCGTGGCAACTGCTTCGATACCGCCAGATCCACCTAAAAGATGGCCCGTCATCGATTTAGTCGAACTAATCGCCACAGAATAAGCCTTTTTGCCGAGAGCTTTTTTAATCGCCTTAGTTTCGGTAACGTCGTTAGCTGCCGTACTAGTGCCGTGAGCGTTGATATAATCGATTTGTTCTGGATTGATATCCCCATCTTTAAGAGCCAATTCGATCGCCCGAGTTGCCCCTCTCCCGTCCGGTACGGGTGCAGTCATGTGGTGAGCGTCGCAACTCATACCGTAGCCGACTATTTCACCGTATATTTTTGCTCCCCGATCTAAAGCCATTTCTAACTCTTCAAGCATTAAAATTCCCGATCCTTCGCCGATTACAAAACCATCGCGATCGCGATCGAACGGCCTGCAAGCAGCTTGAGGATCGTCGTTGCGAGTTGAAAGAGCTTTCATCGAAGCAAAACCAGCCACACCCAAAGGAGTCACAGCAGCTTCAGTTCCGCCGCAAATCATTGCCTTAGCGTAGCCGCGCTGAATCAAGCGAAAAGCATCGCCGATCGCGTTAGATCCGGCAGCACAAGCAGTTACGGTGCAACAATTCGGGCCTTTTGCTCCTAGATGAATCGCCACCAAACCAGCGGCCATGTTAGCGATCATCGTCGGAATCATAAAAGGACTGCACCTCGAAGGCCCTTTAGTTAAATAAATTTCTTGTTGCACCTCGAGAACTTGTAAACCGCCAATTCCAGTGCCGATCAATACTCCCACTGAATCGGCGTTGAGATCGTTAATTTCTAGTTTAGAATCAGCTAAAGCCTGTTTGCTTGCAGCTACTGCAAATTGAGCGAAGCGATCCATCCGTTTGGCTTCTTTACGATCCATGTATTCGTGGGGGTCAAATCCTTTTACTTCTCCAGCAATTCGAGAAGCATGTTTTGTTGCGTCGAATCTAGTAATCGGCCCGATTCCGTTGCGGCCGCCGAGCAATCCTTGCCAATATTCTACCCGATTATTCCCGATGGGAGTGATTGCTCCAAGACCGGTGACCACAACCCTTTTGATTTCATTGTTTGCCATAATTTTTACTCGCTCGCTTGCTCTCAATCCTTCAAATCCAAGTAGGAGATTTACGATCTCAAAGGTCGCAACTTTACACTTAATCGTTCGATCGAGGATTTAAATCGTCAGTGGATTCGCCGATTGCCCATCAGAGTACAGTAATTCCCTTTCGTTAAGGGGCGATCGCCCTAAAATCGTTCCTACTACTTTTGTGAGTTCACTAATCGGTTATTTAAAACCTATTTTTTTGAGTCGATCTTAATTTTTTTTTACCAGCTAATTGCTTTAAATTTCCTATCGAAGCGGCCTCACTAGCTCTAATTTTTGTTTTAATCGAATGAAATAATTCTAGCTAAATTTGACCAGGGAACGCCGCAGAGGGCAGGCACCATTGTTTCACGGCGGTGTAACGGTGACTATTTATTGTCATTAACAGCATTGATTTCGGTCGACCTAAGCAACTTGCCGTGAGGCTGCTTCGTTTGAAGTTTTTCTCTTATGCTGGAGTCTCTACTTTTTCGCTAATGTGTTCTACTGCTTTACCTACGGTGTCAATTTGTTCTGCTGCTTCATCGGGAATTTCAATATTAAATTCTTCTTCTAAAGCCATAACTAATTCTACTGTGTCCAAAGAATCAGCTCCGAGATCGTTAGCAAAGCTAGATTCTGGCTTGATGTCGTTCGGATCTACTTCTAATTGATCTGCTACGATTGTCTTTACTTTTGCAAAAATTTCTTCGTTCATCGGTTGTTCCTCTAGATACTTCTTTTTACTATATGCAGAAAACGGGATTTGCCTACCAGTTTCTGTGACAATAGTTTGACTAAGCTGGTTTTATCCCTAAAGATAGGATTTGAAGTTACTTGCTATTTATAACCAATGACAAATAACAATAACATCTGCAATCGTGGCACGTTCGATCGCAGTTTTCAAGTAACAGTTGTCAGCCTTTCTGTAATTTTTTATCTTATCCGAAAATAGGCACGCTAGAGCGATCGAGTCACAAGCAAAAAGTTACAGTCTGGGGAAGTCAGCTTTTTAATCTAGAAATAATTGATTAATTTAAAATTAGTAGAACGATTAATACATTGTTGCTTGAAGTAATTTATTGGCTGCTTCTGCTTGTAATTAAATATGCGCCAACTAACTGACAATTTTCCGATTCAAATCGCCCATCGAGGTGCTAGCGGCTTTCGTCCCGAACATACTTTAGCAGCTTATCAATTGGCAATCGATCTCGGTGCTGATTTTATCGAACCCGATCTAGTCCCTACTTCAGATGGGATTCTCGTCGCCCGTCACGAAAATGAAATTTCTGCTACTACTAATGTCGCCGATCGCCCTGAATTTCGCGATCGCTTTACCACCAAATGGATCGATGGCTCTCAAATTAGCGGTTGGTTTGTCGAAGATTTTACTCTAGCAGAATTAAAATCTTTAAGGGCTAAAGAACGCTTACCACATATCAGACCCAATAATACAAAATACGATCTTTTATTTACAATTCCGACATTAGCAGAAATTATCGATCTTGTTAAAACAGTAGAAGCAAAAACGGGCCGCAAAATCGGTATTTATCCCGAAACTAAACACCCAACTTATTTTAATTCTCTTACTTTTTTCAACGGCTCTAATGCTAGTTTGTCAATCGAACAATTACTAATCGATACCTTAATTGCTAAAGATTTTACCGCAACGAATCGAGTTTTTATCCAATCTTTTGAAGTAAGCAATCTTAAAATCGATTTAACTGACTTAATGGGAAAAAATAGTTTAAAATTACCTTTGATTCAGCTAATTGCTCCTCATGGCTCTCCTTACGACTTTATCCTTCACAAAGATAAGCGCACTTATCGCGATTTAATTACTAAAGATGGCTTAATCGAAATAGCTGCTTATGCATCTGGAATTGGCATTGCCAAAGAATTAATTTTTGAATTAAGTCAAAACAAGACTCAATCCCAGACAAGTAATTTAATCGAAAATGCCCATGAAGCGGGATTGTTAGTTCATGTTTGGACTTTACGCAATGAAGATATATTTCTTAGCGATCGCTATAAAGGCAATCCAGGAGCAGAAAAGAGCGAATTAATTAAACTGGGCATCGATGGTTATTTTACCGATTTTCCTGCCAAAATAAGTAACTACTAAAAAATTGAGCAAATTGCTGGTCTGGTTTCGATCTAAATTATTTACTTAAAAATAATGCTACGCAAACAATTAAAGTTACAAGACTTAGAAATTTCTTACTTAGAATGGGCCAAAGGTGACAAACCTTTGCTATTGTTGCACGGTATGGCTGATTGTGCAGCAGTTTGGTCTAGTTTAGGGCAATACTTAGAACCTTCATATCATATCGTCGCTCCAGATTTGCGGGGTCATGGAGAAAGCAGCAAACCAGAAACAGATTATACTTGCGATCGCGCGATCGCAGATTTAGAAGCATTAATGGACAGTTTAGGATGGGATAACGCTCACGTTCTCGCTCATTCTTGGAGTGCTAAAATACTAACAGTTTGGGCAACCAAAAACCCCAAACGCCTCCGCAGTCTAATTTTAGTCGATCCTTTCTTTATTAATAAAATTCCCAGTTTTGCTAAGATAACATTCCCCTTATTTTACCGAATTTTGCCTTTTCTCAAAGCTATGGGGCCCTTTCAGAGCAAAGCAGAAGCCGAAAAACTTGCCAAAACTCTCAAACAGTATCGCGACTGGAGTGAGTTACAACAACAAGCCTTTTTTGCTGGTATCGAAGCGAAACCTAACGGTACTTGGGGTAGTAAATTTACTGTAGCAGCTCGTAACGAAATCTTTACAGAAGTAATGCAAGTTGCCGGTCTTACCGAAGCAATTGACATTCCTACTCTTTTCATTCAACCACGATCTGGACTGAATCGAACACCTTGGCAGCTCAAACCATTCAAAACTTATTTAAAAAATTTACAAATTTGCCAAGTACCGGGAAATCATTGGGTGCATTTAGTAAACCCGGAAGTTTTTAATCAAACTGTAGCAAGATTTTTAGCCGCACAACCATAATCTTGACTAGCTTTAAGTGACGCCTTTGCTGTAAGATTGGCGTTTGGTTAGCAAAAGAGGAAAATCGCTATGCCCGGCCAAACCCAAATCAGCAACAGTAAAATCGAAAAAACCTTAATCAAACAAGTCAAAAAAGTAGTTTCTGAAAAAAACATTGACGTAGCAACCAGAAAAGGAACTAAAGAATTAAATCTTTTGGCTAAAAAAATCTGTAGCAAACACAAAAATACAGCAGAATTAGAGCAAATTGGCACTGAATTAGCCGGAAAAATTATCGAAATTTCAGAACAAAGAAATAAAAAATTTCTCGATCGCGGTATAGTAAGACTTGCTGGAAATAGCGATTATGTAAAATCTCTATTAGGTATTACTCCCAAACAAAAACAAGGAGATAGTAACGAAACTCCAGCAGAAACAGAACCAGAACAAACTCAAGAATAATTATCGAAGTCGATCGCAATAATTGCGATCTCTAAAAATAGCAAGATGAAAATCAGAGTAGGTAACGGATACGATATTCATCGATTAGTAGAAGGGCGATCGCTAATTCTTGGTGGTGTAAAAATCCCTCACCATTTAGGATTGGACGGTCATAGCGATGCAGACGTACTGACTCATGCAATTATGGATGGGATGTTAGGTGCTTTGAGTTTAGGAGATATCGGCCACTATTTTCCTCCAACCGATCCAAAATGGGCTGGAGCAGATAGTTTATTATTATTGAAACAAGTCGATGCATTAATTAAATCTCGAGGTTGGCAAATTAATAACATTGATTCTGTAATTGTTGCCGAAAGACCTAAGTTGAAACCTCACATTAAATCTATGGTCGCAAAACTAGCTCAAACTTTGACTCTAGATTGCGATCGCGTCGGGATTAAAGCTACTACTAATGAAAAATTAGGGCCTGTAGGACGAGAAGAAGGGATTTGCGTTCATGCTGTAGTTTTATTAGTCTCAGATTGACAAGTTTTAAATCAATCTATTCTTTGAAGAGATACTTCTTAAAATTATTCAAACAGAATTTATATGATTTATTATTTCTTTTCAAAGATTGCCCTTAAGTAATTTCTTTTAATGCGGTCAATCATTTACATCATTTAAGATAAATTTTCTAAAAATATTAATAAAATTTAAAATAACTTAGTTTTTTTTCAAGGTTCGATCCGACTAAGTAAAACCTATTTGAATTACTAAATTTCTCAGATTATTTAGTTAATCGCCAAGAAATTTACAAAACAAAACTTCTTCTGCCTTCTGCCTTATCCCCTGCCTTTTGCCCTCTGCCAACGAAAATTGTAATTAATATAATAGAGCGATCCTTCCTAAGCAATTGATATTTCAAATATAGCCTAAAAGCGTAAAATCACTTAGATAATTGAGTTATTTAGCGGATCGAAATTATCTAGTTAAATTCGATAATAAAAGAAATAACTTACAACTCAATGGCTTTTTACGGTTTATGAAAACACTCAAAAATGATTTTCGTCATATCTTGAGAATTGAAGCCCCACTTGGTTCGAGTATTATCGAATTGCAACAGGACTATTATACTTTAGGTAGGGGAAGTAAAAATTCTATTATTATCCACGATAAGGAGATTTCTCGCTGCCATGCCACAATTATCAGGGATACGCAAGATTTATCTAACGAAGGTTCATTTTGGATTTATGACGGTGCTATCAATGGGAAAAGAAGCACCAATGGATTAATAATTAACGGGCAATATTGTTTTAGACATTTACTCAAACCAAAAGATTTAATTTTATTGGGCAAAAATGTCAAGCTAACTTACCATCAACTTTCAAGTAAAACCGTGAAGTTGTTAAAATCTCTCGATAAGAAAACTAGTTTGACAAAGTCCAAAGTTTCAGATCGAGAAACAGTTAATTTTAAACAGACAATAATCGTATAACAAAAAAGATAAAGTTATTATTTAAAAAATGAGCAATTCAAATCAAGATTTAAATCATGTCTTAATTGTTAAAGAACAATGTAGCGAAAGAATTATTATTTTAAACAAAGACAAATATTCTTTAGGAAGGAATCCTCACAACGATATTGTTATTGAAGATAAGCAAGTTTCTCGTTATCACGCCACTATCATCAAACAACAAGAAGCTATTACTCGAGATTCTTTTTGGATTTACGATGGCGATCTCAAAAAAAGAAGCAGCAACGGTTTAATGGTAAATCAAAGATTTTGCGATCGCCATTGCTTGAAAAAAGGCGATCTAATTTTATTGGGTCACAATGTTAGATTACAATACTACCAATTTGTGAGTCAGACATTGGATTTATTAAAATTAATTGAAAATAAGAAAAAATCTAGAGATATATTGTCGCAGCTAAATAAACAAGAATTTGCCAATCGAGAAGTTAATAGATTAACTGATGTGATAATGCCTATCACTTAAGCAAGAATAATAAACATCTAGTGAGGCAACCTTCGAGGACAAATTTAAACAAATCTGAAGTCAGTATTTTAAATCCCTCGTTCTACTTTTAATTAGTAATTTTTTGGGGTTTAAGCAAATTGTTCGCTCGAATTTTTTAAAAGATCGCAGCAACGCTCCTTTATTGAATTAGCTTAAATAGCTTACCAGATAATAGATAAAATATTAATTTTTTATTTCGCTCGAGATTAAATTCTCTTTTTTCAAACAATATATTTCTTAATATTAAGAACAAGAACTTCGATCTGGAGAAGAAGTAATCACTTTAACTTTGGCATATCCAGCAGTATTTAATAAGCTAGAAACGGTTAATTTTGCTTTTTGATTTGCTTCTTCTAAAATATTTTTTTGACAAGCACTTTTAATGATTTTATTTAAAGTTTTACGTTGTGCTGAGGTTTGCAAATCAATTGCTGCATCGGGGCCTAAGTTGAGAAACCCGCGATCGTAATCATAAACAAAAGAGCGATCGACATCTATTTTGCTATCAATAATTTGCGGGGGAGGCAAACTAATTTCAATGCTATTATTAATAACTTTAATATCTTTTGCTTTGATTTTACTTAAATCTACTCCCGCTTTTACTTCTCCTCTAGCAATATAAAGCAGTTTAGTGCTGGCAATTACTAAATCTCCTAATTTACGATCTTCAGAAGCAGGAACTACCGCCTCCATTACAAAAGTAGCAGTTGTTAATTGACTAGTCAGTTTGATCTTATCAATAACGACTGTCGGCACTTCGACTTTGGGCTGAGAAACGCTGAAATTTAGAAAAGACTTCATCGTGCCATATACGCCGTAACCTCCACGCAAAACACTAGCTAAAATAATAAATATGGTTAAAGTAATGCTGCTAGCACTAAATAACAAAAATTGTTTAAGAAAAATAATAGTTTTGTTATTATTCTGAGGTAGAGATGAATTATTTTCTGGCAAGTTAGTTAGTGGAATAGATCGCTCTTTTGTCACGATAAAAAATATCTT
This sequence comes from Prochloraceae cyanobacterium, assembly GCA_030065265.1. GTDB lineage: Bacteria > Cyanobacteriota > Cyanobacteriia > Cyanobacteriales > JASJDA01 > JASJDA01. Next base: position 37,337 of record JASJCW010000020.1, read on the forward strand.
TTACTATACAATTTATGTTAAAAAGTATAATATTCTATTAAAGCAATTTGCAACGCGAATAATACCAGGATCGATTAATAATTAATCTTTAAGCAAAACTGCAGGTTGTTTGTCTAGTTTTGGTTGTATGGGTCTAACTTTATTTACTAAAATAATAAAATTTTGGTAATTAGGAACGGGAGCGTGAGGAAGATAACCAGCATCTTTTGTCAGATAAGTCGGTGCTTGTTTCATTGCCTCTTTAATTTTATTTTGCAATTTCGGAGCAAGATCGGGATTTATCAAGACAACTCCTGAAGGAACTAATCTCGTTTGATGCAGAACTCGAAAGCGAGTTAAAAATTCGCCACGATATTTATTGAACTGTTCTCGAGATATCGCTCCAGCATCAACATTTTGCTCCTCGACCCAGTTTAAGACGGTTTTCGGGGTAGGTGCAAATCTAACGCTAGATAAAGTCAAGCCATGAAGATCGTACAAAGGTAAATAATAACCAGTAGCAGAACCTCGCTGACCCAAAGCTAGAGTTTTCTCTGAAAGATCTTCGAGCTTTTCAAGGTTGCTATCTTCCCTGACCACGATCCAAGATCGATCTAAGTTTCTTCCTGCTAAAGCAAAAATCGGGATGTAACCTTGTCGATCGATCGCGATCGCCGCTAAACCAGGAGGAGCAAAGACGATCGACCAAACTCTTCTTTCAATGCGATCGATTGCTTTACGCTCGTTAAAACTAGGCTCTAATTCTATAACAGTTTTAGTTTCTACTGCTAAATAATCTTGAAAATGATAGTATCTATCTACTATATCGCTGGCTCCTTCGTAACTGACCACTCCAATAATTAATTTTTCAAGGGGTTCTTTCGGTGGAGCGGGACAGGCAAATAATAATAGACCAAGGACGAACAGCAATATTTTTGAAAAAACGTGCTTATGGAGCATATGTAAAAAAAATATTAATATTTTGTATTATTGCGTGTTAAACTTTCGAGCGAATCGTTCCAAATCAGCATAAAGATTGTCACTGGGTTTAATTTCTTAAAAAATCAAAAGAAATTTCAATCAAAGCACGCATCGTAAGGTGACTAAATCCAAGTCAAACAAAAATATGGTAGTTACGTAATACATCGGCGGCGAATCAACGGGAGAGTTAGAGTTATGGTAGGAGCTAAATCTAAAAAAGTCAAAGCTTTATCTGTGGGCGCGCAAAACTACTGGCAATGGTACCATCAAGGCAAATTGTTAGACGAACAAAACTTTTATGCTGAAGCAGCAGCATGCTATGAAAAAGCTTTAGCCGTGAGACCTCGAGATTATTGGAGTTGGTACAATCGAGGTAAAGTGCTACAAGCTTTAGGACGTTACGAAGAAGCGATCGCCAGCTTGGATAAAGCAATTGAGAATCGAGAGCGAGATTATTGGAGTTGGTACAGTAAAGCCTATATTTACGCTGAATATTTAGGTGAGTACGATCGAGCAATTCAAAGCTTCGAGCGAGCAATATCAATCAGACCGCGAGACTATTGGGCTACTTTTAGAAAAGCAGATGCTTTGCGTCAATGGGAAAAATATAGCGAAGCAATTAAAACTTACGATTTAGTAATTGAATTGCGACCGAACGACTATTGGGCCTGGTATCGTCGCGGAGACGCTCAACGTCATTTAGGTAATTATCAAGAAGCGATCGCTTCTTATCAAGCAGCCTCTGCTAGAGATCCTAAATCTCACTGGCCTTGGTACAAACAAGGAGATTGCCACCGTTATTTAGGCAATTACGAAGCCGCAGGGGATTGTTATCATCGAGCAACTCAAATCGCCGAAGACGACGAATATGCTTGGTACAATCGAGCCTGTTGTGCCGCTCGAGTCTATGAAATAGACTTAGCTTGTCAATGCTTGCAAAAAGCGATCGAATTGAACGAATACAATCTTCAACTAGCTCTCAAGGATTCTGATTTTGAATCGATTAGAAAAGACGAACAATTTTTAAACTGTATTAGAAAATAAGTTATTTAAATATTCTCTTAACGTGGGATAATTTACAAGCATTTGGTAGAGATATTTTTAGCCTCTAGCTGATATAAAGGAACTTGAATGTCTTATCTCATTGAGTCGGTTCTAAACTGTGAAGAAAAAAACGATCTGCGGGGATTCATTAGCCAGTTACAAGGATTAAGCCAAAAATACCTGCTGCGGAACGATATCTTACAAACTTTTGAAGAATTTTGCCAAGGTAAAAAAAACCCAGAGCAATTTCAAAAATCTTCCCGTTTAGGTAAATTAATTTACTACACTCAAGAAATAATTTTAGAAGAAGACAGTCTTTGTTTCATTATCAGGCCAAAAATAGCTAGATCGGAAGCATACAGACTTCTGGAAGATTTAACCATCGAACGATTGAGTATTCCAGAATTATTGGATCGGCGCGATCGCTTTGTCGATCGCTTTCATCCCGAAGAAGGAGACGTATTTGAAATTGATTTCGGCCCCTTTTACGACTATTCTCCTATCATTCGTGATGCCAAAAATATTGGCAAGGGTGTAGAATTTCTCAACCGCTATCTTTCGAGCAAACTATTTCAAGATCCCGGACAATGGCTGGCAACTTTATATAATTTTCTCAGACTCCACAACCATAAAGGTTTAGTTCTCTTAATTAGCGGTCGGATTCAAAATCAACAACAACTATCCGAACAGGTTAAAGTTGCGATCGGCATTCTCAACGATCTTCCCGGCGATCGCCCCTATGAAGAATTTCGTTACGAACTGCAAGCATTAGGTTTTGAACCAGGTTGGGGAAATACTGCAGCAAGAGTTAAAGAAACTTTAGAAATACTCGATGAATTACTAGATTCTCCAGACGATAAAGTATTAGAAGCCTTTTTGTCGAGAATTCCCATGATTTTTCAAATCGTGCTAGTCTCTATTCACGGCTGGCTCGGACAAGAAGGAGTTTTAGGCCGTCCCGATACCGGAGGTCAAGTAGTCTACGTTCTCGATCAAGCTAGAAGTTTAGAAAAACAGCTCGAAGAAGATATTACTTTAGCAGGTTTGGATAGTTTTGCAATTAAACCCAAAGTAATCGTCTTAACCCGTTTGATCCCCAATAGTGACGGAACTAGATGCAACGAACGCTTAGAGAAAATTAACGGCACTGAAAATGCCTGGATCTTGCGAGTGCCTTTTCGAGAATTTAACCCCAATGTTACCCAAAATTGGATTTCTCGCTTTGAAATTTGGCCTTATTTAGAAACATTTGCGATCGATGCCGAGAAAGAACTTTATGTCGAATTTCAAGGTAAACCGGATTTAATTATTGGTAACTATTCTGACGGTAATTTAGTCGCCTTTTTGTTAGCGCGCAAACTGAAAATAACTCAATTTAACATCGCTCACGCTTTAGAAAAATCAAAATATCTTTTCAGCAATCTCTACTGGCAAGATTTAGAAAATTTTTATTATTTTTCTTTACAGTTTACTGCAGATACGATCGCGATGAACGCAGCTAATTGCATCATCAGCAGTACCTATCAAGAGATAGTTGGCATGCCAGATAGCGTCGGACAATACGAGTCCTATGAAAGTTTTACCATGCCCGGATTGTATCACGTTGTTAAAGGGATCGAATTGTATTCTCCTAAATTTAACGTCGTACCTCCAGGAGTGAACGAGAAAGTATATTTTCCCTACGATCGCAGCCAAGAGAGAATAGCCGCTAAAAAAGAACGTCTCGAAGAACTATTATTTACTCTAGAAGATCCTTCTCAAGTTTTTGGTAGTCTCGAAGATCCCGAAAAACCTCCTATTTTCTCAATGGCCCGTCTCGATCGGATTAAAAATTTGACTGGCTTAGTTGAGTGTTTCGGTCAATCTCCCGAATTACAAGAACAGTGCAATTTAATTTTAATTGCCGGTAAATTATACACTTCTGACTCTCGCGATAATGAAGAACGAGAAGAAATTGAAAAAATTTACGGCGCGATCGAACGTTATAATTTGTACAATAAAATTCGCTGGTTGGGAATACGTTTGTCTAAAAGCGATGCTGGTGAAGTTTATCGGATTATTGCCGATCGCCGAGGTATTTTCGTTCAACCGGCTCTATTTGAACCTTTTGGCTTGACAGTGTTAGAAGCTATGGTTTCCGGTTTGCCAGTTTTTGCAACTCAGTTTGGCGGGCCTTTAGAAATCATTCAAAATACAATCAATGGTTTCTATATTAATCCGACTAATCTAGAAGAAACTGCTCGAAGTATTCTTGATTTTAGATCTCAATGCGATGAAAATCCCGATTATTGGCATCAAATTTCTCAAGCAGCGATCGAACGAATTAATACTACCTATACCTGGAAAATTCACACTACTAAATTACTTTCTCTAGCTCGAATTTACGGTTTTTGGAACTTTACTTCTAAAGAAAACCGCGAAGACGTACTTCGTTATCTCGAATCTTTATTTTACCTCCTCTTTAAGCCCCGCGCTGGAGAACTATTAAATCGGCACATGGGTAGGTAAACATCGAAGAATAGTCGGGTTGGCTGTGCTATTTGTAATCTCAGTGACAATGCCGCAAACAGACCAGTAACTCAAAAATACTTGGTTCGATCTTTGTCAAAATCACAACCTCGCGATCGATATCAGAGCAATTCTGTTGAGAGTTGCTGCACTTCGGCGGTCGAAGGCAAAAGATTGGGAAAATCGATCTGTAGTATTATTTTAGTAAACTGATATCGCAACATCTTTTTTACCCACAATCGAAACAATTTTCAAAACAGTAAAAATCCATAATTTACAAATTTTCCAAAATGGGTATTAGTTGCGATCGCCCAGACAAGCCAAAAATTTGTACCCTAAAAATAGATAAAATAATTGGCATATAACCAAAACACCATGAACCAGGTAGACTATCTTCGCATCAGTATTCTCGATCGCTGCAATTTTAGATGTCAATACTGTATGCCAGAAGGAGAAAAATTAAAATACATCCTGGGAGAAGAATTACTAACCACTACAGAAATAGTAACCTTACTAAAACAAATATTTATTCCCCTAGGGTTTAGCAAATTTCGGCTTACGGGTGGAGAGCCATTATTGCACCCTGGAGTGGTAAATTTAGTTAGAGAGATTGCTTCTCTGCCAGAAACTGAAGACTTATCCTTAAGTACCAACGGCTTTCTCTTAGCAGATTTAGCCCGAGATCTTTACGATGCCGGTTTGCGAAGGATTAATATTAGTTTAGATTCCCTCAATCCCCAAACCTTCGATAAAATTATCGGTAATAGAGGTCGCAGTCTTTGGCAGCAAACTTGGCAAGGAATAGAAGCAGCTTACGAAGTTGGTTTCGATCCTCTTAAATTAAATGTTGTCGTCATCCCAGGTATTAACGATCGCGAGATACTAGATTTAGCTGCTTTGAGTATCGATCGCAATTGGCACGTTAGATTTATTGAATTTATGCCGATCGGTAATATGAATTTATTTCAAGATCGCGCTTGGATCTCCTCAGAAGAATTAAGACAACAAATTAAAGGTAAATGGGGTTTAGTCGAATCTAAAATTAAAGGTAACGGCCCGGCCGACGTATTCAAAATACCTAGTGCAAAAGGGACGATTGGTTTTATTTCACAAATGTCAGAATGTTTCTGCGATCGCTGCAATAGATTGCGTTTATCTGCTGATGGTTGGTTGCGCCCCTGCTTGCTCAACCAAGACAATCAAATAGATTTAAAAACACCGCTCCGTCAAGGTTTAAATCGGGAACAATTACAGGAAAAAGTCAAGGGATTGCTAGCAATCAAACCAGAAATCAATTTCAAGCAAAGAGAATCGGGTACTTCTGGATCTTCATATCATCGGACTATGTCCCAAATTGGAGGCTAGAATATACGGAAATATACAGACGTTCGGTAAGAACGTCTTTACCGAGATTAAGCTTTCCGAGAGTAATACTCAACTACTAACAGTTCGTTAATTTGTAAAGCCACCCATTCCCTTTCAATCACACCGTTAACTTTACCTACTAAGGTATTTTTGTCAAACTCTAAATGACTGGGAAGATTGGCTAAACCTGGATATTCCATATTGGTTTCTACCAAACGTCGCGAACTATTGCGATCTCTAACGCTAATTACTTCTCCAGGACGACATTGATAGCTAGCAATATCGACAACGCGACCGTTTACGGTAACGTGGCCGTGACAAACTAGTTGACGCGCACCGGGGATAGTTCCAGCCATTCCTAAACGAAAAACTGTATTATCTAAACGCATTTCTAGTAATTCTAGTAAAGCCGTACCAGTAGAACCAGAAGCACGACGAGCTTTACGCATATAGGCCATTAATTGTTTTTCGCTGACACCGTAGTTAAAGCGGAGTTTTTGCTTTTCTTCTAAACGAATGGCATATTCAGATCTTTTTTTTCTTGCTTGTCCGTGTTGTCCTGGTGGATAAGACTTACGGGCATTTTTGCGGGTTAAACCAGGTAATTCACCTAAGCGTCTTGTGATTCGCAAACGGGGGCCTCTATATCGAGACATACTTTTTCTTATTCTCCTTTTTTAGGGTGTTGCTGGATTCGATCGCAGGTCGCTCCGTCGAGCTTGTTGCAATCTTCGGTCAATTTAGCATCGATCGCTTGTACTTGACCCAAATATATAATTATATTATATAAAGCCTAAATATTGAATTTTTTTTATTTTTATTATTATTACGAGGGATTGGCCGTAATAAAGATTACTACCAAAAAATCAGCAAAAAATACTTAAAAAATCTAACTAAATAATTGATTGGTGCTTTTTAAAAGAATAGAATTTATTTAAGTAGTCAAAAATATAAGTTCTACAAATTAACATGAGGGAAGAGTTAGGCGATTTTAGCAGTATTATTTGTTTAAAAGCGGTTATTGTTGGAGTAGAAGAAGCTTTAGGGGAAAAAGCAGCAGCCATAGCTATTATTGCAGCTGGCCGCAAACGAGGAAAACAATTAGCGAATTATTTAGGTTTTGATAGTAAATCTTTAGAAAAGCGATCGCTTCAAGAATTAACAGCTAAAGCAAGTTACGCCCTCGGAAAAAACGGCACTCGTTTGTGTATTATTGAAAAAATAGTTGAAGTAGATTATAAATATCAAGTTTACGTTAAAGAAACAGTTGAATCTGATGGCGAACCTGCTGACAGTAACAGAAAATGTACTTATACTTTAGGGGCAATTCAAGGCTTTCTGGAAGCTTGTTTAGGGCAACGGTTGCGAGGAAAACAAATTCAGTCTTCGATCGCTCAAAACGAATACGATATTTTTGAATATATAATTATACCTGCTAAAAATAAACCCAAATATTATTACAAATGCCACTAAAATAACTGATACTTTTTAAAAAAACATAGAAATTGACTGAAA